>NZ_JBKICJ010000003.1:0-248080 GCF_046569675.1 Parvimonas pharyngis
TTTGGAAGCTTGCTTTCATCTACTGTTACAGTAGCATCATTATTTCCTGGTGTTACTACTACATTTGTAATTGGATTTCCTTCAACTACTGTTTGTGTTGGATTTGATACTGTTGTTGGAGCTATTGGTGTAATTACAGCTGCAGGTCTTGAATTTGCATCCTTAGGATTTGATCCCTTATTGTTTTCTTCAACATCTGTTACTCCGTCATTGTCATCATCTGGATCTGTTACATCTGGATCTCCATCTTTATCAGTATCTCTTTGAACAGTGATTTCAACAATCTTAGTTACTTTTGAACCATCTGGGTTTGTAACAACTACAGGAATGTCAAACTTTCTTGTTTCCTCAGTTGGACCCCAGTCATTTACATTCGGTGTTCCACTAATTGTCTTTGTTGTTGGATCATAAGTAACTCCGTTTGGAAGCTTGCTTTCATCTACTGTTACAGTAGCATCATTATTTCCTGGTGTTACTACTACATTTGTAATTGGATTTCCTTCAACTACTGTTTGTGTTGGATTTGATACTGTTGTTGGAGCTATTGGTGTAATTACAGCTGCAGGTCTTGAATTTGCATCCTTAGGATTTGATCCCTTATTGTTTTCTTCTACATCTGTATATCCATCATTGTCATCATCTGGATCTGTTACATCTGGGTCTCCATCTCTGTCTGTATCTCTTTGAACAGTGATTTCAACAATCTTAGTTACTTTTGAACCATCTGGGTTTGTAACAACTACAGGAATGTCAAACTTTCTTGTTTCTTCATTTGGACCCCAGTCATTTACATTCGGTGTTCCACTAATTGTCTTTGTTGTTGGATCATAAGTAACTCCATTTGGAAGCTTGCTTTCATCTACTGTTATAGTAGCATCATTATTTCCTGGTGTTACTACTACATTTGTAATTGGATTTCCTTCAATTACTGTTTGTGTTGGATTTGATACTGTTGTTGGAGCTATTGGTGTAATTACAGCTGCAGGTATTGAATTTGCATCCTTAGGATTTGAATCCTTTGCTCTTTCATCAATATCTGTGTATCCATCATTATCATCATCTGGATCTGTTACATCTGGATCTCCATCTCTGTCTGTATCTCTCTCTACTCTGATTTCAACAATCTTAGTTACTTTTGAACCATCTGGATTTGTAACAACTACAGGAATCTCGAAGTTTTTAAATTCTTCTCTAAGTCCCCAGTCATTTACAACTGGTGTTCCACTAATTGTCTTTGTTGTTGGATCGTAAGTAACTCCGTTTGGAAGCTTGCTTTCATCTACTGTTATTGTAGCATCATTATTTCCTGGTGTTACTACTACATTTGTAATTGGATTTCCTTCAATTACTGTTTGTGTTTGATTTGACACTGTTGTTGGAGCTATTGGTGTAATTACAGCTGCAGGTCTTGAATTTGCATCTTTCGGATTTGATCCCTTATTGTTTTCTTCAACATCTGTTACTCCATCATTATCATCATCTGGATCTGTTACATCTGGATCTCCATCTCTGTCTGTATCTCTTTGAACCGTTATCTTAAATGTCTTTGTTGTTGTTTTTCCAGTAGCATCCTTAGCTTCAACAGTTACTGTGAACTCTCTTGTTTCCTCAGTTGGGCCCCAATCAGTTACGCTTGGTGTTCCACTAATCTTTCCATTGTTATATGTTACACCGTTAGGAAGATCCTTAACTGTTACTGTTGCATTTGGTGTATCTGTTGTTACTTCAATTTCATCAATAGGATTACCTTCTACTACAGTCTGATCTGCAATTGGATTGATTACTATAGAAGGAACTGAATTTGCATCCTTAGGATTTGATCCCTTATTGTTTTCTTCTACATCTGTATATCCGTCATTATCATCATCTGTATCTGTTACATCTGGATCTCCATCACCATCAGTATCTCTCAGTACTGTTATTATTACCTTCTTAGTTACCTTAGAACCATTAGAGTTTGTTACTGTTACTGGTATTTCAAACTTTCTTGATTCTTCATTTGGACCCCAATTTGTAATATTTGGGCTACCAGAGATTATTGCAGTTCCTGGATCAGAATCGTCTATAGTAAGTCCAAATGGCACCTTTGTTCTATCAATTTTCGCATTTGAGTCAATATTATCTGGATATATATTTACTCTCTTTATTGGCTTTTTGTCAACAACAGTTTGCTCCTGATTTTCTATTGACATAGACTCTATTAAACCAATATAAGTAGCTGGAATTGAGCCAGCATTTTTAGGGTCTGAGCCCCTTGCATTTTCATCATCATCTGAATATCCATCGCCATCATCATCTGAATCTGTTACGTCTGGATTTCCATCTTTATCTGTATCTCTTTGAACCGTTATCTTAAATGTCTTTGTAGTTGTATTATCTAAAGGATCCTTAGCTTCAACAGTTACTGTGAACTCTCTTGTTTCCTCAGTTGGACCCCAATCAGTTACAGAAGGTGTTCCACTAATCTTTCCATTGTTATAAGTAACTCCATTTGGAAGACCAGAAACTGTTACTGTAGCTGTTGGATCGTCAGTAGTTACAGTAATTTCAGAAATTGCATTACCCTCAACTACTGTTTGATCAGCAATTTCATTGATTTCAGGAGCCTTAACATCTTTCCAAACTGCATAAACTTCTTTAGCAGAAGTAATATTTGTTAGGATATTTGCATCAGCTTCTGTTGCATCTGCAGTTGCAGCCCAACCCATGAATTGATATCCATCTCTTGTAGGTTCTTCTGGCTGTGTTGCAGTACCAGCTACTGCATTAACAACTTTATCTGTATTTGTTCCGTCAGCCCATTTACCACCATTTGTGTCAAATGTAACCTTAATAGCACCAACGTTAACTTTTTCGCTTGAAACCATTGGATTATTTCCGTCTGGTGAATAAGCAACTAAAATAACCTTATCGCCATCCTGGAAAGTTCCAGCAGGTACATTAACCTTAAACTTCCCTTCTTTTAAGTCAGAGAAAGGAATTGTTGTCTGAGCCTTAACTGGCTGTGCTGTATAATCTGTATCATCCGCAACATATTTATATGCCTTTACTATAACATTACCTGCATTTTGATTTGTAGCTTCTAGCTTCTTTGTAGTATCTGCAGGATTATCATATATAGTCTTAGGTACTGTTCCCTCAATTATCTCAGCCTTATTTGCCTCTATATCTGTTGTTGTCACATTTGGCTTTACAACTAGATAAGACTTTGGATCTAGGATGTCTGTCTTATCTGTTAGAAATTCTTGACCATCAGGAACTCCATCACCATCGGTATCAACATTAAACTTATCTGATTCAATTTCATCCTCTAGGAAGTCATATAGACCGTCCTTATCAGTATCTAGTACCTCTAGGAATGCATTAGAATATGTGTTCTGAACAATCTTATTTGGCTTTCCACCATCAGGCTTTCTGATTCCCAGAAAAGCATTTGTAGAATCTACAAAGTCAGCTGTTAACCATGACTCAAAGTTTAGCTGCTTGTTATTCGCTTCGATGTAGTCATTAAGAGCCTTTGCAAATTCTTGATTTGAAACATTGCTCTTAAGCTTATATTCAATAGTATAAGATCTTCTTTGACCAAGTGCTCCATAAAATACCTGTGAATCTAAAGTATTTCTTACCTTAGTAACCTTATTCCAATCTCCACCTTCTATACTTAGCTCTGGAGTATCTTTAGTTGAAATAACGCCATTTCCGTTAGGGTCAACTGTAAGTTTGATAGGATTTGATGCTGTTATTTTTCCTGTAGGCGTAGATACACCAAGTCTAACATTATCAGTATCAATATACTTTAGAAGTTCTTTAGGTATAACTTCGTTTATATATAGAACCCATCCGCTATTTGCCTGAAGGAAGTTTTGATCAGGCTTAAATGAAACAGTTGATTTGATAAGCTTATTCTTTGCATCATAGCTTACTGCCTTACCTGTATGCCCACCAGAGAAATTACCATCCTTAGACTTTGTTCCATCACCTGTTAATCCATTTAGGCCTGTTCCTAAGTAGTATTCATTTCCATTTTTTGGATTACTTGGAAGTTCTGGTACATTAGCATTGTTCTTTAGTATAAATCCATTGTCATATCCTGCTTTATCAGCTTTACCGTCTGATCTAACCCAAACAGTTGTAAAGTCAATTCTCTTTGATGCCATTCCTAGACTATCTAGAGTAGCACCATTCTTAAGCTTAATAACAACATCTGTATTTGTAATAACACCAATTAGACCTGACTGTACAGTCTGGTTGTTGATTGGAACCTTCCAAAGCGCTCCATTAGCTTCTTTCTCGAATTGAACACCATTAATAGTTATAGAATCTATCTGTGAGTAGAATTCATCATCAAAGAAATTTAATAAATATCTTCCATTATAAGGACCTTTATCTGTACCACCCCATGAACCCGCAAGCTTAGCCCACTTTGTTATAGTAAGGTGTATTCCATTACTGTCTTCCTTTGTGTAATCTGTTCTAGCATAATCTAAAACACCATCAGTTTCTCCACTGATTGTGTATTTTGTTTCGTTAACGACTGATCTTGGTTGACCACCCTCAGCAATTGCTGTTATAGGTGTCAAAAACATCATAAATCCTAGTACACATGATACTAGTCCTACTGATAACTTTCTCGTTCCATAGATTGGCTTTTTCTCTTCGCCTTTTCGTTTCTTGTGATCAATTAACTGTCTTAAAATCTCAAAACGATCCATTTAACCCTCCTCAAAAAATTTTCTTTATCCCACATCTAACATCATAATATATATGAGAAAACTAAAAAAACATTCCTTTTTATTCAATACAATTATACAACCATATTTAATTAATTATACAATATTATATTGATATTTGCAAGTGCTAGTCATGTTTACTAGAATAATTCTATCTGCATAATAAGCCTTTAAATTCAACAAATGTATAGTCATAACAAAGTCCATATTTTTAAGACATTTATAAGATATATATTTCAATTTTAATACAAAAAAACTTACTTCATATTACCAAAATTTATAATAACTAAGTAAGTTTTAAAAAAATATTATTTTTTACATAAATACTAAAATTTATGTCTAACACAGTCAACCATAAAACACGAATACTCCGGATATAACCTCAATTTTATCTTAGGTATTGAAGCTCCACTCTTTATACTAAAAATCATTTCTTCAAAGTTTCTTTTATCCTCTTCCCAACTAGCAATAGTTTCTTGTTTCTCTTTTTCACTGTCATAATCTTCATCAGCAATAGCTTCTTCTATAGCCTCTTCAAAATATTTTCGATTCTTTTCTTCAAGGCTAAAAAATTTTTCCTTTTGATTTTTTAACCATAAAACATAAAAATATTCTTCCCATTCTGCAGTATAATAGTACTCAACACAATCTCCACAAAGATTTAAAAACATATCATACTCTTCAAGTGCATAATAGACATCAATAATTTGGTCTTCTGAAATATCATCTGTATTAAAATCATAATTAACATCTTGACCGGGCTTTACTTTCTCTACATAAGAAATTGCTTTTGTTTTGTTTCCAAGATACACTTCACAATAAGCTAAACATAGTAATAGACGCATTCTATCAGGATAAATTTCAAGTAAGCCTAAGAATATTTCATTTGCTTTTTCATATTCCTTAAGTTCAAATAAAGATACAGCAAAATTAAAAGAAGTTACATAACTTTCTTCAATTTCTCTTGCTGTTTTAAAATAATTATAACTAATTTTTAAATTTTTTTCATCTTTAGAAAATTCAAACTCACTAAAATAATAAAGACCAAGACCTGTATAAGTTTCCACAAATGGAGAATTTAAGTCTTTAGCTTTATTAAAATACATTAAACTATCCTTAGAAAAATCCTCCCAAAAAGCAAGATTAGTGTAGACTCTTGCTTTATCATTATCACTTAAAGAACTTTCAAACTCATTTAAAAAGTCTTGTAGAAATTCAACATAATCAAATTCCTCATCTCTAAGTTCCACACAAACAGAAGCAAGAGTGCAAACAACATCAACATTTGATGGACATTCACTTTGCTTTTCTAAAAGATAACTTTTCATTTTTTCGAGATATTCTTTTGAAGTTTCAAAATCTTTTAAAAATGGTTTATTATATCTATTTTCATATTCTGTTTTTAATTCGTGCCAGTGTGATTTGATTTTATTTAACATTTTAATTACCTTTTTGATTCAAGGTTTAAGTACAAAAATATACAACCCTAATATTTACTTCTTAACTTTTTGTGCCTCTTTTTCTGCTTCATTTAACCAATTTTTAAACTCCCAAAGAAGTGGTGGTACATCTATATTACTATCTTTTTCTATTCTTTCTCTAATATCTTTTTGATACTTAAGATACTCTGTTTTATCTAATTTACTCCAAGCATCCACTGGTCTTTTTATCCCAAGTTTTTTTTCAACTGCAACAAAAATATAATTGTCAATAGGTATATGTAAACAATTAATAACTCTATCAAAAGAATACACCTGAAGCATATATAAATACTTTATAGTCATATTAAGCCATTTCTGTGCTTGACCATAAGTAAGCTTTATTCCATGTTCCTCATATTTCTTAATAATTAAATAACATACTTTTTCATGCCATGAATTAAATTCTTCCGGACTTGTAATATTACCTTCATTAATTATTGGAATTTCTTTTTTAAAAATAACATTAACAGATTCTTTTAAATCCGATATAATATTATCCTTAGTATCTATTGGTAAAACACCAAATCTTAATGTACGACACATATCACGATATGCTCTCTTACTAGCTACCTCTATTGAAATATTTAAATCTCCAAAGTAGGAAAATTTTAAAAATTTAAGAAGTTCTTCATCTTTATCTTTATTTTTTCCATTACACATTTCAGCGTCTCCTTTTTCTATAAATATTTTTGTATAGTTAAGCTTTATAATTTTATTATCAATAAAGTAATAAATTTTAGGAAATCTAATTACATAGATTATATTAAAAATTTATAAAATTTATTTTATTATATGGTTTTTTCTATGAATTTTCGATAATACATCAAAAATTATATTTTAAAACTAACAATAAAGGATATCTATTACACTAATTTTTTATAAAACCTAACAATAAAACACTAAATATAATTGACTATTTTGCGGTAATTTTTTTAATTCTTTTTTCGTACTCACATATCATCACAACCGACCTATTATAAATCATTTTTGAAAGTTGAGAAGCCGTACCATCAAAACATATAATGTTAAAAAATTCATCTACAAATGATTCCATTAAATAATTACTTTTTACAAATATTTCCCAAGATATCTTTTTATTTTCATCTACAAATAGATTTAACCATTCTATAAAGTCATTTGTAAAAGATTTGTAAAGTTTATTATCTATATTGTTTTCTTTATAATATTTTTTTATTTCTTGCAAAAGTTTATCAAATCTTTCCACAAAATATGTACTCAAAATTTTTTGTTCACAAGATGGCACTGGCATAAAATTTCCTATCATACCAACACTATGAGATAATCTATCTAGGTCACAATTTTTGTTACAACGAAATTTGTCCTAATCTACAGTTTGTCTACCTCTCTGCTTTTTTCTTAGTTCAGGAAAAATTTTTACAACATTCTGTTTAGTAGAAATAAGTGTTTCAGCAGAATTAATTTTTTCTAATTTATTATCCCATAAAACAGAATATAAATCTTCCATAATTTTAAAAGAATATTTTTTACGCATACTTTTACAATAATCTAAATCGAGACCTTTTATATTTGCATTATAATATCGATACGTTCTTTCAATAAAAGAAATATTATTGATAGCAAAATCAATATCATTACTTAATCCAATCTTACTAGTATCAAATTTTGTACGCAAATCACAAAAAACATACCGTCCTCCAACTTTTTCTCCATATACCGAAGATTTACAGAACTTTTTTTCTCCAAAAGCAAAAGATGTAACTAACTCATTTTCATTTAAACTTGATACTTCAATAATTTTCTTTAATGATTTTCTCAACTATTTTCCCTCCACTTAAAAAATTATCTGAAACTACTATGAATATTTAAAAAATAAAAATTTATTTTTCTGTAGGATACTTTAAACAAAATTCTTCATTTATTTTTATAACTATGAGAATTAAAATTCTAAGAAAAATATAATAGTCTTGATTATTACTATATTCATCTGATTTTTGAGTTCCGTGCAAGTATTTGTTACGAAGATCTAAACCATTATCAAATACAGATTTATTAAGAAGATAATTATAATAATCCTGTTCTGGTTTTGAAAAAAGTGAAGATGAAAATTCTATCATTCCTAAACTTTTAAATTCTTTAAGTATATACTTATATTTTTTTAAATATGAAAAACTCGCTACATTGTGGTTATATAAATCTTTTAATATCTTTACCTTTTTATTATATGGTATTATTTTTTTATTATCATCAATTTTTATAATATTTTGTTCAATTAACCAGTCAATTTCAGTTTTTTGATGATTATTAAACATATCATAATATATAGTTTCTTTATTTAATAAATCATAAAAAGAATTATATTTCCCTGATAACTCAGGGATAAAATAAATTGGTGATTGATCAGAAAATAATAAATGACTTATTTTTTTGTAATTGTCTCCACGTGGATAAATGTACTTGTTATGTATCATACTTGGTATATTTTTAATAAATATATGTTCTGATGACATATGTAATAGATCTTTATCAATTTCTCCATCTTCACAAAAAAATTTAAATTGTTTTAAAATGCTATCAATTTCAGCGGCAATATTCCTACACTTTTCAAGATATGAAGCTGTTTTTGAAGATACATTAAAAATAAATCCATCAGCATTAAATTCCTGTTTTAAATAAGTGCAAAAAAACCATTTAATAATCTCCTCTAAATAAATATTGTTTTTTTCTAATTCTCTACAATATCCAATAATTTGAAGTTGAGCTAGCATTTGATTAATATTAAATGTTGTTCCAGTGATATATTCGTTTATCCCTTTAACTCCTAGAGTTCTTTCGAAAATTCCCAATTGAGATTCAATATTAACATGAGAAGATCTACACTGCAAATCTATATAACCAAATAAATGTATAAAATTATTCAACAATGTTGGATAATCCAAATTGTCTTCTATCCATTTTGAACTATATGAAAATGATAACAATCTATTATTTCCTTTTTCAAATATTATTTCTTCATCTAAACTATCAGAAAAAGAAATATTTACACCATATTCTACTCCTCCTTCACCTTTAAATAGCTCTTCCATTTGTTCTTCATATTTTCGTTTCGCCTTTAATTTTAATTTATCTGGCAAAAACAATTCATTCTTACTATTAGATTTAAGAATTAATTCTAAATAGTTAGGGTTTAAAACATTACTTGATATATAGTTATCCAATATTAACACTCTCTTTTCACTTGATAAATCAGATGGAAAGTATAATTTTTCTGTATATCTACCTTGTTTTTCTAAATAATATCTTAATAATATTTCTGCACAAAATGGATTTTCTTCCATATACATAACTATTTCCTTTGAAAAATAATTTACAATTTTATCACACTTTAAAATATAGTTTAATATATATTGATTGTTTTTAAGTATTTTTATAAATATTTCTGCAGGTATTTTTTCGTAAACTTTATATTCATTTATAATCTTCCAAAAATCATCTCTGTAATTATAATTTATAGTCTCTATTATCTTTTTCAATTTATTTATATTAATCTCTGAAAAATACTTACCAATCACACTTTTAAAACTATTTACAACTTTAATATAATCCTCTAGTTTATTCTTATCCCAATATTCAGAATAAATTTTATTTTTAAAAAATTGTTGTATATTATAAAGTTCAATTATTTCGTTAATATCTGTTCTTTTTGCTTCTAGCACAAAGTTGTTAATTAGAGTTTCTATTCTCTCCGTATCAAATCCTAGACTTAAATCTTTTACAGAATAAAATTTTACTCTTAAAATATCATTTGAATCCATAGTTATAATATGCCTTTCTTAAATTAAAATCCTTATAGTTAATATACATATGACAATTAATTTTAAATTATTTAAATTCATTATTTATTTATCATTTTTTGTTTTGTAAAAATTTTTTCTTTACGCCTCTTCTCCAACAATGCAAAAGAATCATAAAAACTCAGTTCTCCAACAAGTAACATAATTAACAACTATATACGGGAATATTGAAAAACCTATTTTCGCCTTAAAACGTATATGTCAAACCAATACAAATGTTAAGTTGCCCCAATCATCTAACAGAACAATATCTTCGAAACATTTTTATCAATTGTCATTATAACCATTCTTAATCGTATCAAAGTAACGTTTCCAATATTGCTCTCTTTCAATAATCTTCACAGAATCATACGACAAACCAAAACTCTCTAACAATGTATATGTAAAATACTTCTCAAAATACTCTGCACCATTCTGTTCATAGAGTGCAATAAGTTTTTTATTTCCACCATGCTTAGAATCTAAATAATTACCCCATCTTTGAGCCACCCCATATTCTCCTGTGGCTGAGCCAATATATAGTTTTCCAGTATGAGCATCCGTAAGACAATACACACCTGTAGTCTTTTTCAAAGCTTCATAATAAGTTGGGAGAATCCGACCATTGAAAATGTCAGATAATCTATGATACTGTAGATGCACACGGTCGTATCCTTCAAACTTCTCACCACTATAAACACAGGGAAGAACCTCTAGTACAATTCCTTCATCAAGATATATATTTAATCAAATTAAATATATATCTTGAAAAGGTGTTACCTTTTTTGTATTTGATGATGAGCCTTCCGAATAATGGAACAAATCTATCAAGCGCTTGAGCATCAGCCCAATCATTGGCTGGAGTATCTATTATCTGTGCAACCGAAATAAGTAACCATTCATCTTCTAGCATTCTTGCAAAACTAAAAACCCATTGTTCTGGATAAAAGTTTCTCTGCTTTCCATACACCCTTAATATGAACAGTCCTTGCAAATACCGTTTGCTTTATCTCCTTCAGAATGTTTTAACTATCTATCAAGAAATGGTTGTCCTCCACTTCCAGCTTGCATATTAAATTCTATTTTACTATTATTAATCTCTTCTTGTGACAAATGAAGAATGTCATTTAATAATAAATCCATGTAGACACCACCATTAATATTATTTCTTTATCACTTTTATAAATACCTTTGCTACCTTGTGTCCATACTTTTTTAAGCCTATTCTAATAACAGCAATAGCGCTTATTCCAATTATATTATTACCTTGTTTTTGATGTTTGGGACATAATCCCATTTTGTTTTTTGGATCTGTAATGATTCTTCCACACACCATACAAGTTTTTTCTTTATTGCTCATAATCATCATTCTCCACAGTTATAACATATATTTCTTGATTTTGTGTTTCATCCATACCAACGGAAAATGCACTCTTGCTTTTTTCAAGAGCTGGTTGTATTTCTTTCGAGAAATAATGCCAACAGTTCAAATTATCCTTGGTATATGGGAAGTAATCATGCATCAAATTCACAGCTGTTATCCCTTTAATTGTCACTGGCTTTGTCAAAAAATCATAAATAACGTGTTGGTATGATTGTAACACTTCTTTTGCTATATTTGATTCTCCCAAATATTCCAAAAGTTGTATTCTAACTCCAACATACTTTGTTGCTATTTGTAAGTCACTAGTAAGAAAGCTCATATATGAATTCAACGAATTTCCAAACCCTAAAAATATTCTATTAGTTCTTTTAGCAAGTGAACGTGTAGTTGTTTCAATATCAGCATAAATAGCATTCAAGGCAGTTCTAATTTTATCGTCTGCAGCTTTCAACGAAGCAATTTTTTCCTCTACTGTTTGTTTATGCTCTGCTTCCAAAATAAGTGATCTTGCATCTAAAAAAGGGACAATTATATCTCGGTCTCTATCCTTCTCTAATTGATATGTTTGAAGCTCTTGAATATCGGCTAATTTCGCATATATTTGACGCATTTGTATTTGATTTCCAATACTACGAATAGTTTCAATATTTCCAGTATTACTCATTACTTTTTTTAAAGTAATATCCTTTACACGCACACCCTCTTCATCAAGGATAACAGCTCGTAGATTACCATCAATTTGTTTTGATTCACCTACAGTATAAATACCTTTATTTAGTTTATCCTTGATATTCATAGGAAGGGAATCAAAATCTGGCAATAAAGTCACATTTCCCTTCAATATTACACCAGCTTGATGTATAGCATCGTTTATTATTCCTATACTTGCAAAAGGAATATCCTGAATGACTTCAAGGTTAGATTGTTCTCTGATTGATAATGCCATTTGTTGAACATACCCATCAAAGAAATCACTCATCAACGTTATATCACGACCATATTTATCAGCATCTGTTTTAAATATAACGAGAGGCCTTTTTACAGTTTCAACAATTTTTACATCTTCAATTGTATTATTAGTATCTGAATCCACTATAACCACCTCACTAATTACTTATTTTTATCTGTTTTCATACAAAAAGATAAATGAATACACGAAAAGCAACTTCCATAATATTTAGTTATATGCTTAAGTTCATACACGGAAACTTTATCTCATTTCAGGTTTTTACTAAAGTTATATGGAGTCTGCCCTATTCGTCTCTTACTAGTTCTTAAACACTAATATTCTTTTTATTACATACTTATATAATAACATCAGATGTTTTAATCTTAATACTCAATGTCTATAATACACTAACTCGAATAAATTTTAAATTCATAAAATTATTTTAAAAAATTACTATCCTCTTTTTACTATTAAATCTTTAAATTTCACTGTATTTACTATGATATTTAATAAATAGTAGTTTTACACATTTATTCAGCTATATATTTTTTCTCAAATATAGTTTAAGTTATATTTTTATTTTTTCAAATCCTCTACTATTTCCTTAACATATCCCTCTAAACCTTCTATATCTAGAAATTCTGGGTCTAAGTGGCAGAGGAAGTGCCAGTCTGTTGTTTCTTTTTTTCTGTATAGAATTGCTTCGCCATCTTCACTTCCTAAAAAGCTTCTATCTACTTCATAGCCATTTGTTTCTAAGAAATCTTTTATCTTATTGTATTTATTTTCTCTTTCTTCAATATAATCTTTTACTTCTTCGTTGTTAATTACATAGGCATCTATTTTTGAATATCCATCTATAATTTTTTCTTTTGTGATTGATAGATTAGAAATTTCTTTCCAAATAATTTCAACATTTTCTTCAGGGTCAAACATAAATCTGGATAGTGGTACAATATTTTCATTATAGACAATTTCCATATAATCAGGTATGTTTTTAGGATTAAAATATTCATATTCTATATTATCTTCTTTTTCTCTGGTATATCCGGGTATTTTGGATACAAATTCTTTTCCTTCTTCTAAAGAATCAAATACTACTAAATCTTTTGAATAATTATTTTGATATAATTCCAATATATACATCTATTAACCTCCGACCCCTAATAAATATTTTATTAGATATTAACTTTTTCCTTTAATTCTGATAATTTCTTTTATAACAAAATAAGTTTGGCTTACTTTATTCACTGTATGATATATATCTATCCAATGCAGTAAACACTTCTTCAAGGCTGAAATATCCAATTTTTCGTATTGCTTCTTTTCCCTCAACGAAAACAAGTATTGCTGGTGCTCCTAGAATGTTTTCTTGTGCTGCAAGTGAGATATTATTATCTATTGATATATAGCCAGTGAATACTTGCGGATGTGTTCCACTCCAAACTGTAATTTTCTCTTTAAGTGCTTTGCACGGAGCACAAGCCTGTGAACCAAACAAAAACAAACTAAACTTTTCTTGTTCTTTCAGTGTTTGATACTCTGTCAATGTTTCGATAATTCTTATTTCTTGCATAATTTCCCTCTTTTCAAAATTTTAACAATAGATTTATTTAAATCCATCCTTAGCTTAAACATCTTATCATCAAAATATACTATTTCTATTAATTAAGTTTTTCCAACAAAGCTATACTCTCCACATGGATTGAGTGAACACCAAGTATGTCAAGCAGTTACGTTCGTATGTGGGAACATATCCATGAACTTTTTAACGATAGCATAAGGTTATCGTTAAAAGGTAGTACCTAGACAAACTGAGATTTGTAGGGCTATATTAACAGACTAAGTTGATTTAAAACAGCCCTACAAATTAGAACTTACTGACATTATAACTCATCAAACAACCAGTCCTCAATGTCAACGAGCTAAATCAATCTTGTAAAACACAGTAAACATTTCATTTACGGACAAATTATCTCTTCCCTGATTTTCTTTGGTTTTAACGTTTACTAAATTGTGATGCTTTACAAGCTTTCTTAAGACCTGGTTTTTATAACCGATGCTAGTTAGGCATTATTTTTAGTCTTTTTCAAGATTTGTTGCTTAAAAAACCATAGATAACATTAATAATCATCAGTAGTGGAGCAAAAGGAGTGAAATTTGGAAAAAGATAACCAACTAATAATATGAGCACTAGCTGCAATCCATATAATAGTGCCCAACGATAAGGCATCTTTTTTTCTTCAGCTGATAACTGTCTTTGACTCGTCTTAATCACCGTTGCTGTCATGATTATCCAAGCTACATCCCAAAGGGCAAGAACGATGAGGTAAAACAGGAGAAATTCAAAATTAGCGGAATTCTGTCCAACCCCTCGAGTCGCTAAGGGAACAAAACTAGCTGCTAAAAGCCATAAACTATTGGCTCCAAATAAATGAAAGCTGACATGATCTACTAATTTGTAGAGTTCATGATAATATATCCAGACTGCCATGATTTGCAAAAAACTAGTAATGTAAATAAAAATCATGGGTAGTATGCTGCTAAGTCCTGCTACGGTCAATTCATTAGGTAACTGTAACTCCAAGGCCATAATTGTGACAATAATAGCCAATATAGCATCTGACAAGGCTTCTACTCTTTCTTTTTTCATTCTGCTCTCCTAATAACTTCTTTTTTGCTTTTTTCTAATGGTTGAGAGGTAGTTTCTAACGGCTGTGTTGAGGACTCTATGCTGCAGCCATCAATCCCACAAACTAAACCTGTATCTTCTGAATTGCTATCTAGTAGTTGAAAAGGGGTATCTATCATTTTATTGTTCTCCTTCCTCTGCTTGAATTTGTTTTAATACCTCTAACATGTATTCATAAGGCTGAGCACCTGAAATGCCATACTTATTGTTCAGAACAAAGAAAGGTGCACCTTGAACGCCTGACTTATGAGCTTCTAAGATATCGCGTTTGACTTCGTCAGCAAACGCATCTCCAGCAAGTACCTGCGCTGCCTCTTCTTGTGGTAGAGCGAACTCACTGATAACATCTAGTAACACAGAATGATCCGCAATATTGGCATGTTCTTCAAAGTAAAGATGGTACAAGGCCGTAATGAAATTTTGATGATCCTTTTTTTCTAAATACTTCTGCGACCATTTAATAAGACGGTGAGCTGAAAAGGTATTGGTTGGGATAATCCCCGCTATATCAATATGAAGCCCTTCTTCATTTCCCATGCTTTCCATGTGTGCAAACTGAGCTTTAGCTTGCTCAGTGGTCATACCGTGACTGGAAGCAAACTCTGTGAGCATGGTTTCACTTGTTTCTAAAGGCGCATTGGGATTTAGCTGGTAAGCTTTCATTGTCAAATCTTCCGGGTGTAAACCAACAGCTGCCATAGCACGCTTCATCCGACTAGCACCAATGTAACAAAATGGACAGGCAATATCTGACCAGTAACTAATTTTCATATTTCTTTCTTCCTTCCTTTCTTTCCACTACCAAGAAGCTTTTTTCAACCCAGGAATGACACCTTGGTAAGCTTGCTGGCGTAAACAAATCCGACAAAGTTTAAACTTGCGGTAGACCGAATGCGGGCGGCCGCATGCCAAACAGCGTGAGTATTCTTGAACCGGGTAGGCCTTCTTTTCCCTTTGTATCAAAGCTTTTCTTGCCAATTAAACCTCTTTCTTATCAACCAATTTACCCTTTTTAAAGACTAATAAACTCATCAGAGTAGGCTGAATACCAACTAAAGAAATGAGACGGGTCACTTGAAAAATATCTGCTTGGTAAAGCATCAAATGCTCTAGTTCAGCCGTGTCTATGAGTTCTTTTTGCCCAAGAAACGATAGACTGCATTGATTTTCTGAAACAAGAAGAGCTAGATTTTAATATAATTTTTTCTTCTTAATTTTTCTCTAGACTATCCTCATTTTTTATTCGAGAATTAATGCTTCTTGAAATTTTCTCATATGAAGAAGCTGTAAATTCGGTCAAAATTTCTTCAATTGCTATGCACTTTTCATTAATCAATTTATGAAATAATTCATCAGAGAATGCCTCTATCAAATTTTCTATCCTATTCACATAATTCATACTCTACTTACTCCTTAATTATATCTACAGATAGTTGCAAGTGGGCGAAATTTTGGACAATAAAGCTACAGTCTCGCAATGTACTGTTCTTGGAAATTGATTAAAGATTTTTAATGTTTTTAGTTCGTAGCCGTTTTCGATTAGCACTTGTACGTCTCTTTTTTGTGTTTTTGGATTGCAAGAGATGTAGACCATTGTTTTTGCACCACAGGAGATTATTTTTTCCAAGGCTTTTTGGTTTATTCCGTCTCTTGGTGGATCAACGATGATTACATCTACCATTTCTTTTCTGTTTTCAATTTCTTCTAAGACGTCTCCGGCAATAAAGGTACAATTTGTTAGTCCGTTTTCTTTTGCAGACTTGTTTGCACTTTCAACTGCTTCTTCTACGATTTCAATTCCATATACCGCTTTTGCTTTTCTTGCTACAATTTGACCTATTGTTCCCGTTCCTGAATATAGGTCAAAGACTACTTTATTTTCTATGTCTCCACAAAGTTCAATTGCTTTTGAGTATAGATTTATTGCTCCAAATACATTTGGATGGAGTTACTTTAAATTCCAAGTCAAATATTTTTTCCGTTATATATTCTTTTCCAAAAATTATATTTATTTTTTACGGAACAACTGCATCTGCTAGTTAGTCGTTTTCTGTATGCACGATTGACTTTATTTTCCATTCAAATTTCATTCCTAGAAGCATATCTACAAAACTTTTTTTGTCAAATTCACTTTGTGTTGTTGTTACGATATTAACCATTATTTCGCCAGTTGTTAGTGCATAACGAATGATTAAATGTCTTAAAAGTCCTTCATGATTTCTCTTTTTTACAAATGGAAGATTTTTTTGTCTTACAAAGTTGATAATTCCGTTTCTTATTATTTCAAAATCTCTATGTACTAGGTTACATTCCTTTGTATCTACAACTTCGTAAAATCTATTCTTCTTATGCATTCCAAGCATTACTGGGCTATCTTTATACATATCAGCAAATGTATATTCCATTTTATTTCTATATGCAGTTTTTAATGGACTTTCAAATATTTCAGGTTCTTCTGAATATAAGCCTGGAAAGGACAACGATAGCCCTCTCCAGGAGTTAGCTTTTATTCAACCCACTACAGTTGACAAAGAGCCAAAAAAAAAGCCTTGGTTTCCAAAGCTTTTTTTATGTTATAATCTCATTAAAATAACCCCCAGTTAGATTTGGAATATTTTTTATTCTGTGTCACATAAAAATAAATAAAATGAGTGGCTATAGCTAGAGCTAAAATGGTTGTTATACTCACTACTATTATAGGATTAGAAGCAAAGATTAAAGAGAGAATCAATGCAGCCAGATAGAGTGTCGCTTGTACACAGTAGTAACTTTTCGAATAGCTAAGATAGTGTTTGTTATAGGGCCCATTTGCTAGGACAGCAGCTTGAAATAGGCCAAATCCGATATAATAGAAACTGGTTGCAAAGAGACGATTAACTTCAGGATTCAGAAGAAAACTCATCGAAACAGTCATCATAATAAGTCCAATGAAAATAGGATAGTGACTGTAAACTAGAAATAGTCCCTTTTTATCAGAATTTTCATCAATAGCATGGTCGAATTGACCAAAATAAAACAAGAACAGAGAAAGCGTAATAATGAAATAGAGAACCGAATAAATCGAGAAATTCTCGATTGTAAAGAAGTCAGTTAGCTCCATAATCATCTCTCCAAACGTAATAATGACAAGAAGGGAGAAGCGCTCGATTAAATGGGGGAAATTTACCTGGTAATGCTCATCTTTACTAAGCAAGATAATTGGCATAATAAATGTTAGCAGAATACTAGCAAATAAGGTATAGACTCCAACGTAAATAGGAAGAAGAGCTGCTAGATAGACTCCTAAACTTCCTAGACCTGTTATCCATAGAAAATCTTTGATACTTTCCCGATTAACATCATCGGTTGATTTTCTAAAAAACTCAACCAAATATTGAAAAAATAAGGTAAGGGTTAATGTACCAATAGCCCAACAGAGATAATTAAAATATTGTTGCCAATCAGGTCCCATCATATTGGCTATAAAAAGTAAAAGTCCCATTTTGATAAACATGATTACTATGTTAAATAAAGAGTTCTTTCCATAGCGATTGGTATAAACGGTTTGAATCATCCAGGAATCGGTGAGAACCAAGACAGCCATGAAAAAATCAAGGAAAGAATTCCAAGTCAAAATACCGTTATGAAGATGGTCAATTAAAGTAGTTACTTTTGAAATTGCAAAAACAAAAACTAGGTCATAAAAAAGTTCTGAAAATTCTACACGTTTATGTTTAATAAGAGTTGTCATCTTAAGTCCTTTCTATTTTAGATAGTATAATTTATTATAACAGAAATGGCAATGAAATACAAGGAGATTCTTAAATAACTTAATATGGCGCGAATTGTCAACACCTTGACTTCTTTTGTCATTTACTTGTCGGTTTCTGTTTTGTAAAATAGTCTCATAAATACCTTCCATTCCTACTAAATCATTTTAAAATGCCTTAAAGCCTCCATGATAGCTTCCTCTTTTTCCGGTGTGCATTGTGGAATAACCTGTTTCTCTTTTTTGGATTTATTATAATGCTCCCTTAATTCAATACCACATTTCCTTTTAATCTGTGTAATATAGAGTGTCGAAACCTTTAAATCAAATTTTTTCTAATATATATTCCTTAATTTGTGCATAAGACGCTTTACTTTCAGCACTTGTCAAATCAAGCTCATCAAGCTTAATTTCAACATCTATATGCTTATCGACATCAAGTTTGGACAATAGTGCTACCGTCTCAACATGAACAGAATGAACGCTAAGTATGTCAGGTAGTCCTGTATGTATGTGGAAACATATCTATAAACCTTTTAACGATAGCGTAAGGTTATCGTTAAAATGTATCAGAACGATAAATTTAGATTTATCATAATCATAACCATTTTTATTACAACAACTTAGCCAAGTAATAACCATTAATTCGTAGTCTCAACTACATTTATTAATCCAAGACCATCAAAGTAATCATAAAGTTCACTATTATATTTTTTTACAATTTCACTAGCCCTTTTATTCCAAAAACTATATATACGTTGTATTTCATCAATACAACCTTTCTTATCTTTTGATGTATATATTTCTAATGGATTATCTGATATTTTGTACCCTGACATACCATGAATTTCTAAAAAAGATTCATATGTAAACTTCTGAAAATACTCATCTGTATTTTTCATAACCCCTGAATATACTTTGTTTAAATACGAATCTAGAGAATCATAGCGATTGAGTTTTGCACTCGTTCTTCCATGACACATAGGAATAACCCAAAAATTAGCTAAACAATGATACTTAGACCGATAGTCAATTAATTCTTTAGGCCACTCTTCTTTTGGACTTCGTTCTTTTTGCGATCTATTACCCAAAATCACATTCGCAAGTGAATTAAATGAATGAATAGTATCTCCCATATAATTCTCATTTTTATATGTCCCATCTTCATTTAAAATTTCTACATTATTTCCTCCTAAAATGTCTTTATATACTATTTTATAGAAACCCACACTAAAATCTGACATGTCTTCATCTGGAGCACTTTTATATAGCTGTGGGCTATATATAACATTATCTTTCAAACAAATTTTATGGACATTTTTATCACATTTGATAGGAGTAAGTAATATTTTATAAACTGTATTTTCTTTTTCTGTCACTTTATTCCCCCCATGTAAATTCTTATTATATCTTACATTTTTAATTCTTGTTGACTATATTATATTATACCATATTTCGTATACTTCATAAATCACAAAAGGCAGAACCGGAGTCCTGCCTCAAATCAACATTATTTATCTTATCACTTCAATCTCCACCTTTGCTTTAAATCGAATCGTAAACTTATCCTCGTATACCTTTATTTCCTCGATGTATCTTCTAACCAATTTATCATCATACTCTACTATCTGAGTATCTTGAGTTTTAACATATGTTGAAAGCTCATTGATTCGTTGTCTAGTGCCTTCTGTCTGAGCATGCTTTACCATGAGCATATGTTTGTTCTGTCTTAGTCTTTCCATTTCATCAGCACATTTTGAATAGTCTTTTTTAGCTTGTACCAATTCCAAGAGTTCCTTCTGCTTTTCCGCAATGGTCTTGTTTATGTCCTCGATTTCATCAGAAGTGTCTTGACTGATAACTTCTAAAATATTTTCTTCCAAAATATCTATCACATCCTTAGAACTCTCCAAGACAGCGTTCATGGCATCTATAACAGCCTGTTGAAGTTCTTCCTCCGGCACTGTCGGCGCTGTGCAACCCGATGGTCCATTTTCCACTCTTGTGCAGCATCGCCATACTATTGATTTTTTACCCCTGTTATTCCATGCAATTCTCCTGTAAATATCTCCACATTTCATGCAGGTGCAAATACTGGATAGTGCATATTTGCTGGAATATATCCTACGTTTTTGCCCATCTCTACCACTTGTCATATGTGCTCTTCTTAACATTTCTTCTTGAACCTGTGTAAAAATATCTCTCGGTATAATTGCTTCCTGACTATCCTTTACATAATACTGTGGAACTGTTCCATCATTTTTTATCCTAGTTTTTTCTATGAAATCTGTTGTTATTGTCTTCTGTAAAAGCGCATCACCAATGTACTTTTCGTTTCTAAGTATCCCTCGAATTGTGCTTATATGCCATTTATATCTTTTTCCACCGGTTTTAATCTTATCATGTTCTAGCCCCATAGCTATATCCCTAAAACTTGCACCCTCTAGGTACTCTCTGAAAATTCGTTTTACAATCTTCGCCTCACTTTCATTAACGATAAGCTTTCCACCCTCATCCTTTGTATAACCAAGGAAATGCTCATGATTGACCTGTACCTTTCCTTGTTGGTATCTAAACTGTAGTCCTAACTTTATATTCTGCGAAAGAGAGGCTGACTCTTGTTGTGCAAGAGAAGCCATGATAGTAAGGAGCAGTTCGCCAGATGCTTCTAGGGTATTGATGTTTTCTTTTTCAAATATGATGGCGATATTATTTTCCTTTAGCTTTCTAACATATTTCAGGCAGTCAATGGTATTTCTGGCAAACCTGCTGATGGACTTGGTAATGATCATGTCGACTTTCCCTTCCATACAATCATCAATCATCTCTATGAATCCTTCTCTTTTTTTAATGTTAGTTCCGGAAATTCCATCGTCAGTATATATCCCGGCAAGTTCCCATTCTTTATTCCTTCCAATATATTCTGTGTAATGGTTCACCTGCATTTCATAACTTCCGGCCTGTTCATCGCTGTCAGTACTAACTCGGCAGTACGCTGCGACTCTTAATTTAGGCTTATTTTCTTGCCTTGTTATTCGATTACCAGCTCGTATTCTAGCAGGTATCAATGTTACGTTCTCATTCATTTTCTACCTCCACAATTTGACCATATGCATACTCTGCCTGCTTATATGGATCCTTATATTTTTCTTCTATCTTTTTAATCTTAAAAGCTCCGATTTCTTCTTTTGGGTGAGGTCTATAAATTCCTATACGATTTTGACTTCTCACATTATGTTCTCTGATTTCCTGTACCTTTGCAAAAATATCTTTATCAATAATCTGTGGATAATACACTGTCCCAAGATATACTTTATTCTTCAGAATTCTACCTACAACTGAATGAGTCTTATCAATTCCAGCTTTCTTAGCAGCCGCTATTATGGATTTACAATCAATGTATTCTTGGTAAAGAGCCTTGATTCTTTCTGCATCAACTTCATCAACTACCGCTATTCCATTTTCGATGCGGTATCCATATGGTGTATGTGTCATATCTTTACCAACCTTTCTGTTAAATTCAGCCCGCATTTTAAAGCGAAAGTTATTTCATTTCTGTTATTAACTTTAATCGTATCAATATATTCTAGAAATAAGACATCATTAAATTCTGTGATATCTTCTTTTTTAGATGCAAGTCTAAGAAGTTTCTGCGCCTCATCTAAATGGCTTAAATCTCCGTTAATGCTTTTTACAATAAGTTGTTTTTCTCTCGCCAGTCTTTCCGCTTCTAAGGTCAACCGATTATTTTCTGTGTGAAAAATCTCTGGCTCGATATAACCAGAACTCATCAGGTTTGTTAGAACTGTTGCCTGCTCCGCATTTTTTTCAATCTGCTCTTCCAATGTTAGTACCTGTTTTAGTCTTTGCTTATTATTTGTTCCCTTAAGACCCATAACAAAAGGTTTCAGAACTTGGTCATGTACAGTCTGCAGTTTACGAATCATTCTAAGAAATGCAATCTTTATATCCTCATCACGAATGTACATCATTGAACAAGCATTTTTATCTGTAATATGTCTATTACAGCACCAAGCCACATAATCTCCACTTGGTTTGTAGTGCTGTCTTCTCTTAAAGGTTGCTCCACATTCACCACAGTAGATTTTTCCTGAAAATACATATCTACTCTGGTATTTCCCAGTACCTTTTTCAATGCTTTTTTCTTTTCCTCTTTGCTTGATTACTTCTGCTGCCTTATCAAACATCTCATGACTAACAATCGGCTCGTGATGGTTTTTATAAAGGTACATATTTTCTTCACCATAATTGATATGGCGGTTATAATTATCGTCTGTATATGTCTTTTGAAATATCGCATCGCCTGTGTACTTCTCATTTTGTAAAATCCCTCTTACAGTAGTACCATGCCATTTGGCTCCCTTCTTGCTTGGAATACTTCTATTATTTAGCTCTCTAGCTATAAGATGGGTTCCCATTCCATTAATTGTCATAGTAAAAATTTCTTTAACAATATCTGCTTCCTTTGGGACAATATTCATTTTTCCATCCTTGTTTTCATAGCCATATGGTGGATAGCTGATGATAAAGGTTCCTGCCTTAAAACGGTTTTTTATAGACCACTTACTGTTTTGTGAAATTGATTTTGACTCACTTTCAGCAATGGAGCTTAAAATAGAAAGCATAAGCTCTGAACTCATATGTTCAGTATCTATATTCTCCTTCTCAAAAAATAAGAAAACCTTTAAACTTGTAAGTTTTCTTACCATTTCAAGACAGTCCGTTGTGTTTCGTGAAAACCTACTGATGGACTTTGTAATCACACGATCAATCTTTCCATCTTCACAGTCTTTTAATAAAGCAAGCAACCCCTCTCGCTTTTCTATCTTCGTTCCAGATATTCCTTCATCATAATAAAGACCTGCATATTCCCAGCTAGTATTTGCATTAATATAAGATTCATAATGTTCTTTTTGTATTTCTAAACTAAGTAGCTGTTCTTCGGATTTGGTTGATACTCTGGTATAGGCAGCGACACGTATTTTTCTTTCTTTCACGAAGCTTTTTGTAGCTTCAATTTTTGTTATCCTTGCCATTGTCTCACCTCCTTATTTTATCAGTACTATATATCACTCTACTTGCTGTAATTATCAAGTCATATATCCATCAAATCCTTATAAAAAGGAGAAAATTTTTCTATGTTCAATACCTTGATTTTGTTGTACTCTTCTGTGGAAATAAGTCCTTGCTCAAGCAAAGATTGTGTTAGTTTTTGGGCTATTTCATATTCAAAATCCTTACGCATGACTTCCTTTGTCATCTTGCGGGCGGATACATCAATGGAAGAAGGTATGCTATTAGTTACATGCATTCTCCTCACCTCCAAATCTGTCATTGATATAACATTGATGACTGCAGTATTTTCGATTCTTATTTCCATAGGAAAAAAATGTCTTATCGCAATATCTACAGACGCACTCATAGCTTGCCTTTCTATCTACCTCATCCATATGGCTATTCCACCATTTGTTTCTACAGCTATCTGAGCAAAATCTTTTTTTCTTTCTTCCAACAGGCTGAGAAATTGGCTTCCGGCAAAATTCACAAACGCCCAAATCTCCCTTATCTTTTTTTGTTTCAGTGATACCATTGCGTCTGCAAAAACTTTTAATAGTATTTTTAGAAATATCCATTCTCTTGGCTATTTCTGTATAGCTTAGCCCTCCTTCTCTTAATTTTATAATTTTTGCCTTTTCATCTTGGTTCATAGTTTCTGCTCCCTTCTAAGTATCTAAGGGAGTTTTAAAGATGATTTTCCGGATAAAAATCAAAATATTTTCTCCCTGCATATCACAGGCAAAGAAAAATAGCTAATTTTTAACCTCAAATAAAAAAAAGCCTGAAGATCATTCCATTTAAGGAACAACCTTCAGGCAATTTTTCATTATTTAGTTATAAGAGTTCATTTACTCTTTTTTGTACGGCATTATAATCATATCCTGCTGCTTTAAGTCGGTTTACTCTGTCTTGTCCATTACCCCAATCACCTCTAATCACTTCTCTTGCGATAGTATCAATAGACTTTGTTTTTGATGAGCCACTTAGGATTTCATTCACTCTGTTTTGCACAGCATCATAATCATATCCTGCTGCTCTAAGTCGGTTTGCTCTGTCACTTCCATTTCCCCAATTTCCTGCTAGAACTTCGTGTGCTAAGGTATCTACACTCTTTGATTGAGTAACCTTATTTGGATATACTTCATTTCCACTTGCATCAAACACCTTATATCCCGCATTGGCATTAGCACACTTCTTTGCATTATCGAAATCTCTAAAGGCTCCTTTTTGACTCTTTGCATCAGACCATGATTTTCTAACCCTATACAAAGAAGAAGTGCTCGCTCCACCAGAAGATGAGCTATTTCCAGAAAGTTTTTTATTTACCTCACTTGCAATATATGAGAATTTACTGCCTAGATATGGCCCCGGACAATTTGTATTGGCATACCACTCATGCTTTTGAAGCACTCCATCTTTTCCACCTGTATAGGTACAGTTTCTAATACCATTTCTTCTGCAAATATCTGTAACTAAATCAATCAGTGTGGCAAGAGTCCTATCACTTACTGGCCAATTTCCGCCATTTGCTGAATTTGCCACCTCGATTGTAACTGCTCTATTATCACACCATGAACTCGATGTACACCAAGAGCGATTAGCCTCATCAACACATAAGACAATCTTATTATCATTTCCTATACCGTAGTTACAAGATGCCTGTCTTGATGTCGGTCTAAAAATCTGACCGATTGTAGCTGCACTAATCGCACCGGCTGTATGGTGAATTGCTATCTTTGTAATAGGCTGATTTCTATGTCCACTATGATTTGGACTAAGCATTGTCATATTTACTAAACTACTGTTACTCATGGTCTTTTCCTCCTCTTTCCTTATCATGTAACTGTTCTAAAACCGCTTTTAATTTATCCGGTACCGGAAGTCCGAGATGTGCAGCATTTTCAATAAGGGAAAGTCCCTCATTTGATAGATAAAAGAAAACAACTGCTGTTCTTAGCACACTTCCCGACTTAATAATCTGAACATCAATAATGTTTGCTATTCCTACGAGCATAAAAATAAGCACCTTTCTACAGATGCCCTTAAACCCGACAGAACTAGATAACTTCTTATCAGTTATCGCACACATCACTCCCGTTATGTAATCAATGACTACAAATAAAAGAAGTGCGAGTATTAGTCCATCGCACCCTCCTAAAAAATATCCTAGCCATCCTCCAACTCCAGCAAATGTAAGCTGAATCATACTCCAAAATTCTTTCATATTAATTTCCTCCTAACCACATTGTCATATCCATAGATGCAAATAAATCAACTATAATCGGTAATTCATAAGTCGGTGCCAATGTTGTATAAATTACTAGCTCATTTGTTATACCTAGTGGATATTTTTGAATACCTGCTAATTTCTTTGGCTCAAGCCTTAAAGTATCTATACGAACAAATATAGATATCTTATCAAGCTCGACATTTTGCATTTTTTCTTTTAATCTCCTACACTTAAATACACCTTCTGATTTCTCCCATTCGTTCGGCTTTATATTTAACTGTATATGAAATGCCGGCTTTTCCGATTCGATATACTGTACGATAATGTCATACATCTTTGATATATACTCTTTATTCACAACAACCTTACTTTCCGTTGTTCTTTCAAACTCCGGAGTTTCTACAGTAGGTCTTCCTTTGAATACCGGACTATCAAGTAGTGCAAATTTAGACTTTATCTTTTCATAAAATCTATCCAGCCCTTCTTTACTTAAAAACTTTTTAGCCATACAGAACACCTACACAAAAAGAGCATCAATCTCTTCATTTGTAATACTACTAATATCCACCGCTTTAAGATAACCGCTAAGATCTACTGATGTTGTACCAATCTTTTCAAACTTATCATTCAGCCAGATAAATTCATCATAGGCATCATTATCCCCTTTAGCATTTGAAACAAGATAAATAGTTGCCTTTTCACCACTAGCTGGAAGTTCTTCTACCACAGAAAACTCAATAGATTTTACATTACCAATAAGACCTTTGACTTCTTCAGTAAGCTCTGCTTTTTTTACAAAGTCTGCATAGTCCTCAAGCTCTACTACTTTCTTGGGAATAGACGCTACTTTAGCATAAGCCTCAATACCTTCCATCCCATCAATTCTATGTGGAATTTCTGATTTCTTAGCATAATCACCTGCATCTTCTAGGTTCTCTACCTTAGTTGGAACACTTGATCTAAGTGCATAGTTTTCAGCATCCAAAAGATCTGTTACATTCTTTGGAATAGCCGTCTTTACTTCATCAAGTTCTGTTTTTTTTATAAAGGTATCCTTTAGTTTCTTCCATACATATAAAAGTCCGTTGTTGTCTAAATATTTTGTTGCCATTTTTCTTCCTCCTGTTATTTAAGTAATTCTTCAAGTTCAATATTTGTAATTGAATTAAGTCCGAGTTCTTCAAGACTTCTGTTTCCAATCAGCTTTACTTCATTTATCTTTGGCTGATTGACTAAGCTATTGTAGTCAGATGAACCAGAGTCTGTGACCCTGATAATCGTTTCAAAAGATGTATCCATCGGTGCATCTCTTTTAAAGCTTGCATTAATTTCTGCCATTAAATCTCACCATCCTTTAAAATTTCATATGTGCTAATTCGTATTAAAGATGATGCTATTGCACTTCCATCAGAAAACTTTGCTCTTATTTGGATTGTCACAATTCCCTCCATAAAAAGCAGCGTGTCTTTCTGAGATAGATAAACAGATACAATATTATTTTGTATTTTCACTTCATCAATACTCTTTTCTAATATGACCTTGCCATTTTGTTTGTAGGTAATAAAAAGGACAGATGCATTTGTCAAATCCACATCTGTCCGAAATATATTGATCGGTGTTGTTCCTCGGTGCATTGGTCACCCTCCTATGCTTTTTCTTCATCTCTTGCTTTTAGTTTTAGAATTTCATCATTAAGCTCTTTTTCTCTATCTTCATAGTATTTATCTAGGTTTTCTCTAAACGCATCAACTTCAAGTGAGTTTTCACTTATCACAGCTGACCTTACATCAGCAAGTATTCCAGCAAGTATTCCTTCTACCATATAGGTTGGAATAGGTATTCTTTGCTGCATAGCTGCTATATGTGAGTTTAACTCTCCTCTAAATTTTTGATAGGCAAGAGCGTAATTAATAGTTGGTTTCTCCATGTACTTCCTCCTTATCTCTTAGTAGTAAATCCAGCTTTCGATTGATTTCTTCAAGAAGAAGTATATTTTTATCTTCTTTTACTTCCTGCTTTTTTACTACATCTTTTTTTAGTGTTCCTTCATTTATCACTACTTCATTTGTATTAATAATCAGTTCTGGCATCTTTACCTCCTATTCATAATAATTCAAATCCATTAGAATCCCGTCTTTAAATACCATGCGTCCATTTGGCCCCCAGCTTGCTACTGTCCCATTTGAGTTCATACTAAGTATCTGTACAAAATTAATTGTTGCATTAACCCCAAAGCCATCTCTCCACTGTGGATCAACGATTTTAAACCCATGAGCATAAAAATTACAGCCGAGATGAATACCATAATCACTATAGATACTTCCTGAACGTGAGAAACACAACATAGTAGTGTAACTTCCTGAATTTGTGTATTCTTGTTGGGAAAAAGCCATATATTTACCTTCACTGTCAAGATCAAAAACTAGACCTTTATGTGAACTGTTTGCACTCCATACATTTGTACCAATTTTACCTATATACTTCCCATCACGATAAAAATGGTTTCCGTTTTCGTCAAAGGAAGCTCTCTTATGACTAGAGTCAATCATACCGTTATATAGACCAATCTCTCCTGCCGTTATCTGAACATAACTGCTTGCACTATTAAACCCAAGTAAGAAACTGTTATAATTTTGTCTCATAAATGTTCCAAACTCACCTTTTTGAACCATTGAGGAAATAGAGCCTTCTACCACAGATATTTTTGAAATTGCAGTTTCTGCCTTTTCTTTAGCTGCCTGTATGTCCTTATCCTTTACTCTCACCCATTCAAATGATATAGAAGAACTGATACTCTCAGATGACGAATATTTCCATAGCATTCTCGTACCATCTTTGTATGGTGAGTGTTCTGATTCAGGATAATTACTACCAGAAAGGTTGATTATCTCTCCTGCATCAGTTGGTAAGCTAGAAACACCCCCTATAAGTTCCCTATAAGTATCCATTTTTTTAATGTAGTCAATCTTAAATCCATAATAGTCATGCCCCGAACCGTCACACCTCCAGTAGAGCAAAAACTTATCAGATGGAATGAAAACTATTTGACCTGCTATACTTGTTCCACCATACCTTGGGAGTGCATAAATCTTACCGTCAAATTCATAGAAGATTTCTACCCAGTCATAATGCTCACTTTCTGTTCTTGAGCTTGCATTAAATTTAAGCTCAAGTCCCTGCTTTTTCATAATATATCTATATGCATATCCAGTGGTTGTATCATAGAAAAAATCTCCTACATGGCTTTTTCTGACTACATCTGAATTCCAGCTATTTGTTGGAGCTCTTGAGTTATTTGGTTCATACGTTCCATAGTAGTTTCCATTCTTTTGTTCTAACCTCTGATTTACAGTTTCTACGCTTGCTTCAATTTTTCTATCTGTAGCTGAGAGCCTAGTATTAACCTCATTTATGGTGTAGTAGCTTTTAAGTTTCCTATCTGTATCAGATATTGCCTCCGTCTTTGAATCAAGGATTTGTTTTTCTACCTGTGATGTATATGAAACAGATAGTTTTTCAGCATCAATAGAGTGGCTCATGATTCTATTACCATAAATCATCCCATCAAGCGTCATACCAACAGCATATGGTCCTTCATATCCGTTATGACTTCCTCCGATACCATTCATATTAACTTGAAGCACCTTAGTAGCAGTTTTTTTATCCGGCGTATCCATATATAAATCTCTTAACCATCTGCCGGAGGAATCATATTCTGTTAGTTTATATCCACCTTCAGATATATTCATCTGAGCCTTTAGATTATCTATGGCACTCTTCACTCTTTCATTGTCAATCTTTCTTGTAACAAGGCTTTCTTCTTTTAGCTGCCTTACTACATCTACTGAACTTTGGATGTAACCTTTAGCTTGATTACTTCCTAGAACCACCTTTATTTCTCCAGGCTTTTGAAGTGGAATAGTCTGTTTCATTACTGGAAATACTCGATCCATTCCAAAAGGATAAGCTATACACCTTACTCTATCACCACATTCAATGGTTTCTGTAGGTATTCCAAACTCCGATAAGTCAACTGCAGATAAAGCTAGTTCTACCACCTCAAACTGATTATCCTTAAGCCACGCTGCTCCTTTTCTTAAAAGATTTGCAGGAACTGTTACATCATCCCATCTGATTACTCTGCATACCCAGCCAAATTCATCTTTTGCCTCTTTTGAAACAAGATAGTTTTTCCCGTCGTTTACAGATTGAATATCCGTATATTTTTTAAGAATATCCTTTTCATCTCCATCTATTTCTTTGCCAAGAGGTATAATCGCTGTAGTGATATCTTCAGCAGATAAATCTTCCGTATAATCAAGAAGATTTACCCCAAATTCAATAGACTGCTCTGTGGCTTTTCCCATTTCTTCAAGTCTTAGGTAATCAAGATATAGATGCTCTTCTTCCCTTCTTAACTTCAAATATCCACCTAGCTTATCTACCATTTTTGTCATGATGACTTCCATTGTAGTTTCATAATTAGTAAATCTATATAGAGAGTTATTTGAATCGGTTACAGTTACTCTTCCAAGCATTATCTTTTTCTTTTCATCCACCTGTTCATTATGGATTTTAAGAAATTTAGAAAGTAACTGATAGGGCGTTTGGTCATGGTATTCCATCTGAGGCTGAATGCTGTCAGCTAGATATGATAAAAGACCTACGCACTGGACTTTCTTATTTCCACGCAGGTCTTTTGTTTGTTCTCTAACTTCCCCTATAAATATTTCTTTTTCGTCTCTGTACACACTGACAATAGACTTTCTATTATAGATTTTTTCATAATAAGGATTTTCAGGCGGACATATAAAGCTAAGTGAACCTGCCGTATTTAATTCAAGATTCAGTGTAGAACTAATCAGAACTGCCTTCCCATCACTTGGATAATATATGGTATTTCCATCCATTATGATTTTATACATCTATAACCACCCCCTTTTATATGAAATATCTATGGTGCTGTTACCTGTTAAAGAAAGCACTAAATCTTTTCTTTCTCTTACTTCCGGAAATCTATTTATTCCTTTTTTGATACTGAACTTCTTTCCTTTAAAATTTAATGTCACAATATTTTCTGTTTTATTATTAAACTCAGGAACTATAGTCATATCTGAATCAAATGGAATTATCACAGTCTTGCTATTTGTAATAACAACGCCCTCAAGTTTATGAATAATCTCTCCACCATTTACCAAATCAGAAATCTTATATTTGTATGGCTCAAGCTTATAGTCTAAAGTAATAAGTGAATAGTTTTTATCAGATTTAAATTCACTCACCCACATTCTACCTTGATAGATATAGTCTTTTTCCGTATCAAGCACAATATTGGTCTTTTTCCCATGAACAGTGCTTAAAAGTTTCCCATAAACCTCTTGCCATTTTTCAGGATCTGATACAAGAAATTCAAATGAGCCTGTTCTCATATCATATAAAACCTCTCCTCCAAGGCTTTCTGTAATATCTATTTCCCCTTGTATGCTGGGTATATCAAGATATTCTAATTTTGGAAATGGTAGGTTAATAATAGGCTTGCTGGTCGGAACAAGTCCAAAGTCTTTATAACTATGAAACTCTCCAATTTTCATCCCATACACACTTACCACCCCCTTGCCTTTCTATTTTGTAATTTATAAAGTTCCATATCTATCTTTGGTGCAATGCCTCCAACCAGTTCTCCTGAATCAAGAACGATGCTTGTTTCTGCAAACTGAGGGAAGTATCTATCCATAATAGCAAGAACTCTCGTCATTACACTAAGAAGTTCTCCATTTGCTCCTGCCGTCATATTTGAAAGTGTGTCAAGTCCCATAATCACTTCAGGCCCTGCCTCCCCTCCTCCAAGAAGATGACCCCCTTTACTACCGAAGATAGTAGCACCATTTAAGAGCATAGGTTTATTCATAGCCTTCTTATACCAGTCAATTGATAGATGTGGTACAGATGGCGGGGCTAAAGAAAAATGACCCTTGATGCTAAAATGTGGTAGTTTGATGTGAGGAAGTTTTAGCCTAATACTTGAAAAGAACCCTTTAATCGCATCAACTACAGACTTTACTTTATTTTTAGCCTCCTCAATCGGAGTAACAATAGCACTCTTTATTCCATTCCAAATAGAAACTGCTGTATTTTTGATTCCATTAAATATGGAACTTACTGTGCTTGATACTGCATCAAAGACTGTGCTAATCTTATTTTTTATTCCATCTACCACAGTTGATATGACTGATTTAATAGCATTCCAAACACTTGTTACTACATTTTTTATGCTGTTAAAAATTGTAGTAATCACAGATAAAATAGCGTTTATAACTGTTGTAATGACTTCTTTTATGGCGTTCCAAACAGTTGTTATCACAGTTTTTATGGCATTCATAATGCTTGTAATAACCTGTGAGATGGTGTTTAGCACAGTGCTTACAACAGTCTTAATTGCCTCCCACACCGTCATAATAGTTTCTTTACAGTTTTCCCAAATAAACCTAAATGGCAGAGTAATCAGTTCAAAGTATCCTTTAATTAGCTCTACGATAAACATGAGTGCTACAGTCAATACATTCATAATAGTTTCCCATACCGTAGTAAAAATGCTGACTAGGCCTTCCCATATTCCCTTAAAGAAATCTGAGATGCCTTGCCATATACTCATGATGGCAGTTGACACCTTTTCCCATAAGCCTTTAAACCATTCAGTAATTGCTCCCCAATTTTTAATAATAGCTATGATAGCCACAACGGCTGCAATAATAGCTGCGATAATAGCTATGATTGGAAGAAGGGAAACATTAAGAGCTCCAAAACCTACAGCTGCACCACCTGCTGCTGTTCCTGCGGCTGCTGTTCCTGCTGCACTTGCTCCTCCTGCTACACCTACTGCAGTAGTTGCTGTAGCTGTTCCTCCAAGTAATCCAATAAGACCCCCAAGAGCAGATGTAATTGTTCCAACTGCAGTAATAACTTTTCCTATAACAACAAGTACCGGTCCTACCGTTGCCGCAATAAGTGCTATCTTTACAATAGCCTGCTGCATACCGGGAGATAGACTATTCCACTTTTCATTTAAAGACTTCATTATTTCAGCAAATTTTTCTAGCATTGGCTGAAGGACTGTCATCAGAGAATTTCCTACATCAGCACCTACAATCTTTAGACTGTTCATAGAGGTCTTAAACTTATCTATAGGGTCTAAGGTTTCATTAAAGGTAGAATCCACATTTCCTAAATTATCTTTTAGGGATGTACCTAGCTCTTCAAAGGAAAGAGAACCATTTTTACAAGCCTGATAGATTGCTGGACCTGCCTTTTTTCCAAATAGGTCAATTGCTGCATCGAGTCCTTCCGTATCTGATTTTGCATTAACCATGCTATCTTGTATATCTTTCAAAGCCTCTTTCATAGGCTTTCCGTTTGCCGTTGCATTAGAAAGTGCCTTAGATAAACCTGTCATAACCTGTGATGTGTCTGCTCCTGACATTTCAACATTTCCTAGAAAATTAGCTGCATCTGATGCTGAAAAACCAAGTTGCTGAAGTGCTGCAGAATTAGTTACCATGCTCTTTGCAAGTGTATCCATACTGATACCTGTTCTTTGTCCAACAGCATTCATAGTATCAAGTAAGGCTCCTGCATCTTCAGCTTTAAGTCCAAAGGCAGATATTACCTTCTGTGTATTATCAATAGCAGTAGATACATCTATATTATTTAGCTGTGCAAACTTAATAAACTTTCCAGATAGCTCCTCTAACTTTTGACCTGTAAGTCCAAATCTAGTGTTTACCTCTCCTATAGCTGCACCTGCTGTTTCAAAGTCTGTTGGAATGGAAGTGGCAAGGTTTTTCATGCTATCTTGCATTTCTTTTAAAGCCTTACCGGATGCTCCTGTTTTCTGAACAATGATATCCATTCCTCTGTCAACTTCATTAAAGGCAGATAAAGATGCAGCACCTATCGCTACAATAGGTGCTGTTACATGAGTTGATAGACCTTTACCAACTTCAGTGGTCTTATCTCCAACTTCTTTAATTTTATCGCCTGCTTCTTTCATAGAAGCAGATAGTGCTGATGGTACTTTTTTTGCTTCTTCCTGCAGTTCCTTTAGGTTGTTTTCTGTTTCAATAATTTCTCTTTGCAGAGCATCGTATTTGTCTTGTCCTAGTTCCCCTTTTTCCAGTTGTACTTTTGCCTGCTTATCTGCTTCTTTTAAGGCATTTAGCTTTTCGCTAGTTTCAGCAATTTCCTTTTGTAGTAACTGCTGTTTTTGAGCAAGAAGTTTAGCGTGGGAAGGATCAAGTTTTAATAGCCTATTCACATCACGAAGCTGCGACTGTGTGTTTTTAATTGTAGAGTTTACACCTTTTAAAGCTTTATCAAGACCTGTTGTATCTCCACCAATCTCAACAGTAATTCCCTTTATTCTATTGGCCACTTGACCACCTCCTTTTTGTAAAATATCAATCAAAAAGAGCAAAAGAAAGACACCAACCGCCATAATACGATTGATGCCCTCTTCGTTCATAAATAATGATCAGTCAAAATCATATGGATTGCTATAGCACATCCAATCAAGTGGATACATTACGCCACATTCAGCTTCAATTTGTGCTTGACGCTTCATCCAGCGCTTTGCATCCTTCTTACGAGTTAGCTTTTTTGTCATCACATCATTTGACATTCTAGCCCTGTAAGCTTTGTTGTTCGGATTATTCTGATTTGCATAATCATTCAGTTGTTGTTTTGTGTGAGTTTTTGAAGACACACCTTTTTGCTTAGCCATGAACATTTCTCCTTTCTCCCTGATTCCGTATAAATGATTACGCACAAGATAGCGGACACTAAGTCACCTTCTAAGCTGAATCCGAAAAGACGACGCTAATCGAATTATCCCTGCATTTAATCATGCCTCAAGGTTGGAGAATAATTTTAATGTAACACATAAAAATTATCTAGTATATTATACCATTGTTTTTAAAATTCAAAAACCCTAAAATTTATCAAACTCAGCTTGACCTGCAACTTTGCTGTATTTTACTCCATCATTTGATTTTTCAGTCCAAATATCAAGTACCATACCGATGGTTAGTAAATCAAGTTCAGAGATACTTATCCCTATTTCCACACATCTTAGTATAAATAGGGCTGTTGTCATTTCCCTGCTACTCTTTGGAAGTTTTTTTTAGACTGAACTTCCGTCTCAAGGTTTGCTCCCCAAAGTTCAAGTATTTCAGGTAGAATCTCATAAATGGAAAACATCTCAAACTGATCAAGCCAATCATCAATATTTCCAGCAATACTCCTATCTGCATGGTAAGCCATAATATAGGCTACATTTTCAAATATCTCAAGGTCATCTATTTCAAATGAACTCTCACTTGCCTTAAATGTCTTTTCTAATTTTGACAGGTCCTTGAAAATATCTCTCTTAAATTTAATTCTGTATAGTCTTGGTATTGTAGCTGACGAACGAAACTTTACATCAACCTCTCCTACTCTTACTGTTTTTTCTAGCATAAAAATCCTCCTTAATGTCCTGTAGGTTTTGGTGCTTCACCTTTAGCCTGTGGAACATACACATTCTTATACCAATTAGCATAAGTATCTGCTGATGTAGTATCTCCAGTTCTTGATTTTACAAGACCGTCCTCTCTTGGATCTGCTGTAAGTGATAGTGTTTCTGTTCCAGGTTCAATCGTATCTTCTTTAGTTTCTGATTCAATAGATGGTCTTGATGCTGAGCAGTTATATAGAACGTGTCTAATTGCATTTATATCACCATCAAATTCGAATAACAGTGCAAACTTTTCTGTTTCAGATACATTTGCCTTTTCTACAAGTACACCATTTCTATCAAGTTCTTCTTTTAGAATTTCTGTTCTAAACCACTCTGGGATAAGTGCAATCTCTAAATCCCCGCTATATCCGTTATTAGCAGTCGATCTAAAATACACAATACCATCTGCATAAAAAGGGCTAGACTCCCCTTCAGCATCAAGACTGATACTGACAGCTCCAGGAATTGCCTTTGGATTTTCGTAAGTAAATGCACCACTTGTATCTTTTTTCAGCTTTGCAGCATGAACATTTTTAAGGTTATACTTTACCTTATTTCCCATTTGTCTTTACCTCCATTTCAAAAATATATAGGACTTCATAGAGTTTTTCAGACTCTATAAAGACTTCTGATTTGTTATAAAAAATGTCGTACTCCTCTAGTACGACCTCTACCTTCTTTTCTATATCTAGATTTTTGTAATCTGTATAAACTTCAATATGAACTTCATTTGCTTTAAAATACACCCTTCCATCCGCTGAAAAGTTATCGCTTACTGGCAAGATGTAAATAAGAAAAGGTGGATTAGGTGATTCACCTTCTGCAAAGTGGTGATAAGCACTCGGAAGTCCAATTTTCTTTATAATTTCTAGTAGCTTATCCATTTGAAATCGCCTCCATTATCTCTTCTTCAAATACCTTTATAGCTTTTTCCTCAGCGTTTGCAATGTGAGGCCTAGCGGATACCCTACCTCCACCACGCTTTGCATGACCAAACTCAAGAAGATGGGTAAGCTGATATCTATTTTTAGAATGAACGACAAGTTCCAGACTGCTTGATGTTTCTCTCACAGTTTTTACCGTCCAGCTTTTAGAATACTTACCTGTACCACTTGGAGCATTGCTACTTATTTCATCACGCACGGTCTTTCCTGCATTTTGAACTGCCTTTTTTACTTTTTCAGTTGTAACATCAGCATATTTTTCAAGTCCCTTCATCACTTCAGATGAGAGACTATCTATTTTTACATTACTCATCTTTCCACTCTCCTACAGTGCAGTTTCATACTTTTCTTCTTGTAATTCATATGGTCAATCCCCTTTATTTCATAAATAGAATTATGAAAGATTACTCTAAAACCTATTGATGAAATATCAGCTACCTCTCTACTGTAGCGAATGGTAAAATCAATCTTGCTTTCATCCCATATAGCACCGCTACTTGTTTCCTCATGCGGGCTTTCACTGCTGATAGTTGCATAGCAAGAATAGTATTTACTCCACACATTTTTATGGTTTCCTATTTTATCCACTTCAATTTTGCTTTTTTCTATAGTAATGCGTTCATTTAATAGTGAAACTTTCATTAAAATCCCGCCTTTCTTGCTCCAAATAGCATAGATCTAAGCGTAATTGTTAACTCATGGTGGTCTGCTTCTTCTCTATGTTCATAAAGATAGGCAGCCCCATATAGAACTGCTACCTTGTATTCTTCAAAGTTTTCTCTGATGATTTCTTCTTCATTTTTTCTTGCAATAGCAAGGCACATCTTCTCTGCAGACTGGATAAGGGTGCTAATAAGATTATCATCTTCACTGGTATCCACCCTAAGATAGTTTTTCATTTCTTCTAGACTTACAACCATAACTAGCACCCCTTTCCATGAATTATGTTGTAGCCTTAATTGGAAGAATCTGAACAGCCTCTTTTAATACAAGCTTTCCATCGACTCTCTCCTTAGCCACAAAACCAATCATTCCATTACCTGCGAATAGTTCAGTAAGTTCTTTGAAAGAACGAGCTCCTCTATCACCAATGTTGTAATAGCTAAAGTCGCCAAATGCGATGGCATTTTCTGGTGCAAAAGCTGAAGTCTTAACTGGATAACCAAGAATTCTATCAGGCTCACCATCCTGATAAGATGGCTGCCAAATATATGCACCATTGTTATCTTTAAGCTTTCTCACCTGTGCGATTGCCTTATCGTTCATGATAAATGTAGCATTCTTTCTATATGGACGTTTTAATGCATGGATAAGGTCAATCAAATCATCAGATTTTACTGCTGTGACGTCCTTTAGATAAGTTCCTCCATTCGTTTTATTAAAAATACCAGTTGGTTTGCCAGTACCATCACCGTTTAGAAAAGCATCTTCCTCTGCGTTTGCCAGTGCTTTACCAAAAGCAGTCAAGATATGGTCTTCTAGTTTAAATGCATTATCGTATAATAGTTCTTCTGTTACTTTGATTGCGACATGAAGTTTATGTGCATCAAGAAGCACCTGTGCAAACTTAGAATCGCCAAAGTTAAGTGCTCCACCTTCTTCAATCCAGGCTGCTGCAGGATCTGACATAGCAATATTGATTTTATGCTGACCACTTGTTGTGATAGTTGTTCCAAGAGAGCGCATAATATTTTCTTCTTCAAGCGTCTCAATCAATCTGTCATCGTACTCGTCCGGAACCAAATACCCACCATCTGCATCAACACCTTCTTGAAGAACATTTTCTACTCTCTTAAAGTTCGTACGCAGAGCATTTAACATCGCATTTTTATACTCATCTCTTGCTCTACCTTTCTTTTCTTGTCTTTCTTCAACCTTCATCGGTCTATTTACAATCGCATCAGACATAGGCTTGGATAGTTCTTTATCTAGCTCTTCCATCTTCTGTAGACGCTCAATCTCTAGGCTGAAATTATGGACCTTCTTTTCCATTTCGTCATAGACCAAAGCATCTTCTTCAGAAATAAGGCCGTCCTTATCTCTCTTACTATCAAGGAATGCCTTAGCACCTTCCCAAGCTTTATTACGTTTTTCAATCATCTCTAAAATCTTACTCATTTTTCTACCTCCAATTTTTCATTAAAAAAAGACGGTCCATTAATTCGTCCGCCTTAATTCCTATATTTGTTTCTTTATTTTCTATCTTGCATTTAGTAGCTAACTTATCCATCAGTGAATTTACTACTTGTGCCTCCTGATACATCATAGAAACCTGTGGAATTTCCATGTCATTAACTTCACTTCTTTTTAAGATGTCATCTGCAAAACCAAGCTCTACCGCTTTATTAGCATCCATCCATGTTTCTGAATCCATTAGATGAGATAGTTTTGCTCTGGACAGTCCGGTCTTAATTTCATAAGCATTGATGATTGACTCTTTCACTTCATCTAGCATTGAGATTACTTTTTCCATCTCGCCCTTATTTCCAAAAGCAATAGTCATAGGATTGTGGATCATAAGCATGGATACAGGACTCATTAAAACCTTTGTTCCTGCCATTGCAATAACAGATGCAGCACTTGCTGCTATGCCATCAATCTTGACTGTGACATCACCCTTATAGTCGATTAGCATATTGTAGATTTGAGCTGCTGCTACACAGTCGCCTCCTGGAGAGTTAATCCAAACAGTAATGTTTCCATTCCCTTTATTTAACTCATCTTTGAAAATCTGTGGTGTTACATCATCATCAAACCAAGATTCTTCAGCTATCGTTCCATTAAGGAATAGGATGCGTTCTATCACTTCCTCTTCGTTTTGGTTTTTCATTACTTGATTCTTCCACTTCCAAAACTTTTTCATTAGGTTCTTCCTCCTCTCCTTCATCACCTGCAAATGCTCCTGCACGATTTAGTGGGAGCATATTTCCATTTATGAGATACAAATCACCACCATCTTCACTTGGAATACGATCTAGGTTTTCTAATTCTCTAATATCATTGGCAGACATCCATCCGTTTTGTCTTCCGATAGCATAGCCATTCATTCTTGATTGGTAATCTCCACGAAGGAGTCCATCAACATTGAATTTGACATAGTACTTTTTCTTTTCCTCCTCAGTAAAAAGCCTTCGAACAATGGATTGCTCCCATCTTGCTACCCAAGGATCAAGAGTGTACTTCACAAACTCAAGTGACTGCTGCTCGATATTAGAAAAGCTAGACTTCTCAAGGTCACCTACCATATGAGGTGGTACTCTGAAAATCCTAGCTATCTCATTGATTTGAAATTTTCTTGTTTCTAAAAACTGTGCTTCATTTGGAGAAATGGAAATCGGCGTGTACTTCATTCCTTCTTCCAAAATCGCTATCTTATGGCTGTTTCCTCCAGAAAAACCCTTAGACCAGCTTTCCCTCATAGCCTCAGGATCTTTTACTGTTCCAGGATATTCTAAAATTCCACTTGGTGTTGCCCCATTAGCAAAAAACTTAGCTCCATATTCTTCTGTTGCAATTGCCATGCCTATAGCATTTTTAGCCATTGCAATAGGTGAATAGCCAACAAGCCCATCAAAACCAAGTCCAGGAATATGAAGAACATCTGACTCATTTAACTTAACAATCCCTTGTTTTTCCGTTCCTGCATCTGAATCACTTACAAAATATTCATAGCATATTTTGCCCTTATCATCTCTATCCACTTTCATCCTATCAGGCATAAGTGGATAAAGACCTAAAACCTCACCCTTACCATTTCTGATAATCTGGGCATAGGCATTACCCCAAAGGAGTAAATGTGTCATCATAGTTTCTCTAAAAACGAAACTTGTCATTTCAGGATTTGGTTCATCGTGCAGCACCTTATATAACGGGTGCTCGATTGCTTTTTCAGTTCCTGTGTCGGTCCTAAGGTACACATGAAGTGGCAAACTTGCAACTGCTTCAGATAAAATACGAACGCAACTATATACTGCAGTCATCTGCATAGCCGAGCGTTCATTAACTCTTCTACCAGATGAAGAACCGCCCATTAAAAAGCTATATGCACTTCCATTTGTTCTATTTATAGGCTTATCACGACTTTTAAATAGTCCACTTAATATTCCCATTCAAATTCCTCCTAATTTTCTATATCAAAAAAGCACCTACTGTAATTAGTAGATGCTTATCGTTATGTTCTTTCATTATTTTATTTTAATAGCCATTCAATTACATCAATAGATTGAATCCCATCATATTCATCGTCAAGTGCTTTATCTAAAGTAATAACCATTTTTTTATAATTATTATGGATTTTTTGTAACGATTTTAATTCTCTTTCTCTTACCAATTCATTTTTCATGCTTTCAGTTACTTGAATATACATTTTTTCATTTGCACTTGTAGCAATAAAATCTACCTCTAAATTATCAATTTTTCCAATTGCCACATCAAACCCGCGTCTTAGCAATTCAAAGTAAACTATATTCTCTAAAGAATGTCCTCTGTCTCTATCTCTAAACCCAAGTAAATAATTTCTTAGTCCAATATCCACTATATAATACTTGCCAAGTGTTCTTAGATACTCTTTTCCCTTTATATCAAATCTCTTAACATCATAAAACATATATGATTCTTTTAATGCTCCTACATATGATGCAATAGTTTGCGTTGCTGGTTTCCCTTGTCGTTCACGATTTTGGATCATGTTTTCAGATACAAGCGTATTGCTTACCGAATTAAGAGATGTATTATTTCCAATATTATCTGCTAAAAATAATATGATTTTCCTAAGTAATTCTGCATCAGTAATTTGTCTTAAGCCTCTTCTTTTTTCACGTTCAAGGATATCTCTAACAACTACAGTTGAATATACCCCATCGAGTAAAGTCATCGCTTTGTCTTGTTCAAGCCCAACATCTGCTATCCCAGGCATACCACCATATCGCATATAGGCATCAAATAAGTCTCTGATTTCAACAATTTCATCATTCTCATTTACTGCTCTTTTTCTCTTTTCCCCAATTGGTGTTTTATATTCCTTTAATTTATATCCATGAAAATCTATAAATTCCTTAAATGATAATGGATACATTTTTATTTCTACATACCTACCAGATAAATATGTAGAGTATTCCGATGACAATAGATATGAATTGGACCCAGTTATATATATGTCGCAGTCAAAATCAACTCGAAATGAATTTATAGCATCTTCCCATCTTTCTATCCTTTGAAGTTCATCAAAAAATAAATAAGCCCTTTTTGTAGTTGGAATTTTTTTCTTTACATATTCATATAATTCTTTGTAATTCATCTCTTGAAACTCAAGGGATTCAAAATTTATTGCAATAATCTGATCTTGTTTAACTCCAGAATTTAAAAGATATTCCTGCATTAGTTTTAATAAACTTGATTTTCCACATCTTCTAATTCCTGTTATAACCTTTACGGGTTCTTTGTCTTTAAATGCAATCAATTGATTCAGGTATATATTTCTAGTTTTTAGCTTTTTCTCATAGTGCAACATACCATATCCCTCCTTTTTGATTACATTATACCCTAAACTTTTATTTTTATCAAGTTTGAGGTATCAATTCCCTAAACTTAATCTTATTTCAGAAAATCAAGTTCTTCTGAAATAAGGATGACTCTTCCCTATCTATATTTCAAAAACAGATGCCTACATAAATACACTCCCTCTTTCTTTCGCCTAATTATAGTATGTTTTTAGGCGATTATTTATACTTGGCACTTTCTTCTGTGCGTTATAAAAGAAAAAACAACGCACAAAAGCAAGTCTTATCTTTAGACAAATAAAATACCTCTACTATCATAAACACTTTCTGTATTTTGATTCCCACACCTAATTGCCCTATCAAGTGCCATGATTGTCGCAATCGCACCATCAATTTTTTCTGTGGATTTTTCCTTATCTGCTTTGATGTTTCCTGCAGGGTCTGTCCTAATAAATATATTATCCATATTCCATCTAAGAACAGGATGCCCACCATGAGCAATTTTTTGTTCTAGTGTTAATTTCATAAGTTCTTTCGTTGGTGGGGACATATCCTTAAAGCCTTGTCCGAATGGAACAACAGTAAATCCCATATTTTCTAAGTTCTGCACCATCTGAACAGCACCCCACCTATCAAATGCAATTTCTCTAATGTTATATCTTTCTCCTAACTTCTCGATAAAGCTTTCTATATATCCATAGTGAACTACATTTCCTTCTGTTGTCTGAATATACCCTTGCCTTTCCCATATATCATATGGAACATGGTCTCGCTTAACCCTTAACTCCAGAGTTTCTTCCGGTAACCAAAAATATGGAAGTATCACAAATTTATCTTCTTCATCTATCGGTGGAAAGACTAAAACAAAGGCTGTAATGTCTGTTGTAGAGGAAAGGTCTAAGCCTCCATAACATACTCTTCCTTCAAGTTCATCTTCATTAACTGCAAAGGAACATGAATCCCATTTTTCCATTGGCATCCACCTAATTGCTTGTTTTACCCACTGGTTAAGTCTTAACTGTCTAAAGGAATTCTCCTCACCAGGATTTTGCTTTGCAGATTCACAGGCGGCCTTTACTTTATCAATTCCAACCGTCACCCCTAAAGATGGATTTGCTTTCTTCCAAACCTTAGGATCTGTCCAATCATCTTTTTCATCTGCTCCATAAATCACAGGATAAAAGGTAGGATCTATTTTCCTACCTTCTAAAATATCCTTAGCCTTTTGATGCGTTTCATAGCAGATTGAATGCGTATCTGTTCCTGCTGTAGTGATTAAAAAGTATAAAGGCTGGGTTCTGGCATCTCCTGACCCCTTTGTCATGACATCAAAAAGTTTTCTATTTGGTTGTGTATGAAGTTCGTCAAATACTACCCCATGTATATTAAAACCATGCTTGGAGTAGGCTTCAGCTGATAGCACTTGATAAAAGCTATTTGTCGGCTGAAATACGATTCTTTTTTGCGAGGCTAGTATCTTCACTCTTTTATTTAAGGCTGGACACATCCTTACCATATCAGCGGCTACATCAAATACAATTGTTGCCTGCTGTCTATCAGCAGCACATCCATAAACCTCTGCTCTTTCCTCATTATCCCCGCAACAAAGAAGGAGAGCTACTGCTGCAGCAAGTTCACTCTTTCCCATTTTCTTTGGAATTTCAATGTATGCAGTATTAAACTGCCTATAGCCATTTGGCTTAATCACACCAAATAAATCTCTTATAATCTGTTCTTGCCAAGGGAGTAATTTAAATGGCTTACCTGACCAGGTACCTTTTGTATGGGATAGACATTCGATAAAGTTTACCGCATAATCTGCATGTTCTTTATTATAAACGGAGTCCTTCTCTTTAAATTTAGTTGTCTTATACTTTGCCAATACTATCCCTCCTTCTAAGCATAAAAAATACAGCCCCTCGGCTGCTACTACGAGAAACAGAGCCTAAGCTCTGAAACTCTCTTGTTTTTAGTTTTGATTCAATGCCCACTCTATGGCATGTCCATCATCTTCAAATCTTTTGTCACTGACTTCCCTAAGTCCAATAAAACCTTCGCATGTATGGTCATCATCTAGGAATTCATAAACTGCTGCAAAATAGCAATTTCCATCTGGGTGATAATAGTGTCCTACAAGAATCACCCTATCTCCAAAGGTTATAACCTTACCCCCATCTAGTTTCTAAATCTTCTGGTGTTGCCTGCGTTGGTATTCTGTACTCTTTAGCTAGCTCTGTCATCTTGTTCATTTTCTTTATCTCCTTTGCTTTTGGTAGTACTATATATCACTCTAAAAGCACATAATAGCAAGTCAAATTTAGAGATAAATGTAGTTTATTTTCCATAAATAATGAAATCAACATAAGCCTTTCTATCGGTTTCAAGAAAATCTACAAGTTCATAAAAGTCCATTTCAAAGGCGATTCTTTGAACAGTTATTACATCAAACATATTTGTGATTCCTGTATTTCTGATTACAAGAATTTGTTCCTTTATTTTATCGTTCATCTGAAATCCTCCTGCAGGAATCTTCACCATAAGCTACACTTAGGCTACTTCCGTTATCCCAATAAACCATAATGGAACCAATATCATCAACACCTCTTACCGTTCCTTTTGTACCTACTGGTGGTGCCTGAATATCATCCATAAAGACAAGTTCAACTCTACTTCCAATCGGATACCTTTTTCTGATGCTTTCAACTATCTCTCTACTTGGAAATCTCATCTTTATGACCTCCATTTCTAAAAGCTGATGATCCAGAAAGCTTTTCAAGAAGTATCTTTCTATCCTTCTTAAATTCATCGCCTATAAAACCAAGTCTTAAAAGAAAACATCTAAAGGCATATTTTTCATTTATAACTTCTTTGGAAGATTCGTTGATGCGTTTGGCATCCATACTCATCTTACAAAGTGCTTCAATGAATTTTGTATATGTCATTAGATGTTCGTTATCGATATTTTCAAACCAAGGAAAACTTACTTTTTCCTCATCTTCCTCTATTTCAAGGCTTCTAACTTCCAGTGCCTTTTTGATTAAATCGCCCTTATTTTCAAAGATTTTCTCTAACTTGGATAAATCCACCTTGTCCCTTGGAATCGCAACTGTAAGCCCCTGTGTGGCCACAGTCTCCCTTTGTGGAAGGTCTATCCCATAATCACCTGCTAAAATTTTTTCAAGATCTTCTAGGTTTTCATCTGCCTTTGATGTAACCGTTCCTTCTTTACTCACAGTAAATGCGCCAATCTCATATGCCGCACTTGGCATTCCCAGGTATTTGGCTTTGTAGCCGGTTAAATCTTCAATTGCCTGAACTAGCTTTTTTCTTTCTGCGCCTTTCATTTCATACTTTAATTCCATGCTTTTTACCTCCTCTAATTTGGTATGTACATATATCACTCTAAAGGCTGTAAATAGCAAGTCATTTCTGTTCTTTATTAAAAAAATGCGCAATTCCTGCTAGTACAAAACAGACATTAGGAAGTGCTACACCATTACCCCACATCTTATATTCGGCTGAATCAGTATGAGGGTTTTTAAGCCACTTTCTTATCTGTTTTTCATTTTTTGGCTTAGTAGCTTTTGTTACAACTCTTCTATATGTTTCAAAGACTTCAGACCAAAACTTTAATTCTTCACTGCTAGGATTTTCTGTTTCAAGTCCATCGCACCAACCGTCTGGAAAACCTTGAAGTCTTCCACATTCCTTTGGTGTAAGTCTTCGTACAATGTATTTTTTACCTTCCACATCATTAACAACTGGAGGATCTTTATAATCGCTTGCAACTAAAGTATTCGCTAAATTTTCTACTGCCTCAGTATGATGTGAATTTTTACTTGTTGAATAAACAATAGCAAGACCACCTTGATTAGCATCCGGTGAATTTAAACCCGTATTTATAGTCCTAGCAACATCCGTTTCATAGATATTTGCTCTATGATTCTTTGTGTTTTCTGACGTGATTCTGACATCAAATATATCCACTTTATCTTCGACTACAAAAGGTTGATTATTTCCACCAGTTCCAAGACTTGCTCCTAGTGTATTACTAATATCAATCGGACCTTTGAATCTAGAATCCTGTCCATGATTTTCGAATACTAATGGTGGATGACTACCTACGCTTGCTGTAATTGTTCCACTTTTATTTTCATGAACATCCATCCTCTGACCACCCTGGTCATTTAAGCACAGGTTTTCGACCCCATTTCTAGTGCAAGTCTTAGAATCTCCGGTAGTTCTTTTCCACGGGCATTTGCTCTTTTCAAGATGCCAAGACATGCCCTCGGACTCAAATAGTATTTTTCCGGCACTTTCTCCATTAAAATCGCAGACAAGATAGATTCGTCTTCTTCTCTGGGGGACTCCCCAGTGCTGAGCATCAAATACCCTCCATGCGAGGCTGAAATTATCTGCCATGATAAGTCCTGCATTTTGCCACCTGTTAGGTCTAGGCATATCAATTTGATATCCTTTGATTTCACAGATTTCTTTAAGTACCTTTTTAAAATCTTCTCCCTTGTTTGAGGAGAATGCCCCTGGGACATTTTCCCAAATGATGTATCTTGGTTTTGTTCCATTCGTCCTCTCCCTCATTTCTTTAATAATTCTTATTGCCTCATAAAACAAATTAGAGCGAGAACCGTTAAGTCCCGCTCTTTTCCCTGCTATGGACATATCCTGACAGGGACTACCAAAAGTTATAATATCCACCGGCTCTATTTCATAGCCTTTAATATCTGATACATCTCCTAGGTGCTTTACTTCCGGCATTCTTTTCGTGGTAACCCTGATGGGAAATGGCTCAATTTCTGATGCCCATATAGGTTTAATTCCCATTAGTTTTGCTCCAAGCAAAAAGCCTCCACTTCCATCAAAAAGACTGCCAAGAGTTAATTCCTTACTCATCAGCAGTCACCTCGCTATATAGATATTCTTTTCCATCTCTTAACACTGATACATCTTTATCAGTTCCAACCTGCTCAATATATCTTTTGACGATTACATCACAGAACTTTTCATCAAGTTCAATAGTATAACAAGAACGGTCTGTTTGCTCACAAGCAATTAATGTGCTGCCACTACCACCAAATGGATCAAGTATAAGGGTGTTACTCATACTTGAGTTAGAAATAGGATATGCGAGTAGAGCAATAGGTTTCATGGTAGGATGGTCTGCATTTTTCTTAGGCTTTTCAAATTCCCATATGGTGGTTTCTTTTCTTCCTGAATACCACTGATGTTTTCCTTTCTTCTTCCAACCATATAGACATGGTTCATGTTGCCATTGATATGGACTTCTGCCAAGAACAAGTGATGGTTTCTTCCATATGCAACAGCCTGATAGATAAAATCCTGCATCGTTAAATACTTTTCTAAAATTCAAGCCTTCCGTGTCTGCATGAAAAACATAGATAGAGGCATCATCTGCCATCACCTTTTCCATATTAGAAAAGGCATCAAGAAGGAAGTTATAGAACTTATCTGTATTCATATTGTCATTTTTTATCTTGCCTGCACTACCCTCATAGTTTACGTTGTAAGGTGGATCGGTTACTACAAGATTTGCTTTCTTTCCATCCATCAAACGCTTGTAAGTTTCTTCTTTAGTTGCATCACCACAGATAAGTCTATGCCTTCCAAGTGTCCAAATATCCCCTGCCTTAGAAAAGCATGGTTTATTTAGTTCTTCTTCAACATCAAAATCGTCATCTTCTACTTCTTTATCATCTTCAAAAATACTGGCAAGTTCACTTTCATCAAAACCTAAAAGGTCTAAATCGAAATCTGCTCCTTGTAATTCAGAAAGTTCAATCGCAAGTATATCTTCATCCCAGCCAGCGTTAAGTGATAGTTTATTGTCTGCAATAATATATGCCCGTCTTTGAGTTTCAGTTAGGTGGCTTTCCTTTACGCAGGGTACTTTCGTTAGCCCAAGTTTCCTAGCTGCTGCAAGTCTGCCATGCCCAGCTAAAATTGTATTATCTTCCGCTATGAGTATCGGAGATAAAAAACCAAACTCTTTTATGCTTGCCGCAATCTGTGCTACTTGGCTCTCTGAATGAGTACGAGCATTTCTGATATATGGAATGAGGTCACTTACATTTGCTAGATAATACTGCATTTCTTTTTCCATAAACTCCTCCCATTAAAAAAGCCCCCACTCAGCAAATTTTTCAAATCCACCAATGGAGTCTATATATTCTTTCGCAAGTCTTACAATTTCTTCATAAGGCTTACCATCAATTTCTCTATCTCCAATCGCACAGCAAAGTTTAACTTCTTCGCCCATCTCCTGCGCTTTTAGAAAAGCATAGATGTTTATAGATACATCGGCCTTTGACAAGTCTTTCCCATGAAGCCCTCCACCAGTTACGGAGTCTGCCATATCTGACCCAAGTTTTCTATTGGTGGCTCCTGTATCTACGTCAGTTCCCCCAGTCCAATCTCCCAGTGGATTTACTTCTGCATAGGGATAGGTTTCTCTAAGCTCTGATGTTTTAGCATTACTCTGACAAATAATCAGCCTTGTTTCATCTAAGATATACTTACCATCAAACGGATATTTATTATAAATTTTTCTTGATATTTTTGATAGTTCCTTCTGTTCATCTGTTAAAGGCACTCCCTTAAAGATACCATTATCACCACAGCGCACCTTGTTCTTTTGATTGTTTGTCAAATATACATCTTGAGGAACAATCACAATATCCGCCTTCACATCGCCTGCGATACGATGAATGGTTTTTTCAATTGGCTCCTGATAGAGTTTTTCTGTTGTTTCTATGATAACATGGCACACGCCGTGTCCAATTAACACTTCAACTGCAATCTTAGGGTTGTCATTTATCTTATATGCTAAATCTACTATTGCACCAGCAATTCTATCTGCTATTTTATCAGGATGCATTGGATTTACTTTTTCTATCATTTTCTACCTTCCTCCTCTCAGTAGTCTTTCCATAGGATCATTACTTTCTTCTTCAAAAATTTCTGTACAATTTTGCTTTACAATATCATAAATCTCATACCAAATTAGGTTCGCTGTCTTTTGAAACTGACTAGACATCTGTATAAATGGAGAGGCAATCACACCTCCGGTGGTTGGATGTTTTCCAAGCATTCCGTACCTACTGATTGCTTCTTCACACTGAATATACCTTGCAAATGCTTGTGAATAAGATTCAATAAGCCTTTTGTTTACAAGCTTTTCGCATTTTCTTTCCTTTAGCCACTGCCATGTTTCTTTATATATGCGGTCTGCTCCAAGTGGAATCCCACTCTTTTGCTTAGCGGATAGATACTCACTTGGCTTAGGCATATCCATGCCTTCAAGTTCTACCCCTTCCGGTAAATCTACAGATTCCAGTTCTGCATAGTATTCATCTGGTATATCATTTGCTAGTATTTTTACCATTTCCCCAGCTTGTATTTTTTCAGCTACTGGTTTTGGCTTATCTCCTGCTCTGACCCTTCTTCCTCCTCTATATGTTCCGTCTTTAGCCAAATTATCACTCCTTAAATTTTTACTTTCTTTAATACCCTGTTTGAACCTCTCTTTTTGTGTGTGAGACCCCACGCCCGTTCCCCAGTGGATAGGTTTGTAGAGATTTTACGCCCCCTACCCCTTATTTTTATTCCATCTATCACCACGACTTGCATGTATTCTCGCATGACAAGATTTGCATAAAGAAATCAAATTACTTTTATTATGATTTCCACCTTCTGATAAAGGTTTGATGTGATGTACTTCTTCTACAGGTACTAAAATTTTCTTCTTAAAACACTCCTCACAAAATGGATGCTCCTTAACGTAAGCATCTCTTACTCTTTTCCATACTCGTCCATACCTACGGCGTACAACAGGATTTCTGTCGTACTTCTCGTAGCGTTTGTTCTCCTCTTTTTGATGCTTTTCACAAAACCTTTCATCAGTTAAGTTAGGGCATCCAGGATATGAACATGGACGCTTTGGTTTTCTTGGCAATCCTTCCACCTCCTCTCATACATAAGAAAAGCCCTGAAGGATTTATCCCTCAAGGCCCTGTTTTATTTATACTTCTGACAAGTATATCATACCATATTTGATGCTATGACATCTACTGACAATCACTGCCATCAACTGCCATTAGCTGACAACTTTTAATATTAATTGGATTTTCAGGCAGTTTCAGCTTTGCTAGAGCATTTCCATGCCACCTAAATATCGTCCTTTCACTTGCAAATAGCAGGGAACATATCTCATCCCATTCTAGACCTTTAACGTATCTGTAATTAAGTACCAGCTTTTCATCAATACTTTCTAATTGTTCTATTGTTTCAAGTATCTGAAGTTTTAAGTCCATAAAAAGATTCACTTCATTAGCTATCTTTATCTCAAGAATATTTATTTTATCAAGCCATTTCTCAAATGGTGCTCTTGTATTTCTAGTAGTTTGTATATAATCTCTATCAAAAGCAATACTTGAAACACTGACTGATAACTCTCTAATTCTTTTTAGTTCCTCTAAATCAAGTTCAATAATACGATTTAGTAATCTGTGTTGCTTTAAATATTCTTTTTTATCCATTCTTACCTCCATCTGAGGTAAGTTCTCCATAGAACCTCTCTTCCTCGTTACTTTAATCTTGCTTTCACTGAATCTATCAGTGCATCTTGAATTTTCTCCTTGGATTTTAATGCTTTCATGACATCTTCATCAATTGTTCCTTTGGTTAGGATGTGATGAATAACAACCGTACTATCTTGCCCTTGACGGTAAAGTCTGGCATTGGTCTGCTGATATAACTCCAGTGACCAAGTCAGTCCAAACCATATTAGAGTAGATCCCCCAGCTTGAAGATTGAGTCCATGACCTGCACTTGCAGGATGAATTAAAGCCACAGGAATTTTACCTTCATTCCAATCCGATATATCATTAGCTGATTTAATTTCTCTGACATCAAATCTATCTTTTATTTTTTCCAAATCATGTTTAAACCAATAAGCCACAAGAACTGGTTTGCCATTTGCACCTTCGATTAAATCCTCTAAAGCATCAAGCTTTCTATCGTGTATATGGAGACTCTCCTTGTCATCGTTATAGACAGCACCATTTGACATCTGAAGAAGTTTGTTTGAAAGTGCTGCTGCATTGATAGCATCAATCTCGTTTTCTTCAAGGGATAACACCATATCTTGTTTCAAAGAATCATATAACTTTTGTTCTTTATCCGATAAAGTAACTATCACTTCGTTCATGACACACTCTGGCATCTTTAGAAAATCTTTTGACTTCATGGATATTGTAATATCAGATATTAGACTATATATCTTTTTTTCTGCTCCATCTTTAGGCTTGTAGGAAAATATCATCTGCTGATTTCTTTTATCCGGTATAAAGAAGTTCTGCCTATAGTAAGTGATATATCTTCCAAGTCTTTCTCCCATATCAAGCAGTCTAAACTCTGCCCATAAATCCATCAGACCGTTACTTGAAGGTGTTCCTGTGAGCCCTACAATTCTTTTTAATTTAGGTCTTACTTTAAGAAGTGACTTGAACCTTTTAGCTTGATAGGACTTAAAAGATGAAAGCTCATCAATGACCACCATATCAAACTTCCAAGGAATTCCACTTTTTGTAATAAGCCAGTCTACATTTTCTCTATTTATCAAATAGATATGTGCTGGTTTCCCCAAAGCATCAAGCCTTTCTTTTTCACTTCCGATAACAACAGAATAGTTTAAGTGCTTTAAATGATCCCACTTTTTTATTTCATCTGGCCAAGTAGAGTTAGCAACCCTAAGAGGTGCAATAACAAGTGTCCTTGATACATCAAAGTAATCAAGCATAAGTTCATTTATTGCACTAAGGCTTATGACACTTTTTCCAAGACCCATTTCCAATAGAACTGCTGATATTGGATTATTTATGATAAAGTCCGTTGCATACCTTTGATAATCATGAGGAAAGTATTTCATCAATCACACCACCAATCTGCTCCTTACCATCAATAACAAAGCACTTAAAACCTAACTTCCTAAAATCATCAATTCTTTTCATCTGAAGAGGCCTTGGCTTTTTTCCTTTTGCCTTTAGTTCTACAAAAGCAAACTTCCCATCTGATAAAAATACCATTCTATCCGGAAGTCCATCCATACTTGGACTTACTAGCTTAAGGCAAATACCACCAAGTCCTTTAACCCTTTTAACTAAAGCCTTTTCAATCTCTTTTTCTAGCATATTTTTAACCTCCATTCTTAAGAGGTGCAGGTAGGTGAAGGGTATTTACTATTATTGTCTATAGGACTAAAAAAATAAGTATATATATTAATATAGGTAAACACCCTGCATATCCCTGCACCCTTAGTCCTCAAACTCTGATTTCAAACGCAATCCATAGACTATGATGCCTTTTTTAGTCTTTTTCTTTTGAAAGTTTTCGATTTCTAAAACAGAATAAAAATCACCGGCACTTCTGGTAAATTCTCCCGTACGAAGACAATAGGCACGATATGCCGTATAAAGCTCCCCACTCTTTTCTGTAAAGGTAGAATCAATCTCACAGCACTCATCTAGAAAATGCTTCATCCAGTCATTATTTTCCTTATAGGCTGCAATGGCATCTTGAACTCTCTTAGGAGCATCGATATGGTACTCATCCTTGATTACCTGTTTTGCCCCTTCGATTATCCAAGAAAGAATGGCTCCACCTGCATTTTCAAATAAATACTCCGTGTAGTTCTTGATATCATTTTGCCCTTCAATCTTTGCATCAAATGGAATAACAATAAGTCTACGCCACGTTCCTTTATCCACAGCTCCTACCCTTGGCAGGTGATTGGTGTATAGAACAAGAGTGTGACTTGGTACATAGCTAAAAGGGGACTTAAACTTCTTCTCAGCAAATATCTCGTCTGTGGAACACAGCTGTTTTACATTTGATGTATTCATACGCATCCCTTCTTCAAGTTCTGCAGCAATAAGTAGTCTTTTACCCTTTGCCTCAGCTAGCTCCGGTTTAACGTTTCGTCTACAGCCAACAGTTAACATATCTGCAGACATATTCCCGCTATATGTTCCAAGAACCTTTGATACTACATTCCAAAAAGTAGACTTACCATTTCTTCCCTCGCCATATGCGATAATAAGTGCCTCTACATAAACCTTTCCTATTGATGCAAGTCCCACTATCTTTTGCACATAGGAAATAAGCTCAGTGTCATCAACAAAAAATGTATTAAGAGCATCAAGCCATATATCCTTACCTTCTTCACTTGGAGATACGGTAGTATGTTTTGTAATATAGTCTTCTGCCTTATGATCCAAACACTCTCCTGTTACAAGATTTATGGTTTCATATGGTGTGTTTAACAGAAATTCATCAGCGTCAAGCATAGACTGCTCTACCTGTACCATCGGTCTAACTTCCTTAAGCGCTGCAGATATATATTTTGTATCACGTCTTTTGATGGCATACTTACGATAAACTTCTGCCTGTTCATACTTTTCAAAAGACCTAGCCTGCTCTTTATTAAACTGAGCACTTGCTTTCTTTGGTCCCATTGCTACAATTAAGGCCCATGCGCCATTACTATTCATTTCTGTGATTGCCTTTTGGATTTCAACTTCTGCTTCTTCTAATTGTCTTGCTGTAAGTTGCTGTGCTATTCCTTGAGCATTAGGCTGGGATTCTTCCCAAAAGCTACCGTTATAGACAAGAAAATCAGTAGCTGGCGAGTAGCGAAGTTTATCTTTATATTCCCTAGCAAGCACCACTGCTTGTCCGACATCTGATAAGTCCTCCGGCTTAAGATTGAGTTCAAGATTATACTTTTCTGGTGAAATGTAGCCAACTTGATTAGATACCTTATTGCCAAATTTTCTCGCACTGTTCCAAATTTTACTTAGCTCTTCTTCAGAAAGTGGTGGATCACACCTATCTGCTTGCTTCATAAATTTCTCATAGGCTTCATTCCCATCACCAAAACGCTTGATAAGTTTTCCTGCAATATGGCTCATAGTATTATTTCGATTTCCAGACTCAATACTCTCGCCTAGATTTGCAAAGCTATCATCCAAAAGAAAGTCTAAAATAGTACTACTACCCTCATATAGTTCTACTTCTGGAGTTGATGTTCCATAAAGAAACCTCGCTGCATCTAAAGCATTATCATCAAAATATGGAAACACTGCTTGTATCTTTTCTTTATACTCAGCATATTTATCAGCATCTGTTATTTCTTCGATTGGAAAATAGACATGAAATCTTGGTCTAGCCGACTTACTTCCTTTATTTTTCATGTGGTTTCTACTGTATGAGGCATAAAAGCAGACATCAGGAAAAGCCATCGCTACATCAAAGGGTGTTACCCAGTCTTTTTCATCATCCGAATGGTCATTATCACAGTCCATTGGAATACAGTCTGATGAGATGAAGTTATCCTTGCTTCGATAATTTCCTTTAAAAGTTCCTGCAACATGGTCAAAAGAGATAGCCTGAATAAAGCTATCCCTATCTGACACCATTACAGAATTTGGATACATACAATTGCTACTGTTTCCTATGCAAGTAGCCACACTTAAACGGCATTTAAGCATTTATCTCCACCTCCATACTTGTACTATCAAAATACTTAATTACTTGCTTTCTTTTCTCAGCAATCTCAAGCTCCTTCTTCATCCCTTCAGTGATTTCACCACCAAAGACCCACACCTCTTGGCATTTACCAAGAAGTATGATGTCCATAAAAAGTGCATCCTCTCTTTGGTTAGTATCCTCATCATTCATAAATGGAAATAAAAGATGCGGTGTAACTGGAATTGCTCCATTCTTATAGGCAAGTTCTGCATAATAAATGGCTTTTTTTATATTTCTCTCCTTATCACCGCTATATGGAGCGCAGATATATGCAAGCGGTCTAAAATTAGGATTTTCAAGATGTTTTTTATATGTCTTACTCATAATCTGCCTCCTGTTCAATAAGTGGATAGATTCCGTTTTGTTTCATTAGGTCATAGATGAATAATCTGCCCTTTTGAGTCCAGTAAGTATGAGTTCTTGAATGTGTATTCCCATCAGAACCTGCAAATGTATGTGTTTTAGAACTCGTATAACCTTGTTTGGCATACTTTTGATATAGAATCCACATATCTGATTGTTTGAATTGGATACCTTCTTCACGTAAAAATCTATTTAACCACTTAGCTGATTTTCCATAATCCTTTGCAATTTGAGTAATGGATAGTAAATCTTTACAGTTAAGAACCACATCATAATAACTTACTTTAGGTTTCATTTCTAATATTTGTTGACCTTGAATAGCGACCTTGTCGGATAATCTTGAATTCTCCTTTTCCAATAACATCAGTTTCTCATTAGCAAACTGTAAAGCTCTAGCCATAATGGATTCTGGAGAGTTCCACTTTTCTTCAATAGCGATAAAGTATTGACGAAACACCTTACCTTTCTCATTTCTTTGAAGCATACACAGCTCCTTGGCCATTGAGATTGTAAGTTGATGATTCAGCGAAGGTCTACCGCCTGTACTTTCGCTCAAAATTGAGCAAAAGTCCTTTCCTTCTTCAAAACCATAATCACACATTCTTGGAAACCAATCTTTATACGCAGTCTTGACTTCTAAGGCTTCGTATAAATCTCGCCCATTCACAGTAGGACGTTCACTGCTATAGTTGACTTTGATTAGCTCTTTCATATTAGCTACCTCCTGTAAGTTTTTAAGAGCATCATTGCCCTCACATCACAGGCAAAGAAAAAGGACGAGTTTTTAACCTCGCCCTAAAAAATTTCTAATCTTTTTTATAAAATTCGCATTCATAACCATCTGCTCGAAGAATTAGTCCACTTGCCCAAGGCGGTGTTCTTCCCATCTGCTCACAAACAACTTCTAGACTCATCCTTTTATCTGCTTCAATGATGATTTCATCATGAACATGAGCTACAATCTCACAGTTTCTTAGTGTTTTCATGGCATAAACCAAAATATCTCTCGCAATGCCTTGAATAATATTTTCCACAAACTTAGGGCCATAGCTTTCTAAACGCTCCCATTTCTTTGTAGTACCTACTCCCTCATAGGTTACAGACTCTCCCCCAAATTTATTCTCACCTATTCTAGGTTTGACATAGGCAAGCTTTCTTCCTGATGGTAGTTCAATAAATAAAAACCCACTTTTATAACTGAAATTAATACCATGTGTTTCTGTGTTGATTCGTTCTTTTACGCAGGTTTTAACTGCTCTATCAACATCCCACCAAAGACTAGTCACCATAGGATTTGAACTTCTCCATGCATCAACCAGTGGCTGAAGCTCATCTTCTTCTAGTCCCATTTCAAGTGCTCCCATTGCCTTAAGTGCTCCAACAGACCCACCATAGCCGAGTGCAAGTTCTGCAATCTTTCCTTTTTGTCTAAGGTGACTATTTACACCATGCTTTTCAACCGTAACACCAAACATCTGACTAGCAGATGAACAGTAGATATCCTTACCTTCCTCAAATACTTTCATTCTCCATTTTTCACCTGCAAGCCATGCAAGGATTCTTGCTTCAATGGCTGAAAAATCTGCTACGATAAATTTGTTATTATTCTGTGGTACAAAAGCTGTTCTAATAAGCTGGGATAAGGTATCTGGGATATCCTCGTATAGAAGGTCAAGTGCGTCTTTATTTCTCCCGATTACAAGTTCTCTTGCTTCAGCTAAATCTGGCAAATGGTTTTGTGGCAAGTTTTGAAGTTGTACAAGCCTTCCTGCGAATCTTCCAGTACGATTTGCCCCGTAGAATCGAAACATTCCTCGCTCCCTGTTATCTATGCACGCAGCATTTTTCATGGCAGTATACTTCTTAACCGAGGACTTCGATAGTTGTTGCCTTAAAAGCAGGACTTCTGCAAGCTCCTTTGATGCAGTCTTTAACTCCTTTGCCACTTCTTTTTTACCTAATGACTCCATCTCTAAGCCATTTTCAGATAACCACTGTCTCATCTGTAAGACTGAATTTGGATTTTCTAAGCCTGTAATATCAGACAGCTTTTTCATCAGATTTTCCTTTACATCGGAGTCTAGTCTTATGGCAGATTCCACTAGCACAGGGTCTACAGCAATTCCTCTATCGTTAATCTCTTGGTCTAAATAAAACTCATCCCATATATCCTCAGAAACCTTAAATTTACTAAGCCTTTCCTGTATAGCCATTTCAACTTCAACATCTCTTTTGTTATATTCCTTAAACTGACTCCATTTCTCCTCATCATGAAAATAATAATTTCTTGTTCTTTCACCATTCACCTTTGTCGGATTACATGGAAGACAGAAGTATTTAATGAGGCTCTTTCCCTCACTTAACTTTTGCTTATCTAGTCCTAAAACAGCTCCCACTCCTTCAAGTGACATAGGAAGACCAAGTGTCGCAGACCAAATCATGGTACACTTCCATGAAGTAGGACTTAAAAATCTTGCTTTTGTTGTGCTTGATGGATGATGGTCTAAAAACGGATTAAGACTTATTCCTTTATCAACTAGATATCTTGATAGGCATACTCTCTCAAACTGAGCATTGAATGCCCACTTGGTCACTTCCTCATCTGTTAAGGCATCAAGGATATCCCTTGGTATTTCTTCTCCTTTTGCAAGATCAACTACTTGTACCTCTCCACCATCTATGCTGTAGCTAAACAAAAGAATCTCAAAATCATTAGACTCTGCATACTTATATACACCTGCTTTTTGCAAGTTCACACTGCTAAAGCTTTCAATATCGACACTGATATTTTTCATCTTAATTCACCTCCATTAAGAAATATGGGTGGTAGACGAATCCACCACCCTTTGTCTTACTTCTTTCACAGTTGCGTTTTAATCTCCATATATAGGCTCACTACCTTTTTAGCCACAAAATCAAATAGCAGTGTACCAATAAATATAAATAGAAATATATCAATTATATTCATTTTTTACCCTCCAGCTTTTTCTTTTTTCTATCATCTAACCAGCATTTAATCATGAATCCCCATGATCCTATAATTAGTCCAAGTGTTGCTCCAAAGCAAACCTCTAACATAAAATTTTGCATCTGTGTCATAACTTACCCCCTATGCCAAGAAATCATCATCTTCAAGACTTGTGAACTCATCTGCTGCATTTACTTTTCCGCCTAGTGGCTCACCATCACGAATCTTTTGGATATTCCCAAGTCCACACGCTATGCCCTTGTTGCCATTAGAATTAAAAGCATAAAAGTTAAGTGATACTCTCGCATAACAACCGGAATAGACTTCACTTCTATCTAAAATAGGTTTGACTGCCTTATCCACAATCTGTGGTGCTGAGGTACTATTGGCATTGATAAAGTAATGACCTTTATACGCCTCATCATCACGCTCAATATCGCCATCACGAAGAGGTAGTTTAATAGCTGCCTTGTTTGGTTTCTTTCCACCAAACTTGCCTACTCCTTCTTCTATCGCTGCATCAATTGCTTCTTCAATTGCCTTAATTGTCTTAACATCATCCTTTGGAATTAAAACTTATACGCTGTACTTCTCCGGTCCTCCGTTAATGGATTTAGGCTCCCAACCATTAAAATATGAAAGTCTTGTATCTTTACCTGTAATCACCTTAGTCTTGTTATTTGTCATCTTATTTTTCCTCCATAAATTCATCATTAATATTTGAAATATTCATTGCTTTACGCTTATCCGATTCTGGTACAAGCGTTGGTTTGCCAGATGGTTTTATAATGAGGTCACCTAGCACTTCCTCAAATTTTTCCTTGCCCATTAACTTTTGCATTTCCGTTAGAGTAATGAGACTAGACTTAAAAATATCGGTATAGCCATGTTCTTTTGCCTTTTGGATTACTGCGTTTTCATCTTTATACTTACGAACTGACCTGCCTTCGACTATCTTAAAGCCAGTCCACTTTTTACCATGATTTACTGCAGATTCCGTTGCATAGTTCATAATCTCATTTGCCCACTTGGTTAAGTCAGGAATAATCGATAAAATCTCTTCGATTTCCTCATCTGTGAGAAGTGGTGGAAGTTTAAATTCTTCCTTGGCAAGTTTTAGCTTATCTTCTGCTCTTGCCCTGCATCTAACAGATGCTCTACAGAACTTACACCACTCACCGGAGCAGTATTCTCCTTCGCCTTTAATGGCCATTTCTGCTTTTGGCTTTAAGACTTCTTCAGCCCATTTTTTCAGTTCACTCGTAGATATCGTATAATTCGATACATTCTCCCTACGAGGTTGAAAAATTGTCATGCTGATTTCTTTGATGTCATAGAGGCTTTCATATATTGCCAATGCTCCAAGGGCATAACACTTCATCTGTGGGTTTTCGTATGCATCAACTAAAACACCTAAACCGTATTTAAAATCAATGATATGAAGTGTTTCATCTGACACGATAAGACAATCTGCTGTTCCAAATCCATCTGGAACATACTCTGAAAAATCCACCTTCTGCTCGATAAGAATCATAGGATCCTTACACATTTGTTTTGCGATTTCTAATTGCTCCATCACATAGTCCACATAGGCATCCGTGCATTCTTGCATTTCATCAGAATCATAATCCGATACTGGCCTTTTACTTCTCATATGAAGTACCTTTTTTAACTTATGCTCACAAAATACATGGGCAGCTGTTCCTTCTTCTGCTGCCGATGAGCTGGTATTTTCAAACTCAAGTTCAAGCACTGCACTTGGTGTACAGTTTAGCCACCTATGAGAACTGGATGGAGATAAAACTGCGTGACCCAGCCCAGTCTCTCTTGCACCGGTGGTGCAATTCACCTTCTGTCTAGTCAATTTTTATTCCCTCCGCATCCTTTAATAAGTCTTTATACTTTCCTTCATCAACATCAGACAGCTTTGTTCCACCATATTTAATAATGAGTTCCTTAACCTCTGAGGTCTTGCCATGTTGACTAAGTTTTGCAAGCACTGCTCTTACATCTTCTAGTCCAATCTTTTTACTAGGCTCAGCCCTTAGCTTTTCTACTTTTTCATCTTCTTCATCTACCAATAGCTCTTTAAGATGAGATATCAGCATCTCTAAATCCTTAACTACCAGTTCTACAAATTCTTTTTTCATAGGGATTCTCCTTTCATAATTTCTTTGACATCGACTGATTCAACGGTTTTACCTGGCTCTAATAGATATACTTGTGTGTACTCGCCAAACAACCACTTAATTAGCCTTCTTGGCAGCCACATCTGTGCTCCACATAAAACTTTCGTCTTATCACCCTTGTCATTTGTTACATTGATAATCACTTTGTGTTTCATAGACTTGCTCCTTTCTGTAAGACTTTCTCCCTTACACATCACAGGCAAAGAAAAAGGACGAGTTTTTAACCCCGTCCAAATTTTTTAGAAATTATTTTTGATTATCTCTTTTGCTTTGTCTAAATGCTTCTTGACTGCAGCAGATGATATATTCATTAAATCTGCAATCTCTGACTGCTTATATCCCTCTACAAACATGAGATTAATCACTAATCTTTGCTTGTCAGTTAATAAGGAAAGCACTTCTTCCATATGCTCAGACCATCCAACTGATTCATCTAATGACTTATCTGCTATAGTTGCAATAAATCTTTTATCTGGGTCAATGTCTCCATCAGCGTCAAAATCTAGAGATAAGTTATAGTTTCTTGGAAAAGCATCTTTAACTGCATCTTCTATGATGTACTTGTTCGGTTCATATCCATGTCTTTCTTTGAAGTCGCCGACAAATTTTTGTTTCCACTTTTCTATCTCAGATTTTTCTTCCTTTGTTCTTTCTGGTCTGACATTCTTAAGGTTGTAATAAACCTCGCTATCATCCATCGAATGTAACATTTTAATATCCAGCTCCGTTACACCATTTTCTCCAGGTTTAATGACAATTATCTTCTCAACATATTCTCCTTTTCCTGTTCTTTGTGTTGTTGTGTACTTGTAGACCCCGCGGTCTTTTTGATTAGTTTTGTGAATTTTCATTTAAAATCCCTGCCTTTCTGCTGATAGCAGTCTGGGCAAGGGATACAAAAAGAGCTGATACTATATGAAGTACCGACTCTTAGTTCCAAATTTAGCCATAGGAAAATAGAGGTACTTCACATAGCACCTCACAGATAAATCTGTGAGTGCCTTATGATGTATCCCATTGCCCTATAGCTAATCAGGCTCTGAAATATTTTGTTTATGTAGGCCGATTATTCAAATCAGTCACTACGTTGTTATATAAGGTTATTTTTTATAGCTTACCTTCCACTCTTTTTAGTTTGCGCTAGTGCACTCCCAGCTACAGACTTTGATGTCTTGCTGTAACGACTATCACGAAGAACTTTGCTTGCTTTCGAAGCAACTGCCTTAGATGTTTGCTTTGAGTTCTTAGCCATTGCCAATCACCTCGCTTTCTATAAATATTTTATCCAATATTTCACCCCCTCAGTTCGACACTAGATGTCGATAAAATCACTAAAAATAGGCTTCTTAAGTATAAAAAAATAGAGCTATTAATAGCTCTGTTCAAATAGAACTTGCTACAAATAGCTCTTTATAACTATCGACAACTCCTGTCGATTTTAAAGTTGAGTTATTTTATTGTGTGTACAAAAGTCTCGTATTTCACTCAAATCCTTGGCATAAAGATGTTGCAGTATGAATTCATACCACTGATGATCAGTATCCGAGTTTTTCAAGTTAACACTCGAATCATTGATTATTTTCATACTAATTTTATATGGTAAATGTAATGCTAAGCAAATTAGTATTAAAGTATTAATAGAAACAGTTTTACCTGAAATACATCTACCCACAGTTTCATGGTTCAACATTGCTCTTTCGGCAATTTGCTTATTATTAAGGTTTCTCCATTTCATTACGATTTCTAAATTCTTACAATAATCCTGGGTTAAGGACAAATATACGTCATTTTCCTCTTTTAAAACTTCTGCTAATTTCGTCCTTTGTTTTTCTGGTGTTGAATTTTCAAATCCATCATGATAAATTATATCAAAATCAACAGTGGTATTTTTATCACGATTTAAATAGCACTCAGTACTATAGCGTTCCTCTTGGATATTTTTAATTTTGAGTTCAAATACCAAGCAGCATTCTTCCATATGTTTTCTAGCATAATGGGTTAATCTTTGTACTCCAAAAATATCCTTTTCAACATACAGCGGAAGATTCAATACAAAATGTGAATCGACAAAAATGTACTCGCCTTTTTCAATTTTTTCACGAAATGGCTGACTAGTATATTTAAGCAAAGCCGCATCATAAGCGGATATAGAAAAAGTTTCATTTTTCTTTAAATATTCTTTTTTATATGCTGTATGTGGCTCTACATAATGCCCATCTAAATAAATAAAAGCTCCAGCGGCTATATCATATCCTGCTTCAATCAATCTGATTTTAGCAGCAGTTCTCGAAACTCCATAAAAGTTGGATAATTCGTCAATCAAAGGCTGGATAATATCTAAAACATCAAATAAATCAGTTTTTCTGCGAATTTTAGAAATCAATTGCTCTGTCTTGATCTTAAATTGCTTCAAAGGCATTTGAATTTTTGGCGCAAGCGAATTTGCTTGCCACTCCATCCAATCAACAGAAGTTCTAGTTTGACCAAGTATCCCACCAATAACCTTACAACCTATATTTGATAGTGAATTGTCGTAAAGTCTAGCAAGAGCAAATGCTTTTTGATGAATACCCCAGTGAACACATTCATGAACTATAGTATTGTTCATAACTCCTAAATTTGACAAAAACGAAGCTTCTTTGTCGACTAGAATTGTTCCTCGCTTGAAACTCTGTTTGATATACTCGCCTTTTGAAGTATCATAAACTTCTGCTTCAGAGGTCTCAAAAAAGCATCTCCCAAAAACTGTTTTATCAGCAGTTATTCGTGTGAATTCTAGCTTTGCGCCCATAGTTTCGGTTAGTTTTAAAGGATCTAAATATGTAGGCTCTTTTAAAGCATCAGGATAATATTTATTTAAAAAATCTTCTGACACTCTTTCCAAATCATTAGTTGAAATAACGGCAACTAGAGAATCGTCTAGAGGTGATTGAACTTTATTTTTACCGTTATAAAGTCCATAGTTCAGAATATTAAAATCTTCTAATTGTTTATCTAAATCACCTGTACATTCTAATAACAGCCATACTGTTTTTTCTTCATAATCATCGTAGTGATAATCCCCCTCTTGGATATTGAAAACAACTGAGATGGCTACAGCAAACTGTATTTCAGTGTCAGGCTTATCTTCAACCCAGACGTGTTCAACTTTTACGTCTGATATCTCAATTTCGCCTACTCTATGAAGCTTGTAGGATAGTCCTTCTACGTAGTCCGCATTATCTCTAAGAAATTCTTCAGCAACCGACCAGAAATTATTGTCAAATCTTCTTTTAATGTAATCTGTAAATGAGCGGTTTACTGCCATGCGAATTCCTCCTTTTATTCAATAAACGTATGAATAACTTCACGTATATCGATATATTCTTCTGTAATTATCAAATCATTGCTTCCGCCATATATATCATCAAGCTGAAAATGAATCTTTGTGTCTCTATTTTCGGAAGGTAAAATTAATGCAGAATATGTATTTGCAAATTTTTGTCTTTTTGAAACAGGATCCTTTATTCCTCTCAACATAAACATATATGCAATTTGCTTATAATTCATCCCTCTAATATATGAATAATACTTTGCATCAAAAATTAATTGTATCTTAGAATCTTCGCAGTAGTGATCTGGTGAAATATACTGAGCAGGTTTCGCGCCATTTGTATGAAACGATTTCTTTTCAAAATGTAATCCACTTGGTGATATTTTATCAAAAACAATTGCATGTGAAGCATCAACACCCTTATAGAGTTTACATAAATAATCAGTTACCATGTCTTCCCAAATAGAAGAAAATGAATAGTGCTTTAAATAATATGCTCCACCAATGTTTACCTCTGAAAAATAAATAAGCAAATTATCTATTAACTGCTGCTCAGTATCTTTGAATGTTTGTTGTCGTAGTTGTGACAGAACATTTAAAACGTATTCTCTTTCTTCTAAAAAATTTAGCTCAGGGAAGTCTTGCCCCGTTGATGATGCATTGATAAAAACGCCAAATTTCTGAATAGTATAATCTATGGCAAAAATCATGCATTCTGTAATAAAGTTTGAAAAATGGTAATTTTTACGATAGTAAAGTGGAAACATAACCACATCACCTTTCACTATAAATTTTTCACTTTTACTAATGGTTTCTTTCCAACTTAATCGCCCGCCAGTATTGGGTTTTATAAAAGTTTTATCCTTAAAATATAGTCCATAATTTACGAAGTAATCATAAATTCCGAAGAAAGCAGCGAACGGATAATTTGAACTAAATGTTTTGCCCGCAGCCTCACCTATATACAATTCAGGCCTTTTTTGTGAATGCTTTGAAATGCAATCAAATATTGCCCTAGCATCATTTTCAACTTTAGATACTTTGTAATGTTTTGGAAATACAACCAATAAATCATCATTATCATTTGTAACAAAACCCACAAAATCTAAAATTGTTTCTGTATCTCCTGTTTTTTCTCCGGTGATTGAATCATATAAGTCAACTTCTTTTATATCGCGATTTTCATCAAGATTGAAACCATGCGAACTAAATAGAGAAGAATTATATTTTTCTCCGTCATGTGCACATGTTTTAATCATGCCTGCCTCCTTAATAAGGATATGTAGTAAGACCAGGTACTAAAAATCCATTAATAAACTCAACGCTAAAAACTTTATCCACACCAAAGTTTTTATATAGATCATCGTAGCTATTGATGCTCTTATCAAAAAGACTTATTCCAGTTTTCATCATTGAAACACCTTGTACATCTTGCCATAAATAGATTAGCAATTTGTTTTTAAGCATTTTATTAATCTTCTCGTTCGCTGATGTAGCTACTGTTCCAACAGCAGAATGCGAATCAGTTACCAACGTTGAATTAAAATCGATAAAAAACTGTCCCACTTGTTTATCTTCTTTCTTTCCTAAACCATGCTCCTTGTCTGTAATGAACTTATTTAAAGCCATATAAAATGACTGCCATGTTGTATCCAAATCATTTGTTCTTACATTATCGACTGCAATTTTTACTTTCGGATTATTCAAATGAGAATCTCTTGCTCCAGTGGTCTTATCAATAACAGGATCAGTAGAAATATATTCCCAATCAAATCTTCTTTTAAAGGCTGTATCCATTGGAAATACATTCTGGTCATTCATATTTACAGTACATATGATATTAAAGTTAGATGGGAGCTTAACTTCATCTGTAGTTAATGTAGGAATTTTATCTGCAATATTTTTATTTCTAATTGGATATCTGCTTTCGAAATGGCTGTCACGGTCAAGCAACTGAAATACATCTCCAAATATAGCAGCTACATTTCCTCTAGAAAGTTCTTCAAGTATTAAGAATACTTCCTTGCTACTATCTGCATACGCCTCCATCAAAGCACTTGTAAAAGGGCCTTCCTTAAAAGTAAATGGCGTAGGTGCCCCTGGAGTAGTATCTGGTAACAATTGTCCAACAAAATCTGTATATAAGAATTCCGGGTGGATTGTTACCCTAAACTTCTTATCATCTCCAAAAGCCGAAAGTCTATCTTTTATTTCATAACTTTTACCTGTTCCAGGTGCCCCAAATAAAATAAGTTGTTCGTGCATGTCTTTTTCTCCTTTAAATAAAATATTTTTTTACATAATTCAATAAGGTTTGGCACCTTGCAAATTTATCACTTGAAGCTGAAAAACGTCCAGTGTAAGTTGTGACAAAGTTTTCATACTCACTATAATCGATTAAGTACCCTTGTTTATATGCAAAAATGGCCATAGGCAATGTTTCAATCCAATAGAATTTTTCTGCACTTCCATTAAAATCAACTGTAGTGGCAGTTTTGGAAATAAGCTTTGCAACCATTGGGTTTGCCTTCCAAGTAAATTCCTTATTTTTAAATTCAATTTTATAATTATCATCCTCGTAAGTATCCGTAACAACATTATAATTTCCAGCATAATTTGGCGAATAAGTCTGCAAAAAAGATTTCAAATCTTTAGGTATCGCTGACGGCACAATTGATCTATTATTAAATATCTCTACATATTCCATACCAGCAGAACATAAGCTGGATAAATGGCGAAGTATCATTGTTGCAGTTATTGTCTTATTCAATATATTAATAAAGCAGAATTTATGATTCGCTATACTATAGCTTGGTGACAATAAATAATCATCAGCATACTCAAGTAAAGTTGGAAAAACAGTCTGTGATATAAAGGCCGTTCTTGTGTTTTCCACAGCTCCAGATACAAATAAATACATCATGATTCGTCTACAAATACATTTTGTACCTGATGAATATACATAGCACCCATTTTGCAAATAAGTGTTTCTGTTGGCTGGGTTAATCTCAAACTCTTCTACCAAGACCCCATTTGAATTTCCTTTTTTATAAAAAGGAAATTGAGTTTTTATATCGATATAGTCGATCCTATTAACTTTCAATTTTGGATTATAAGAATTTACTGCTGCTATCATTCTGTTTTCAACATAGCTAATTTTGGTAACACCAGCAGGTGGTGTTACATCTACAGAATTGAACCCAGCAGGGAATTGTTTATTGTTCAAAATAATTATTCGTTCCACTATTCTCACCTCTATTCAAAAATATCGTAGTTTGTTACCAAAACTTCTTCACGCGGATATTTAATCCCTGTTTTTCCAATATCTATCATGTTGTATCCATGCTCCTGTATCCAGTCTAACAAAACATGATGTTCTTTTCCGTTATGCTTAACGACATTAGACAACATAAATTTGTAGCCACTTCTATCTATCTCGCGTATAAACGCCAACAGTTCAACCTCATTCTTTGCATTCCAACCTTCAAGCCCTCTTTTTCCATCATTATATTCGGCGTTTGTAATGAAATATGGTGGATCAAAATAAAAAATCGTATCAGATGGAAACTGAGAATGATCAATTGATTTATATGGACCGCACAAAAGTTCATATTCAGGAGCCTTAACTCTAAAATTATTTATTCTTTCTTTTATGCTTTCGCAATATTCATTGTTTCCTATTGGCGTATTCATTTTCTGACTTCCATTAAATCTGATCATGTTTTGAAATGCATATATTTGTAAAACAAACAGATTCAAGGGCGACTTATCATTTTCGTTGTAATGATTTCTTAGTCTCAAATATGCTTCTTTATCTTTCTTAACCAAGCTATATTCATTTACAACATTTTCGACAGATTGAATAAGCTTTTGTGAGTCGCTATTGATTAGCATATCGATAATTTCGTATACATATCTGTTGTACTCTACATAGTAAGTTTTATTCAAAGCGACAACATTAGCTCCAACATTAAAAGCTCCGCCCATACAGTCAACAAAAGTTCCTACATGCTTTGGTAGCTGCCTGATTATCATAGGCATCAAAGGGTCTTTGCTTCCTGAATAATTAAGAGGAGATTTGTTAATGCTTCTATCCTTCTTGAAATAAATAATTGCTTCTTTTAGATCATCGCCATTTCCTTTATAACTAGAGTTATTAGTCGAATACTCACGATAATCATTTGTTTCAACAAACACTTCACCATTTTCTGCAAACAGTCTTGCCATTTTAACAAGTTCATCTAATGCAATAAGTGACTGATTGCTGTAGCTTATTAACACATGTTTGAAATCTATTTGTCTAAATAAATCTTCAAACTCCGATACAACCTTTTGCTTATTTGAGTATCCTGATAGTTCTCTATTGCATCTTCTACCAGTTTTTCCAAAAATTTCTGGAGAATCATATTTTGTTATCGTTTCTAGCAAATGATATGAATTTGTATACTGCGTTATTGTATAGGGTGGATCGATATAAGCGATATCTCCACTTATATGCCTAACCAGAGAATTAGTGTTTTCTTTATAAACACTGTTATTTCCATGAAGCGGTTTCTCACATAATTCAAGTGGTATCAATTCAAAAGTTTTTAGTGACCTTTGCTCCCAGAATTTAAAAAAAGCTTGATAAGTACCTGAAGTATTTGAAACTTTTAGTACCGATTCCAATAGTGATGCTATTAAAAACGAATATTCAGCATCATTTATTACCGCTTGCTTATAGAGTTCTTCAATGTCAATACGCATCCCGTCAATTTTAGTCGCATTCTCTTCTGTAAAATACATCCTATCTCCTACGGGAGTATAATTGTTATAAATGAAAAATTCAGAAGAAGGCTTATACTGTTGCTTATTCAGCCACGTAAAAGGATCTTCTCCATATTTTTTTACAAACAAAGTAAAATCAGGTATTGCAGCATTTAATAGTTTTGCTCTTGCTATTTCGCTTGCGAATGACATATAATCATTTGCAATAATTGAATACTTATCTTTGAAATAATCTCCAACAGAAGATGTACCAGAAAATAAATCTGCAAAAACATCTCCATCAATCTCATATTTTTCAATAACACTTTCTATAAAACTTAATAATTTTGTTTTGTTACCAAGATAGCGCATTATTTATCACCATTACTTTCTGTCGTTTTTTCGTCTAGGATCTTCTGGCTTTTGTGCATACATAGGAATTAGCCATGTGTTGCCTAGCAATACAGCCCCATCAATACGCCCCTCTTTACAAAGCGTCGCTATTCGACGTCTTGATATATTCCATTTCTCTGCCATTTGAGTTGTTGTCACGAGTTCCATGTAGTCCCTCCATACTAACCATAACTATAACTATTTAACTATATTATATTCCCTTTAGGGAACATTTTCAAGTGTAAATATATTCTGGTAAGCAAACCACTCTCAGTTTACCTACGGGCCATTTTACTCTACCTCTATTCAGTTGCTATCTCAAACTCTGTTCCATCATAAAACTTTATCTGCAGCCTACCATCTTCGAATACTGTAATGTGGTCCATAAACTCCATCATAAGTGCTCCATCAAATTCTTTTACTTCCCCGGCACCTGCATGCTGCATAAGCAATCTAGTTTTATACCTCAGAAGCACATCCTCGCTAGCAATATTCTATTGCCACTCTCTTTGTAGTCTTCCAGGTGCTCAGCTATCTCAGTCCAGCTCATTACGAACAGCTTCGTAAAACTTTCCTCAGTAACATATCGATTGCTGCAAACCTTATGGCCATTTGCCATATTGCAGGAACCACAGCTCCGCTTCACTATCTTGGTGCCTTTCTTAGTTGTATACTTAACTCTGGAGTAGGTGTGTCCGCAATTTCCGCAAATAATCTTAGCGTACAAAGGATTAACTTCACTTCTCTGAGCATAGGCATTTATAAAATGCTCTTTGCTGTAATTGCTGCGCCTTTCAATCTCCTGTTAAACTGCTTCCCAAGTATCAATGTCTATAATCGGCTCGTGATCTTCTTCAATATGGTACATCTGAATGCTTCCATCGTTCATCACCCTTTTCTTTGAAAGGAAATCTGCAGTATAACTTTTCTGCAAAATGGCATCACCCATGTACTTTTCATTTCGAAGCATAGAGTCCAGTGTACTTGCCTGCCAGTTGTATTTTCCATCCCAGCTTTTTAGCTTCTCTGCTTTGAATATCCTGGCGATATAATCAACCGTCTTTCCTGATAAATACTCCTTATAAAGCTTAACCACTATCTTGGCCTGCTGCCTGTTTACAATCAGATGCCCTTCCTCATCCGCATCATACCCTAAAAAGCGCTTTGTGCTCATTTTGTGTTAGCCCTGTTCAAATCTTCTACGGATTCCCCAGGTACAGTTCTCTGAAATACTGCGGCTCTCATCCTGGACCAAACTTGAAAGAATGGTGAGAAGCACCTCCCCCTTTGCATCTAAAGTATTTATATTTTCCTTTTCAAAAATGATGCCGATTCCTAAATCCTTCAGTTCTCTTACATAGTTCAGACAATCCAACGTGTTTCTGTCAAATCTGGAAATCGACTTTGTAATGATAAAGTCTATCTTTCCTGCTCTGCAGTCTGCAATCATTCTATTGAAGCTCTGGTCTGTTTTCATTTGTACCACTACAATGGCGTAACAGCAAAGGAGAATTAGGCATTAGTTCCATTCTTATCACATGAAGTTTTAAAGAATTCCCATCAGGATGTAAGAGACAGTTTTCGCAAATGCAATGACGGAATCGTCGAGGACAACTTCGAAACCTGGAACATCCGAGGCAGAAAGATTCTGGTAGGATTCACAGCTATCCCTAAGGATCAGGTCAAATCCTACATGGAAGGATTATGGAAAGAAAAGGATGACTATGTTGAATCCACTCGTAAAAAGAAATGCTTAGTTCTTAATTCCAAGGGTGCATACATCCGCAGCCATAAGAGCAATAAATGTGAAGGGTGCGAACGTCCAGAAAAGGACCAGTACCTCTCTCGCTATATTTCATTAGACAAGTTTATGGATGATAACAGCGACGACGATACTAATCACAGCGGCTGGGAACCAACAGATAACACTTCAACTAAAAACTCAGTTCTCAGTCTTATGATGATCGACGTTCTCATCAACGAGGTGTCCCTAAAGTACCCAGAAGCTAAAGCAATCTTCTCTCTTCTGATGAACGACCCACAAATCAGTAATGCTCTGAAACAGATCGATTTGAAAAAGGGAAAGAGCCAGGCATATGAATACGTAAAGAAAATGCAGTCATACGCCAAAGAACTCTACAACAAGAATTATCGTTAATTTACAAGCAGCGGCTGGACACCAATTTTGCGGTCGCTGTTTTTCTTATTTCTACTATCGTTGTAGGGTGAACCCCAGGGTGCATTTTTTCTTGTTATCCATTCCCTAGCGTCAACTCTCATCTATAGATATGTTCCCACTCAATCTTATTTTCTCTCAAATAATAAGGCTTACTCTAAGCTAACGATACTTTTTAACGATAGCCTATGAATAAGCCTTTATTTTCTATACTTTATTTACTTACTGGGTGCAACTTTTGACATCAATACAATACTCTCCACATGCACTGTTCTTGGGAATTGATTAAAGATTTTTAATGTTTTTAGTTCGTAGCCATTTTCGATTAGAACTTGTACGTCTCTTTTTTGGGTTTTTGGATTGCAAGAGATGTAGACCATTGTTTTTGCACCACAGGAAATTATTTTTTCCAATGCTTTTTGGTTTATTCCTTCTCTTGGTGGATCTACGATTATTACATCTACCATTTCTTTTCTGTTTTCAATTTCCTCTAAGACGTCTCCGGCAATGAAGGTACAATTTCTTAGTCCGTTTTCTTTTGCTGACTTGTTCGCACTTTCAACTGCTTCTTCTACGATTTCAATTCCATAAACAGCTTTTGCTTTTCTTGCTACAATTTGCCCTATTGTTCCAGTTCCTGAATATAAGTCAAAGACTACTTTGTTTTCTATATCTCCACAAAGTTCAATTGCTTTTGAATATAGATTTATTGCTCCAAATACATTTGGTTGGAAGAATGAAAATGGTGTTACTTTAAATTCCAAGTCAAATAGTTTTTCTGTTATGTATTCTTCTCCAAAAATTATATTTATCTTTTCAGGAACTACTGCATCTGCAAGTGAATCATTTTCTGTATGCACGATTGATTTTATTTTACCTTCAAGATTCAATCCTAGAAGCATATCTACAAAACTTTTTTTATCAAATTCAACCTGAGTAGTTGTTACGATATTTACCATTATTTCGCCAGTTGTTAGTGCATAACGAATGATTAAATGTCTTAAAAGTCCTTCATGATTTCTCTTTTTTACAAATGGAAGATTTTTTTGTCTTACAAAGTTGATAATTCCGTTTCTTATTATTTCAAAATCTCTATGTACTAGGTTACATTCCTTTGTATCTACAACTTCGTAAAATCTATTCTTCTTATGCATTCCAAGCATTACTGGGCTATCTTTATACATATCAGCAAATGTATATTCCATTTTATTTCTATATGCAGTTTTTAATGGACTTTCAAAAATTTCAGGTTCTTCTGAATATACATCTTCAAAAAGTTCTTTTATCTGTCTTTGTTTTAGTTTAAGCTCATAATCGTAAGAAACACTTTGATAGCTACAACCACCACATTCCAAATAGTTTGGGCAAGTTGGATTTGTTTCAAGTGGACTTTTTTCTAAAATTTCTAAAAGTTTTGCTTCCATATGTTTTTCTCTTTTTCTTCCGACAATTACAGAAACTTTTTGTCCTTCAATTCCACCTTTAAAATTTACTTTTCTATCTTCAAAAGTAAATTCAGACATATTTGGAAAATTAACTTTTTCAATTATTCCCTCTATATATTTTTTCTTTCTTCTTCCCATATATTACCTTTCTATTAGCAGAAAAGAGCAAAATAACTTCTCTCTTAATTCTACATACAATATTTTATCTATATAAAAATGTTTTATTCTTTAAGAAATTGATTTATATTTAATCCCTTAATACACTAAATATTATATCATATTTTCAAAATAATATCTAAATTTATGTATTAAATTACACATATAGTTTTTATATTTAATACAAAAAAAATTATTAATAAAAAAGAGCAAATATTTAATATTTGCTCTATCTTATCTATTTATTTTTTCCACAACATTTTTTATATTTTTTACCACTTCAGCAAGGACATGGATCATTTCTTCCAATTTCTTTTCCTTTAACATAAGTAGTTTGTTCATCTTGAACATTTGTAGAAACTTCTACTCCTGCTCTTTCTCTTTCGAAGCCATTTATTTAAAGGACTAATATGTCATGATTTGACTTCGCCTTAAAGGTTAATTGTAATAAAATATAAAACTTTTAATAAGCCATGGTATTGTAGACATTTTCGTAAAATTTAGATTTTAAACTTCACGGATTCAGGTCATATTTAACGATTAAATTTATTTTCCATAGAATTGGCAAACTTTACCAAAGATAACATAACAGGAACCTCAACTAGAACACCTACTACAGTTGTTAACGTAGCTCCTGATGATAGCCCAAATAGAGATATAGCAACTGCAACGGATAGTTCAAAAAAGTTAGACGCACCAATCATACCTCATGGAGCTGCAATTGAATATGGTAGCTTTGCTAATTGCGTGATAGCAGGGTTAGGGCTTCAACATGTTTCGAGTTGTCTTGATAGCTATCAAAACTGCGTTCTCAACCCCTATGGTTAAGGGGAACATATCCACACTCGTAGTTGGAAACATATCCAACATTGGCTCTCGTTTGTGGGAAGATATCAACGGTTTTGTCTGTTCGTGAGAACATATCAACTCAAATCATTTCATGGTTAATCCCTTATCAATGGCTTCCTGAATAATCTTATGACAACATACCCCCAAAGGATTGTTTTCCTTACAAAGCGAATTTTTCATTGCTCCAGTTATGGCATTTACTTCTTTAACGGTTTTCGCACCATGCTTTACAACTGCTTCAATTACCTGATCTTCTGTGACTTTGCTGCAATAACAAGCATACTTAGGATCTGCATCTTTCTTAAACCAGATAGGAACCCTAACTTGGTCTTTTAAGAATTTTATTTCTTTATCTAAGTTATAGTAAATAACGTCGCAGTCCTCATTCATGCATATCTTATATTTATCTCCATCGACGGCATTACGATAATCATCTGTCACCAAGTGTTCAACGGTTATCCTACTAACTGTTACTCCTTCATTATTACAGACAGGGCAACTCTCCTTTGTTCTATTTAAATTTTGTGTGATACATTCACAGCAACATTCATCAATAACTTTCAATTACATAACCTCCATGTCTTTAAAACCATTTAATTCAAGGTAAATCCCAACCAATTTTCATTTATAGTTTTTAAATTAAAAAATACACCTTGATTGTATCGTCAATTATCGGTATCATTCAAGGGGTGAATAGGAAAAATAGTTTATAGATTCTTTACATTCAAAGCTCTAAAAGCATTTAATACTGCGATGATAGTTACACCTACATCTGCAAATATAGCTGCCCACATAGTAGTTATTCCAAAAGCACTCAAAATAAGAACAATTATTTTTACTCCAATTGCAAATACTATGTTTTGATGTGCAATTTTTAGTGTCTTTTTAGAAATCTTCATTGTAGTAGCAATTTTCGATGGCTCATCAGTCATAATTACAACATCAGCAGCTTCAATGGCCGCATCAGAACCTAAACCACCCATTGCTATTCCAATGTCTGCACGAGCTAATACAGGTGCATCATTGATTCCGTCACCAACAAAGGCAAGTTTACCTTTTTTAGATTTTTGCGAAAATAATTCTTCTAGTTTTTCAACTTTGTCTGCTGGCAACAGTTCTGCATAAACCTTATCAAGACCAAGCTCTTTAGCAACTTTTGAACCAATACTTTTATTATCACCTGTCAACATAACTGTTTGTTTAATATTAGCTGCCTTAAGTTCCTTGATTGCTTGTGCTGAATCTTCCTTTACCTCATCGGCAATTACAATGTAACCTATATATTTGTTATTAACAGCAACATGTACAATAGTACCGATCAGCTCTCCCTTGAAATAAGGGATATCCATCATTTTCATAAGTTTGATATTTCCTGCCATAACCTTTTTGCCATCTACTGTTGCAATAACACCATGACCTGATATCTCTTCTACATCTGAAATACGTCCATTGTCTATTTCTTTGCTATATGCACGTTTCAGTGAAAGTGAAATCGGATGATTGGAATAGCTTTCCGCATGTGCAGTTAATTCTAGTAGCTCTTCTTTGGAAACTCCTTCTGGATGAATTTCCTGTACATTAAATACACCTTTTGTTAGTGTTCCAGTTTTATCAAAAACAACAATTTCAGTTTCTGCTAATGCCTCTAAATAATTACTACCCTTGACTAAAACACCTTTTTTTGAGGCTCCACCTATTCCACCGAAGAAACTCAAAGGAATTGAAATAACTAAAGCACACGGACAGGATACTACAAGGAATGCTAGTGCTCTATATATCCAATGACTAAAAGTCGCCCCGTCTATAACAAGAGGTGGTATAATAGCTAGAAAAACTGCAATTATAACCACAACTGGTGTATAATATCTCGCAAACTTCGTAATAAATTGTTCTGAATTGGATTTTTTACTACTTGCATTTTCAACTAAATCAAGAATTTTACTTACAGTAGATTCTCCAAATTCCTTGGTAACCTCTGCTATAATAACCCCATTAATGTTGATGCACCCACTTAGGATATCACTTCCAACTTTTACTTCACGAGGAACAGATTCGCCTGTTAGTGCCGATGTATCAATCATTGAACTTCCCTCAATTACCTTGCCATCAAGAGGAATTTTTTCTCCTGCTTTAATTACAATAATATCTCCAATTTGTACTTCATCTGGGTCAACTTTGACAAGTTCATCACCTTTTTTAACATTTGCATAATCTGGTCGAATATCCATAAGGCTTGCAATTGACTTTCTCGACTTGCCAACTGCATAGCTTTGAAACAGTTCTCCAACTTGATAAAACAGCATAACTGCAACACCTTCAGGATACTCACCAATAAAAAATGCACCAATTGTTGCAATACTCATTAAAAAACTTTCATCGAAAACTTGACCTTTAAAAAAATTTTTTACAGCTCTTTTTACAACATCTCCACCTACAATAATGTAACTTATTATAAAGAGAGCAATCTGTAACCATTCGTTATTTAAACTAAGCAATATTGCTGTAGCTAACACGGCTGCACCAATAATTATTCGCCATAGTCGTTTTGTCATACTAAATAGCCTCCTTTAAGCCTTTTTCATAGTTGTATCGGGTTCGATTTTTTTAACTATTTTTTCGGCCTCTGCTATTATTGTTGGCATTTTTTCATCCTCACCATCAATAACGAGTTTTGTGGTCATAAAGTTAACAGTAGCTTCTTTCACTCCATCAAGCTCATTAATAGCCTTTTCCATTTTTGCCGCGCAATTTGCACAATCTAAACCTTTAAGTATAAATTTCTTTTTCATTATTAAATCCTCCTAAATGTTATTTGTAATTTTATTTTGAATACTACAAGTCTTTTTCAAATTTTCTTGAAGCATTGCTCATTTGAAATGAAGACTTAAATATATGCCCAAATATCTTCAAAAAATATTCTATTCTACCGCATTACTACTTCTCGTTGATATGAAATAGACCTTGGTCAAATATTTCTCTTACATGATCATCAACTAATGAATAATATACTACTTTGCCTTCTTTTCTATTTTTCACTAAATTAGCTTGTTTTAAGACTCTCAGCTGATGGGAAATTGCTGATTGTGTCATGTTAAGTAATACAGCGATATCACAAACACACATTTCAGCTTCATGTAAAGCCCATAATATCCTGATTCGTGTTGAATCTCCAAATACTTTAAATAATTCTGCTAGATCATAAAGGCTTTCTTCTTGAGGCATTTTATCTCTAACTTGATTTACAATATCCTCATGAATTACATTGCAGTCACATCTTTCAATTGAATTAAATTTTTTAGTCATATTATCACCTCTTTCTAAATCATTTCATCTGATTACTTGGACAAGTATTCATACGTTGTATATTTATTATATTATTATTTTTCTCTTGTGTCAATAGTTATATGAGCATTTATTCAAGTTTTTTTTATATTATTTAAAATATCTCAAAAACATCTACTAAGACATTAGTACAGTCCTTTCTCGGTATCCTGTTCCATACATATCCTTTAAACAATTCCTTAAAAATAAAGACTTCTCCTTCGTACAAGTTTTCGGTTTCTTTAATAGCTTCATCTAACAGCTTATTACATCACTCATGTGGTCAACTCCTTATCAATAACCTTATAAACAACATTTTTGATAATATCACATGTATAAATCATGTAAAAGTCAATGCAAAAACCGCCAATCAAGAGAACCTAACTCTTAATTGACGGTTTATATTAGTATTAAATCATACTTCCATTTCAATTCCAGATTTAAAATTTACCTTTCTATCTTCAAAAGTAAATTCAGACATATTTGGAAAATTAACTTTTTCAATTATTCCCTCTATATATTTTTTCTTTCTTCTTCCCATATATTACCTTTCTATTAGCAGAAAAGAGCAAAATAACTTCTCTCTTAATTCTACATACAATATTTTATCTATATAAAAATGTTTTATTCTTTAAGAAATTGATTTATATTTAATCCCTTAATACACTAAATATTATATCATATTTTCAAAATAATATCTAAATTTTTGTATTAAATTACACATATAGTTTTTATATTTAATACATAAAAAATTATTAATAAAAAAAGAGCAAATATTAAATATTTGCTCTATCTTATCTATTTATTTTTTCCACAACATTTTTTATATTTTTTACCACTTCCGCAAGGACATGGATCGTTTCTTCCAATTTCTTTTCCTTTAACATAAGTAGTTTGTTCATCTTGAACATTTGTAGAAACTTCTACTGCAGCTCTTTCTCTTTCAATTTCAGCTCCTGCAGGTTGAATGTTGAATAATCCTTTTAAAACATCTGCTCTGATTGACTCGTTCATTTCATTGAACATTTCAAATCCTTCTGCTCCGTATGCTCTAACTGGGTCTTGTTGTCCATAAGATCTAATACCGATACCTTGTCTTAATTGATCCATAGCATCTATATGATCCATCCATTTTCTATCAACAACCATTAACATGATTACTCTTTCGATTTCTCTCATTTGTTCTGAACCGATTTGTTCTTCTTTTTCAGCATAATATTTTTGAGAAACTTCTTTGATATAATCTTTTAATTGTTCTTTATTTAAACCTTTCATTTCATCAAAGTTCAATAAGCCATGTGGTAAATAAGCATTTTCAATCGCTAACTTCAAGTCACTTAATTCGATAGATTTTCCATTTGAGTATTGTTCAACTGTTACATCTACGAATTCTTTTAACATTTCTTGAATGTTATCTTTCATATCTTCTCCGTCAAGAACTGCACGTCTTTCTTTGTAAATTACATTTCTTTGTACATTCATAACGTCATCGTATTTTAATACGTTCTTTCTGATACCAAAGTTGTTAGCTTCAACTCTTTCTTGAGATCTTTCGATTCCTCTTGTAACTGCACTAAATTCTAGCACTTCATCTGGATCGTAATTTCTTCTCATGGCAAATCTTTGAATTGCTTCTCCACCGAATAAACGCATTAGGTTATCTGAAAGTGAAACGAAAAATCTTGATTCACCAGGATCTCCTTGACGTCCAGCACGTCCTCTTAACTGATTGTCGATACGTCTTGATTCATGTCTTTCAGTACCAACTATGAAAAGACCACCAGCTTCAATAACTTTTTTAGCATTTTCATCAGTTTGAACTTTATATTTATCATATAATTCTTTAAATACTTTTCTAGCAGCTAAAACTTCTTCATCATCTGTTTCCCAGAATGAATCTAAGTTGTCTAAGATATATTGAGGCGTACCATTTTTTTTCATTTCATGTTTAGCCATAAAGTCTGGGTTACCACCTAAAAGAATATCAGTACCACGGCCTGCCATGTTTGTTGCAATAGTAACTTTACCAAACACCCCTGCTTGAGCAACTATTTCAGCTTCTCTTGCATGGAATTTAGCATTCAACACGTCATGTTCTATTCTCATTTTCTTAAGAATAGCACTTAATAATTCTGAAATTTCAATTGAAATTGTACCAACAAGCACTGGTTGTCCTTTTGCATGTATTCTTTCAATTTCTTGAACAATACCTTTAAATTTAGCTTCTTCTGTTACATAAACTCTATCGTGATGATCTTTTCTGATAACAGGTTTATTTGTTGGAATTTCAATAACATCCATGTGATAGATTTCATTGAATTCGTCCTCTTCTGTCTTTGCAGTTCCTGTCATACCAGAAAGTTTTTCATACATTCTGAAGTAATTTTGGTAAGTAATTGTAGCAAGAGTTCTAGATTCAGACTTGATTTCAACACCTTCTTTAGCTTCTATCGCTTGGTGTAATCCTTCACTATATCTTCTACCTTCCATGATACGTCCAGTAAATTCATCAACGATTAAGATTTCTCCATCTTCACTTACAACGTAGTCAACATCTCTTTGCATTGTATTATTTGCTTTTAATGCTTGATTGATATGATGAGCTACTTCCATATTAACTGGATCTGAAAGGTTAACAAGACCAAAGAATTCTTCAGCTTTTTCAGTACCAATTTCAGTTAAGTTAGCAGTTTTATGTTTTTCATTAACTACAAAGTCAACAGTTTCTTCTCTAAGTTCTCTATTATAGAAATCTTCATTTTCTTCATTTGGATCTGCAATTCTTCCCTTTAAACTCTTTACGAATCTATCAGCAAGTGCATATAAATCAGTTGATTGATCTCCTTCACCTGAAATGATAAGTGGAGTTCTAGCTTCGTCAATTAAAATTGAGTCAACCTCATCAACTATTGCATAATTAAGTCCTCTTTGAACTAATTCTTCCTTGTAAACAACCATGTTATCTCTTAGATAGTCAAAACCAAATTCTGAGTTTGTTCCATAAGTGATATCACAACCATAGTTATAACGTCTTTCATCATTTGAAAGACCATGTAAAATACAACCTACTTTTAAGCCTAAGAATTCGTGAACTTTACCCATCCACTCCTTATCTCTCTTTGCAAGGTAATCATTTACTGTTACGATATGAACACCTTTACCAGTAAGCGCATTCAAATAAGAAGGTAATGTCGCTACTAAAGTTTTACCTTCACCTGTTTTCATTTCGGCAATTCTACCTTCATGTAGAACAACCCCACCAATTAACTGTACTCTATAATGTTTCATACCTAAAACTCTATAAGCAGCTTCTCTTACAGTTGCAAAAGCTTCAGGTAAAATATCGTCTAAAGTTTCACCATTTGCTAATCTTGTCTTAAATATTTCTGTATTATTTCTAAGTTCATCATCTGTTAATTTTGAATATTGTTCTTCGTATGACATAATTTTGTCTACGATTGGATTTATTTTTTTAAGTCTTTTTGCTGAAGAATTAAAAAGTTCACTAAAAAATCCCATAATTCACCTCTATTTAAAATATATATTTTCGCACATTTATTATTTTACCATAAATAGTCAAAATATACAAATTTTAATAAAAAATTTACGAAAAAAATTTATTATGTTTTAATACAAGATATTGACATTTTTCTAAAAATTTTATAAAATTATCTAGTATTCGTGTGATACCAATAGTAGCCTATTTTTTAGGCAGAGTAGGAAACTTGCATTAAGTGTTACAAGATGGGATGTTGCTTGTAAACGAAGAGACACACTCGTGGTTAGTTTTCGCATCCACTGTTGGCATTGATTTTGAAAGGAGAAAAATGAAGAAAAATAGGTTTACAACCACACAACTAGCTATCGCTGGACTTATGATAGCTTTAACAATTATTTTGTCTTATCAAAATATTTATTTATTCCCACCTAGAAGTGGAAGAATAACTCTAAGATTTATACCTATGATATTCTCAGGTATAATATTAGGACCTACACTTGGAACAATCATTGGAGGAGCATCTGACCCATTGATTTATTTCATGACATTAGGTTCACCTGGAATGTATTTCCCAGGATATATGTTAACAAATATGATAATGGGATTTTTTCCAGGACTTATACTTGGAAAAAATATTGAAAAAGAAAGTAAACTTTCAATCACTTTAAAAGTTGCTTTAATTTCAATTCTTTCCTTTGTAGTTACAATTTTATTAGACAGCTTCTGGCTTTCTTTAACAAGAGGCAAAGGATTCTGGTTCTATGTTGTTTCAAGAACAGTACCAAACTTAATTCAAATGGCAATTACATTTGTTGCAATTTTAGTTTTATCAACTAGAATCAAAAAAACTTACAGATAATTTAATTAAAGAAAAATCATAAACACGAATCTAAACTGACTACAAAAATAGTCAGTTTTTTTATTGATAAAAATATTGATGTATCTTCGATACATTTACTTTTGCTATAGCAAAAGTATGAGATCTCTCCGCTACATTCGTTTCACTCATTTCGGTCGAGATGACGTTTAAGGAAATAGCTTCGCTTTGTAGCTTAACGTTAAAGGTAAATAAGCTTCAAAATAGATTTATTAAATTAATAGAAAACAAAATATATTATAAGAAAATTTTTTTATTTATTTAAAAAAATAAAAAATAAAAAAAAATTCATTTTATTTATATATTTTATTAATTGAAAAGTTTCACGTCATAGCACTTTGCAAAGAGATACACCAAACACGTCATCTTGAGCGTAGTGCAACGAAGTCGAAAGATCTCAACTATTGCTTGTTTCCAAGCAATAGTAAGTCCTGTAAAGGACTTATATAAAAACAAAAAATCTATATATAATTACAACTAATTTATCTAAAATACTTTTTCTTATATATTATATGCATCTTCGATACATTTGCTTTGCTAATTATTTTGACGTGAGTTTTTTTGTTCTTTATGCTAAATAAAATGTAAAATCTAGGCTGAATTCAAGCTTAATTTAAAAATGTAATACTTTGTACTAAAATTATCAATATATCTAAAAATATGTATTGTCTTTACATATTTTATTTGATATAATATACATATTAAGATTAAGGAGGATTCTATGAAAATTAATGTAAATTCTGAAATAGGAAAATTAAAATCAGTTTTACTTCACAGACCTCATAAAGAACTTTTAAATTTAACACCTTATCTACTAGATGAGCTTCTTTTTGATGAAATTCCATTTTTGGATAATGCTCAAAAAGAACATGATATGTTTGCAAATATTTTTAGACAAAATGGATGCGAAGTATTCTATCTTGAAGATTTGTGTGCTGAAAGTCTTTATGATGATGGCTTAAGAACTGCTTTTATTGAAGAATTTTTAGATAATGCAGATGTGCATGTAGAAAATGAAAAAAGATTATTAAGAGAATATCTATTTTCTATAAAAGATAACAAAGAATTAGTTTTAAAAATGATGGAAGGTGTTAGAAAGAACGAAGTAGATTTAAAAGAACCTTCAACTTTGAGCGAAATTGTTTCAAAGCATGATTTCTTCATTTCAAAACCGCTTCCAAATTTATACTTCACTAGAGACCCATTTTCATTCATCAAAGATGGTGTAAGTTTAAATACAATGTGGTCTGTTACAAGAAGAAGAGAAACTCTTTTTGGAAAACAAATATTTGAACACCATAAAGAATTCAAAGGAATCAAAAAATGGTATGATAGAACTGATGTTCCATCAATCGAAGGTGGAGATATTTTAGTTTTATCTGAAGATGTTGTAGCTATAGGTATTTCACAACGTACAACTCCTCTTGCAATTGAAACAATTGCAAAAAGACTTCTTGAAGGAGAAAACGGAGTAAAAACTGTACTTGCAATGGTAATTCCAGATAATAGAGCTTTCATGCATCTTGATACTGTTTTAACTTCAGTTGATAGAGATTTATATACTCTTCACCCTGAAATTGAAAAGACATTAGAAATTTATTCTCTAAAATTAGTTGATGGAAAAGTAAAAGTTGAAACTGAATCAACTGATATTGAAGTTGCATTGAAAAAATATCTTCATGTAGATAAAATTGAATTTATCCGTATGGGAAAAGGCGGTCTTTTAGATACTCATAGAGAACAATGGTCAGACGGATACAATACTTTAGCTATTGCACCTAGAGAAGCTATTGTTTATGATAGAAACACTATTACAAATCAATTACTTGAAGAAAAAGGGGTAAAACTTCATAAGATTGATTCAGGTGAATTATCTAGAGGTCGTGGGGGCCCAAGATGTATGAGTATGCCTCTATTTAGAGAAAACTTATAATAGTCTAAATAAATTTAAAAAAATAAAAGCACAGATTAACTGTGCTTTTTTTGTACAACAAAAAATCAACGAATTTCTTCGTTGATTTTTAATATTTATTAAACTCTTTCTACAAATAATTTTCCTAATTCCCCATTGAAATCAACTTCTTCTGTATCCAATGAATCAACAAAAGTCAATTCAACACCTAAAGTTTCTTTCATAATAAATTCTTTGTAGTTTTCAACTGCTTTTTTCAATCTATCTGTACAAGTATATTTAATTTTAATTTCATCAAGCACATCAAAATCAGCTGATTTTCTCATTTGTTGTATCTTAGAAATTATTTCTCTTGCAAAACCTTCATCAAGCAATTCGTCAGTTAAAGTAGTATCTAAAATTACAAATAGATTATTTTCCATTGTAACGTCAAATCCTTCTTTAGCACTTACTTTTACATCAACATATTCTTTAAGAATTTCAGTTTCTTCCCCATTTAATTCAACAAGAACTGCCCCATTTTCAAGTTTTTCTAAGAATTCTTTAGGATTTGTTTCATTTAAGAAGTTTCCAAACGCTTTAATTTTAGCTCCTAAGATTTTTCCACAAACTTTGAAATCCGGTTTTAACATATAGTTCATAAAGCCTGACAAGTCTTTTTCGAATACAACTTTCTTAACATTAAGTTCTTCCATTATCAATTCTTCTAAATCGCCGATTTTTTCTTTTAATGCATAGTCAACAACTATTTCAGATAATGGTTGTCTAACCTTAATCTTAACTTTTTCACGACTTGCACGACCAATTGTTACAAGATTTCTTACAATTTCCATCTTTTCTTCTAATGCTTCGTCAATTAAACTAGCATCATATTCAGGAATGAAATCTAAATGAACACTCTTCTTGTCTGTTAAATTACGATACATTTCTTCAGCAACAAAAGGAGTAATTGGAGCTACAATCTTTGAAATTCCAAGTAATATTTCATAAGTTGTATTATAAACAGCCTTCTTATCATCGTCAACTTCTGTTTTCCAGAATCTTCTTCTATTTCTTCTGATATACCAGTTTGAAAGATCTTCAATTACAAAATCAGAAATTGCACGAACAACTTTTGTAACTTCAAATTTATCCATATTTTCAGTATACATCTTCAAAAGATTATTGAAACGTGATAATATCCATCTGTCTATTTCAGGTCTCTTATCATAATCAACAAAGAACTCTCTTGGATCTATATCGTCAGTTCCAGAATATAGTTGGAAGAAATTATAAGTGTTCTTGAAAGATCTAAAGAATTTACTTTCAATTTCTCTAAGTCCTTCAACATCAAATCTAGTAGGAACCCAAGGTGGAGAAACATAAAGGGCATATAGTCTTACAGCATCAGCACCATATTTATCAAATAATTCTATAGGATCAATCGTATTTCCACGAGATTTACTCATTTTCTTTCCGTCTTTATCTAAAATTAAGTCATTAACTAAAACATTTTTATATGGAGATTTCCCAGTTATTAATGTTGAAATTGCAAGTAATGAATAGAACCATCCACGAGTTTGGTCAATTCCTTCACAAATGAAATCTGCAGGGAATAATTCTCCAAAGTTTTCTTTGTTTTCAAAAGGATAATGATGTTGTGCAAATGGCATTGCCCCAGAGTCAAACCAAACGTCAATAACATCTTTTTCTCTAGTCATTGTGCCACCACATTTTTCACATTTTAAATGAACATTATCTACAAATGGTCTGTGTAATTCTATATTTTCATCAATATCTTCAATACTTCTTTCAACCAATTCTTTTCTTGAACCAACACTTGTACAATGTCCACAATCACATTTCCAAACATTGAAAGGAGTTCCCCAATATCTTGAACGGCTGATTGCCCAGTCATTTAAGTTTTCAAGCCAGTTTCCAAATCTCTTTTCTCCAACAAAATCAGGATAAAAATTTACAGCCTTTGCATTTTCAATTAACTTATCTTTATATTTAGTTACTTCAATGTACCAAGATGGTTTTGAATAGTAAATTAAAGGTGTATGACATCTCCAACAATGTGGATAGTTATGCTCAACCTTTTGTTTTTTTAATGCTTTATTATTTTCGAAAAGATATGTGATAATATCAGCATCACATTCCATAACAGGTCTGCCTTCATATCTTGTAGTACTGAATTTTCCTTCTTCATTAACAGGATTGATTAATGGAAGATTATATCTTCTTCCTGTTTGATAGTCATCTTCCCCAAATGCTGGAGCAGTATGAACTATACCAGTACCATCTTCAACAGTAACATAATCTGCAAGAGTTACAAAAAATGCTTTTTGTTTTACTTCAATTTCAGGAATAATTTGTTCATATTCCCAATATTCCATATCTTTTCCTAAATATTTTTCAACAACTTCATAATCTTCACCTAAAACTTTAGTCGCTAAGTTTTCAGCTAAATAATAAAATTCATCATTATATTTAACTTTAACATAAGTTACATTAGGGTTAACAGTCAAACCTACGTTTGAAGGAAGAGTCCAAGGAGTTGTTGTCCAAGCGATAAAGTAAGCATCTTCATCTTTCTTCTTGAATTTCGCATAAACTGTTGTAGTCTTAATCATTTCATAACCTTGAGCTACTTCGTGAGAAGCAAGACCAGTTCCACAACGTGGACAATATGGTAAAATCTTAGCTCCTTCATACATTAAACCTTTTTTGAAAATCTCATCTAAAAGATTCCAAACAGATTCAATATAATTGTTGTCTAAAGTTATATAAGGATTGTTCATATCTGCTAAGAAAGCCATTCTTTCAGACATTTCTCTCCATTTACTTTCATAAACGAAAACAGATTCTCTACATTCCTTACAGAATTTTTCTACTCCATAATCTTCAATATCTTTTTTACTTGTAAGTCCTAATTTCTTTTCAACTTCAATTTCAACAGGTAGTCCATGAGTATCCCAACCTGCTTTTCTCTTAACTTTAAAACCTTTCATAGTTTTATATCTACAAGTCATATCCTTTAAAGTACGACTTATAACATGGTGAATACCGGGTTTACCATTTGCTGTTGGAGGACCATCATAAAAAATATAATTATCATGTCCCTCTCTTGAATTTACAGATTCATGCAACAAATCTATCTCATTCCAATATTCAGATATTTTCATTTCTCTATCCTTAACGGACTCTTTTGAAAGTTCTCTAAACTTTGCCATATTTACCTCCATTTTTCTATAAAAAAATCCCTAAGATAAAATCTTAGGGACGAAATTTTTCCGTGTTACCACCCAAATTATTTAAGATTAAAAAAATCTTAAATCACTCAAAAATCTTTAACGGGATTAACCAAAAAACTCCAAGGTGATACGAGTTTGCTTCATAAAATAGTTTGCACCAGACACTACCTCTCTTAATTAATTCACAATCTCCGTCCTCTTCATCGTTTAATATAAAATACGTGCATTATTATACTATAAAAGCATAAGAATGTCAAATATTTAATTTACTCATTTTATGCATATAAATTCATTTAACAATTTATATTTTTATAGTACAATAATATTAATAAATTTAATATTATTTTTATAGCAAATAATAAAATACCTAAATTTAGGGAGTTAAATGTTTAAAAAAATTAAAATAAGGGTATATAAATAAAAATTTCTTATACCATATTTCGGAGGTAGTTATTTTTTTGGAGGTAGAAATGAATATTTATGATTTTACAGTAAATGACATTGACGGAAATAAAGTTTCCATGCAACAATTTAAAAATAAAGTATTACTAATAGTCAATACAGCAAGTAGTTGTGGATTTACTCCACAATTAGAAGGATTACAAAAACTATACGACGATTATAAAAATAAAGATTTTGTTGTTTTAGGATTTCCTTGTAATCAATTTAAAAATCAAGATCCGGGAACAAACGAAGAAATTAAAACATTTTGTAGTTTAAATTATGGAGTAACATTCCCAATGTTTGAAAAAATTGAAGTTAATGGAAAAGATACTCACCCACTTTATAAATTTTTAAAAGCAAAAAAATCGGGTCTTTTAGGAAATAAAATAAAGTGGAATTTTACAAAGTTTCTTGTAGACAAAAACGGAAATGTCGTTTCAAGATTCGCTCCAACTACATCTCCACAAGATATAGAAAAATATATAGTTGAACTTTTAAAATAAATGAAAGTAAAAATGCATTGTCTAATTGACAATGCATTTTTTATATCTTTACTTAAAATTCTTCAACTTTTCAAAAAGCTCTTCAGTTTCCTCATTAGTTCTCATATTAATATATATTGTCTTTTGATTTTTTCTACTTATCTTTATGACCTTATCTGTTTTGTTGAAAACATAAAGCCTAACATTTCCTTCTCCCTCTAAAGAGAAATTACCATAAGATTTTTCTTTAGTAGCTCCACCATTCATCCTAATAGCTCTTTTATTTGGAAATTTATCAAGCAATTCTATATTCTCAATATCACTTTGTTTTATATTATCTTTATAAAGCATCGTTGAAATTTTTACAGTATCTGAAACCTCAACTTTCCAGTCTTTTTCAAAAATTAGTGCTAGCCCGAATATTATTACAATTGCGAGAAGCATATTTGTAAATGCAAATAATATTTTCCCTTTTTTATTTCCACGATTAATAATTGTACTAGTACTATTCATCGGATCAGAAACTAAAATCCTTGGATCATTCGGATTTTTATATCCAAAAATATCATAGTATTCGTCTTGATCCTCAATGAATTTGTCATCTTCTATATTACTGCTTATTTCTTTATCAATTTTATTAACAGTATATATAAGATAAAAGATAAAAAATGTAATCAGTATTATACTTGCTCCAAGAGGAAGAAAAGAGTATTTATCCATTTTTTGTAAAAATACTAAAACTAAAAACAAAACAGAATATAGATTTACAAAAGTAAAAATTTTATTTTGAAGTTTTATAATTTTAATTTTATTTATATATAAATTCTTTTCTTTGTTATCGCATATAACTGATATTTTAGACCTTCTCCAAAAAAGTCCCATAAATATCATTGCTATTAAAGTTGTTGACAAGCAAATAAACAAAATAAACTCCATATCAGAAAAAGTTCCAAAAATAGAGAAACCAACAACAAAAACTATCAATGGAATTACCCAAAGGAAAATTGGAAGTTTTTGTTTATCTATTTCCTTTGCAACTGATAAATCCACATACTTTCTAGTAAAACTCGCAAAGTTCTTTTCCTTTTTTAGCTTTCTCATTTGTTTTATATATTTATTTGACAAAAATCCTAGAGAAATTAAATAAGCAAATAATATTCCAAGATGGAGTATAATTTCTATATCAGTATTACTAAATAATAGGGAAAATGAAAGTATAAAAAATACTAAATGGAGCAATTTAAAACTCTTTAAACCTTTTTTACTAATTTCTTGCACTTCCTTACTATCTACCTCATTTATAGGAATTGTAGTAAGTAAAATTTTTCCATTATTATAAGAAAAACCCTTCTTTTGTGAAAAATAACTTATCACAAAAATCATCCATAGACTTCCATTCAAAATAAAATCGTAAATCATACTAAAAACTCCTTTCTATAAACTCAAGTAAGAACTCTTTTCCAAGATTCCTTATTTTAACTTCATTAATTAAATTTTGTAAATTCTCTTTTATGTTTTCAATATTTTTATCCGTGCATCTAACATATACAATCGAACCTACACGCCTATCAATCTCTATTACATTTTCACTTTTTAAAATTCCATAAGCCTTATTCACAGTCATGGGATTTATTCCAAAATCTTTTGCGAGTTGCCTAACAGATGGCAATTCATCTCCATTTTTTAAATTTCCATCTGCAATTTCTTTAATAATTCCATTGCAAATCTGAGTGTAAATAGGAACTTCCGACAAAGTATCAATAAAAAACATTTCTCTCATCTCCTTGTATTATATATTATAATACAGGTAATACAAAAAGTCAATAAAAAAAGTTTAGCTTTTAAGAAATTTTTTAATCTCAATTGCTAAACTTTATTAATTGTTAATTTAAAACTTTTTCTTCTTTATTTTTCTTTGACTTCCAAATATACAATGCCACACAACAAATCGTCATTAAAGCACAAGATAAAATAGTTCCTTCAAGTCCAAATGTTGGATTATAAGCGAAACTTCCTTTTACTGAATCCCCTATTTTGAAAATAGAATATGGAACATTTATTCCACTATTTGGTAATCCGAACAATATACTTTGAGTAAAATTCCACATTGCATGTAATCCCATTACCATCCACAAACTGTCGAAATAATATACAATCATTGATGTTAAAACACCAAAAATAAAAATACAATAAAATGGCAAAATCGACATTCCATTATTGAACAAATGTAACGCCGCAAAGAATAGTGAATTAAATATAATTGCAAAAGTTGGACTATTAGTAGATTTTAATAAACGATGATACATAAATCCTCTACATAATAACTCTTCTGCAGAAGATTGAACAAAAACAGCAAATAGCAATCCAATTGCAGGAAATATTTCAAATTGACTAAATCGTAAAGTAAAATCTCCATTTATCATAGCAATTAAAGCGCAAAATCCATTTAACACCAATCCTATCAATAATCCTAAAAATAAGTATGCTATGTTATTTCCCTTAGACTTAGTTGTTATTTTATCAATTATATAATGATTATTTTTAAAAATGAATATTACAAAAAACACTACAATCCATATATAAATAAATAAAATATACATAAGAAATGTATAAGTATATTCATTAGCTTTCAACAATCCAGATGTAAATAAAAATCTTACTAATTTAGGTGTAATCCATCCTCCTACATTTTGAGTTATGTATATAATTGCATAACTTATTATACAAATCCACAAGACATTATCATACCATTTTTTATCCTGTATATTTTCCATAATTAAATCCCCTTTTTCAAACTTTATATTTATACTATATATATATATATTACAATTAAAGTAAAAAGTCAACAGTTGAAATATTAATAATTTTGACTATAAAAATCTATTTCACTTCGTCCTAAATGACTTGCTGCGATATTTACTTCGCAAAATATTATGACTTAAATTATGTTAATTTTAAATAAAAAAGTTTAGTAATTAAGCCAAATAAACTTAATCACTAAACTAAATTTTAATTACTCTTATACACTATAACTGGAGTATTTATTTCAACATTATCATAAATTTGTTTTACTTTTTCAAGTGGAGTATTTATACATCCGTAACTTCCTGATGTTTTATATATACTTCCACCAAATTTTCCATTTCTCCAATTTGCATCATGAATTCCTACACCCTTCCAGTTTATCGGCATCCAATAATCAACATGTGCAACATAGTCATATCCTAACGGAGATAATCCTTTTAGATTTCTGTCTTTTTCTCTACTCCAAACTTTCATAACCCCTACTGGAGTTTCAACTTTTTTACTAACATCACCAGTAACAATATCAGTATCTAAAAGAAGCTTTCCTTCTTTATAGAACCACATATGTTGTCTAGTTAAGTCAATTTCTATATAAGTTTTTCCAATATCATCTTCCTTATCATAATACAGTCCCTTATGAATAAAAACAGGTTCAATAGAATCAGATTGGAAAGTTAAAAGTTTTTCAACTAAAAGATCTTTTGTTTTATTAACATCAATTTGCCATCCATATATTCCGTCTTTACCAGGAACAACAATTTCTCCTTTTCCAGTTGTTTGAAATTTTCTATCCATTCCAAAAGTATCATATTTAATGGCAAGTCTTCTTATATAATCTCTAGCTTTTTGTTCATCTGGCTTTAATTCTCCATCAACAAATGTAAATATATTTGCTAGAATTTCGCCATCAAGAACTTCTTTATTTGAACCAATATTAATCTCATATTTTAATTGAGAAATTTTTTCGTATTTTGAAAGAGCATCTTGTAAAGATTTATCATCTTTTTTCAATTTCGGTTGTTCTGAAATTGTACTCATATCAATACTTTCTTTTCTTTCAGACAATGCAATTAAAATTGCTTCTTTCAACTTTTCTTTTGTTGTGTAAGTTCCTAAAATTTCGCTTTGAATTTCATACTTTCCATCTTTAAATATAATCTTCGCATCCTCTGGATGTTTTAAACCTTTAAGAATTAAAGTGTTCTTTAAAAATTCTTCAAATTTTGCATCATCATAACTTATATTAACTTCCAATTTAAAATCACGACTTGTAAAAAATGCTAAAGGCCAAGTAAATTGATTTTGTAGAATTTTTTTGTCTGCAACATATTCTTCCTTATAATTTATTTTTTCAGGTTTAAAGAAATCACTTTTTCCGTCAACACGGTTTAACTTAATTGAAACATCTGTCCAATCTTTATTAAAAACATCATCTATCATTACATAACTAACATCATTACCATTTATCTTCGTATTAGGCAATGCGATGAAAGAAAATATAATAACCCCTAATAAATAAATTGATATGAATAGTGCACCCAAAAATATACTTATTTTTTTATATATTTTTTTTCTTGAATTATTTTTTTTGCTAACTTTTATCAAAAAATACACCTCCATCCTTGTGAAAATATATAATTATTACTTTATTATATACCATAAATTCAAGTATTATAATCATTTTATTTAATTATACTGCCACATCAACTGAATAATCTATTGATATTATCTTCTAATTTTATCATATTTATTTTTAAAAGTAAAATAATTAAAAAACTTGTATTTCCTATTATAAAAGTTTATAATATATTTAGTAAGGAGGAAGATAAATGCTTAACATTTTTTTAATTTCTGACTCTACTGGAGAAACAGCGGAACAACTTGCACGTGCCGCATTAGCTCAGTTTAATAACATTGAGTATACTTTCGAAAGATTTTCTCATATAAGAGAATTTTCTGATCTTTCAGAGATACTAAACAAATGTAAAGATACTGAGAATTCAATTTTATTTTATTCCTTAGTTGACGCTCCACTATTGGACTATGTTAAAAAGTTTTCAGAACTTCACAGCATGAACAATGTTGATTTGCTTTCTGCATCTATTTTAGCAATTCAAAGAGTGAGCAATATAGTTCCAGGAAACACACCAGGAGCTTTAAGAAAATTAAACGAAGAATATTTTAAAAGAATTGACTCTATCGAATTTGCAGTTCGTTACGATGATGGAAAAGATCCAAGAGGAGTTTTAATTGCAGATCTTGTAATAATTGGAATTTCTCGTACATCTAAAACACCGCTATCTATGTATCTAGCAAATAAAAATATTAGAGTTGCGAATATTCCTCTAGTACCGGAAACACCGGTTCCAGATGAACTATTCCAAGTTTCGCCTAAAAAAATAATAGGCTTAACAAATACTCCAGAAAAATTAGAAAGCATAAGAAAGGAAAGACTAAAATCTTTAGGTCTTCCTGATAATAGTATTTATTCAAATTCAAATAGAATACTTGAAGAACTTGAATATTCTAGCCGAATAATGAAAAAAATCGGCTGTCCTATAATAGATGTATCAGCAAAAGCTATTGAAGAAACAGCTGATATAATTCTAAAACATCTATTAAAAATTAATAAGTAATTGGAGGAAAAAAATGAGCAAATTTGTTTACAATTTTGATGAAGGCAATAAAGACATGCGATCTTTATTGGGAGGTAAAGGTGCCAATCTTGCTGAAATGACTAATATTGGACTAAATGTTCCTTTTGGTTTTACTATTACTACAGAAGCTTGTAATAATTTTTACACAAATGGCGAAAAAATTTCTGAAAGTCTAATTGAGGAAATTAAAACTCACATTATAGACTGTGAAAACAAGCTAAATAAAAGTTTTTCAAGTACAGAAAATCCTCTATTATTTTCTGTAAGAAGTGGTGCTGTCGTATCAATGCCTGGTATGATGGATACTATTCTTAACTTAGGTCTTAACGATAAATCAGTAATTGGTCTTGCAAACTCAACAAATAACGAAAGATTTGCATTTGACAGTTACAGAAGATTTATCCAAATGTTCAGTGACGTTGCTATGGAAATTCCAAAAGTTTATTTTGAAAATGAACTTGACAGAATAAAAGAAGAAAAAAATCTAAAATTAGATACTGAACTAACAGCTGAAGATTTAAAAACTTTAGTTGAAAAATTCAAACAAATTTTTAAAGAAGAAACTGGAAAAGAATTCCCACAAGACCCAATTGAACAATTAATCATAGCTATAAAAGCAGTTTTTAAATCTTGGATGAACCCAAGAGCTATCGTTTATAGAAAATTAAATGGTATTGATGATTCACTAGGAACTGCTGTAAACGTTCAAGCAATGGTATTTGGTAATATGGGTAATACAAGTGGTACTGGTGTAGCTTTCTCTCGTAATCCAAGTACAGGAGAAAATAAATTATTCGGAGAATTTTTAATGAATGCACAAGGTGAAGACGTTGTTGCAGGTATTAGAACTCCAGAATCAATTGAAAAACTAAGAGAAATTATGCCAGAAGTTTATGATGAATTTTTAAGAATCGCAAAAGTTTTAGAAAATCATTATAAAGATATGCAAGACCTTGAATTTACTATTGAAAAAGGTAAATTATTCTTATTACAAACAAGAAATGGAAAAAGAACTACAGATGCTGCAATCAATGTAGCAGTAGATTTAGTTAATGAAGGATTAATTTCAAAAGAAGAAGCTATTTTAAGAGTTGAACCAAAGAGTTTAGATCAACTTCTTCACCCTATCTTCAACGCTGAAATGATGAAAAAGACTCCTATCCTTTCAAGAGGATTAGCTGCTTCTCCAGGTGCTGCAAGTGGTAAAGTTTATTTCCACTCAAAAGACATCGTTGATGCAGTAAAAGCAGGAGAAAAAGTAATCTTAGTTCGTCAAGAAACTTCTCCAGAAGACATCGAAGGAATGATTGAAGCTGAAGGTATTTTAACAGCTAGAGGCGGTATGACTTCTCACGCAGCCGTAGTTGCAAGAGGTATGGGTAAATGTTGTATTGCAGGAGCTAGTGAAATAAAAGTTGACGAAGCTGAAAAAGTTATAAAAACTCAAAACGAAGTAATAAAGGAAGGTGAAATAATTTCACTTGACGGAACAACTGGAATTATCTATAAAGGCGAAATTGAAAAATTAAATCCACAATTAACTGGAAACTTTAAAATATTCATGGATTGGGTAAATGAAATTAAAGATTTAGGAGTTAGAGCAAATGCTGATAACCCTAGAGATGCAAAACAAGCTGTAGAATTCGGAGCTGAAGGAATTGGACTTTGTAGAACTGAACATATGTTCTTTGATAAAGACAGAATCCCTGTTGTAAGACAAATGATTCTTTCAGAAAATATTGATCAAAGAGTTGAAGCTTTAGAAAAAATCAGACCAATGCAAGAAAAAGATTTCTATGATATCTACTGTGTATTAAAAGAAAAATCAGTAACAATTAGATTACTTGATCCACCTCTACATGAATTCTTACCATATGAAGACGAAGATATTAAAAACTTGGCAAAAGAAATGAATATCGAAGAAAGTCATCTAAGAGATGTAATCACAGATTTGGAAGAAGTAAACCCAATGCTTGGACATAGAGGTTGTAGACTTGCAGTTACTTATCCTGAAATATACAGAATGCAAGCAAAAGCTATAATAAATGCTGCAATAAAAGCACAAAAAGATTTGAATATCTCAATTACTCCTGAAATAATGATTCCATTAGTTGGAGAAATTGAAGAATTAAAATATGTAAAAAGAGAAATTGTCGAAGAAATCGAAATGACTTTAAAAGAATTGAACGAAAACATTAAGTACAAAATTGGAACAATGATTGAAATTCCGAGAGCTGCCTTACTTGCTGATGAAATCGCAACAGAAGCTGAATTCTTTAGTTATGGAACAAATGACTTAACACAAATGACATTCGGTTTTTCAAGAGATGATGCTGGAAAATTCTTAAACGAATATGAAAATAAAAAAATATTCGACTTTAATCCATTTGCAAAATTGGATCAAAAAGGTGTTGGTAAATTAATTAAAATGTCTTTCAAACTTGGAAGAGAAACTAATCCTCATCTTCATGTAGGAATTTGTGGTGAACACGGTGGCGATCCTGATACAATTGAATTCCTAAATTCTGTAGGAATCGACTATGTATCATGTTCTCCTTTCAGAGTGCCAATCGCAAGACTTGCAGCAGCACAAGCAAAAATAAAACAAAGTAAATAAAATTTAACTAGAAGAAATTTAAAACAAAATGGATAGCGAAATGCTATCTATTCAGACTGATGACAAAAGTGTCGATGAGCAATCATCGGCACTTTTTTAGTGGAGAAAAAAGGGAAAAGTAGTATAATAATTTGACTATAGAAAAACAAAAATATAAAAAAAGCAAAGACAAAAATTATACTTTGTCTTTGCTCTGAATGTATTGTAAATACATCATTTTATTATTTATTTCTTTCAGAAATACTATTGCTTACCAGCAATAGTTGAGATTTCCAGAGCTATTGTATATAAATATACAATTGACTGAGGAGATCTCATACTTTTGCTTTAGCAAAAGTAAATGTATCGTAGATACATACAGAAATTATATTATTTATTTTTTCTTCTTAACTTTGGGGAAAGGTAATTCATCATACATTGTATCAAATAAGCCTTTTAGGTACATTTTATCTTCCACATCATCAACTAATAGCATTTCTTTTGCTCCTTCGTATGGCAATTGAAATTGTACGTCAGAAACATAGTCAATAGCTTTGTTTGTAGCTTTTACTAAAAATCTATCATCATATATTCCACCTATAACTTTTTCTTTATAATAGATAATATATTCTCCCATCATCGCCCTATATTTTATATCTTCAAGTTCAGATAACTGTTCTAAAATATATTCTAAATATTCTTTACTTGATGCCATAATAACCTCCTAAAAAATTACTTATTTTCTACTTAAATACTATCATTATCCATAAAAAAATGCAAATATTTTAATGTATTTAATTATAAAAAAAGTCGAGTTTCCCCGACTTTTATGCTAATTTTGAATATTCTATTGCTATTTTACTAGCAAGTTTTGCGTTATTGAATACTAATCTGATGTTAGCTTCTAAGCTCTTTCCTTGTGTAAGTTTTTGAACTTTGTCAAGTAAGAATGGTGTTGTATCTTTTCCTTTTATTCCATTTTCATCTGCTTCTTTTAAAGCATCTAAAATTGTCTTATCAATTAAATTTCTATCCATTGAATATTCTTCTGGAATAGGATTTGCAATTACAACTCCACCATTAAGTTCTAAATCCCATTTAGCTTTTAAAACTCTTGCAATTTCTTCTTCTGAATTTATTTTACTAACTTTAAAATCACTTTCTCTTGTGTAGAATGCTGGTAATATATTTGTTTGGTATCCATAAACAGGAACTCCCTTTGTTTCTAAATATTCTAAAGTAAGTCCCATATCTAAAATTGATTTACAACCTGAACAAATAACAGCTACATTTGTATTTCCTAATTCTTCAAGGTCAGCTGAAATATCCATAGTAGTTTCTGCTCCTCTGTGAACTCCACCGATTCCACCTGTTGCGAAAACTTTAATTCCTGCCATTTCTGCACAAATCATTGTTGCGGCAACAGTTGTTGCTCCATTTAATTTATTTGCAACAACATAAGCTAAATCTCTTCTTGAAGTTTTTGTTACACTAAGTCCGGCTTTCCCGATTACTTCAATTTCTTCTTTTGTAAGCCCAACTTTAATTTCTCCATTTATAATAGCTATTGTAGCAGGAATTGCTCCATTTTCTCTAACAACTTTTTCAACTTCTAGAGCTGTTTCAACGTTTTTAGGATAAGGCATTCCATGTGAGATTATTGTTGATTCCAAAGCTACAACTGGTTTATTTTCTTTAATTGCATTTTTTACTTCTTCACTAACTGTTAAATATTTTTCTAATTTCATAACTTCCTCCAAAATTTAATAGATTTTTTTCACTTATATCTTTACTAACTGTATCCATAGATTGTGCAGTTATACGACCTGCAATATTCCCAAATTTTGCACATTCTAAAATTTCATAACCATTAACTTCGCCGTAGATTATTCCACTCATAGCTGCATCTCCACAACCTGAAGTATTTTCTATTTTTAGTTCTTCTTCTATTTTTACTATGCCATTTTCATTTTTATCGGCATATACAATACCTTCATTGCCCATTGAAATAAAAACTTTTTTAACTCCCTTATTCAAAAATACTTTAATTATTTTTTCTAAATCTTCTTCATTATTATAAGGTACTTCTGTTAATTCTTCAGCTTCGTAGATATTTGGTTTGATAAGATAAATGTATCTTAGTAGTTTCTTAATTTTTAAAGCTTTTTTTCTTGAAACACAATCTACAATTATCTTTGAATTTGGACAATTCTTACAAATATATTCAAGAACGTCCTCTCTTAAATTTGTATCCATTACAATATATTTATAACTTTTAATCAAGTCAATAATTTTTGAAATAAAATCAATATCTATTTCTTCTAAAACTTCCATTGAAGAAATAGCTGTAAATAAATCATTATTTTCATCTAATATAGAAATATAGTTTGACATTCCTTTATTAGTTAAAAATTTACTATTTGAAAAATCTACACCAATTTTCTTTAAATAATCTTTAACTTCTTTTGAGTAAATGTCATCTCCAAAAACAGAAATAAATTTATTATCCATTCCCATTCTAACTAAATTTTCAGCAATATTTTTCGCAACACCGCCAAAAGAGTACTCTAATGTTCCAGGATTAGAGTCTTTCATATTTAATTTATCGAAACTTTTTGCAATAAAATCAATATTACAGCCACCTATGATGCAAACATCTTTTGATAAGTTTGAATTTATCACATATGCTCTACCTACTAAATATCCCTTTTTAATCAAATTTGATATATGAACTGCGACTGATGATCTCTTAATATTAAGCAAATCAGCAAGTTCATTTTGAGATATATATGGATTTTCTTTTATTATATCTAAAAGTTCTTGTTCTCTTTTCGTCATAATACCTCCTTAAACAACAGTTTATATAATTATATCAAATGTTTATATAAAAATCAATATGTTTTTAATAAAAAATTTTTTATATGTATCTTCGATACATTTACTTTTGCTAAAGCAAAAGTATGAGATCTCTCGACTTCGCTCGAGATGACGTGTTGGGAGATTCTCTTCGCAAAGTATTATGACGTGAGTGTTCTTAATTTATATAAAGTTTAAAAAACATAAAAAAAGTCCTTAAAATAAAGGACTTTAGTTTAATTCAAAAAATTAAATTTTAAACAGCTTAGAATTTTTTCTTTTTTCTTCTTGCTGCCTCTGATTTTTTCTTTCTCTTTACACTTGGCTTTTCGTAATGTTCTCTTTTTCTATATTCTGAAAGCACTCCAGCACGTGCACATTGTCTTTTAAATCTTTTCAACGCATTATCCAAAGATTCGTTTTCGCCAACTCTGATCTCTGCCATGATATCCCCCCTCTCTTATATAGACATACTGTCTTGAGAAATAATCATTCATATTATACAACAAAATCAATATAAATTCAAGTAAATTCACAATATTTTTTTGTATAATTAATAATTTTTAAAATTTTTTTAAAATATTTTAAATTTTAGCCTGGTGGCCAATTTAAACTACGTCCTGCAAGAACGTGAAAATGTAAATGTTTAACAGTTTGTCCACCGTGATCATTACAATTATTTATAATTCTGTAACCTGATTCGTCAAATCCCATTTCTTTTGCAAGTTCAGCAATCTTTACAAAAATCTTTGCAACAACTTCTGAATTTTCTCTATCTAAAAAATTACAAGATTCAATATGTTTTTTAGGAATTACTAAAAAATGAATCGGAGCTTGAGGGTATAAATCGTTAAATGCAATTATATCTTCATCTTCATAAATTTTATTTGATGGAATTTCTCCATTAACAATTTTGCAAAATATACAATCCATTATCTCACCTCCATACAGTAAATATCACAATTAAAATAATTTTTAATCTATTTTAATTCTCGATTATTATACCATATTTTAGGCATATTTACAATAAAAAAACACGACTACAACTTGTAATCGTGTATCCTTATTTTTTTATAAAATCTCAATTTGACACATTTTCATTGTTTCTAATGCTGTATTATGACTTTGTGGAGTGACTCCCGCACAACATTTACTATCAACGATTAGTTCAACTTCAGGTAAAAATCCTTTAATCATTAATGCATTAACAACTACACAAATATCAGTACAAATTCCAACAAATTCAATACTTTCTATTTGCTCTTTTTCGTTTAGATTTTTTAAATATTCAACTAAGTTGCTAGATCCAAATCCTGCTTTTTCAAAAATTTTACAATTTTCTTTATAAATACCTTCTCGGATTTCCCAACCATTACTACCCTTGATACAATGCTTTACAGGAAGTTTTCTTCCCTCTTGAGTATTTAGGTAGTTATCATCATGAGTATCCATTGTATAAATAATTTCTCCATCAAAGTTTTTAATTTTTTCCTTTAAACTCGGAATCATATCAATAGCTTCTTTAGTTCCCAATCTACCGTCAACAAAATCATTTTGCACATCAATAACAACTAATATTTTCATAACCAGCCTCCAAAAGTTTTTGATAAAAAAATCTAAATATTTTATCCAAATAAATTATATACAATAATTACTCTTTTGTCAAATTATAAAATTCATCATTTATAATATATCTATAATATTTCAAAAATATTACACTCAAGATAAATTCATTTACAAATTGTGCAAATGCAACTCCAAATAGAGATAAATCAAAAACTTGTGTTAAAATCAACATTAAAATAAGACTTAAGATATTTACCCCTGCTGTTGTTTTTAATAAAAACATATTTTTATTCAAACCTTGTAAAGCACATTTATATATGTATGAATACGAACTACAAATATTTGCTATTAAGAAAAATATCAAAAATTTTGTAGCAAAATTTTGTACCAAAATATCATCTGTAATAAGTTTAGGTAAATATTCTCTAAAAATAAAGAATAATGCACTTCCAAAGATAAATAATACGGTTGTAATCTTAACAGAAATTTTAGGATAATCTATCAAATTTCTAATGTTTTTCTCTCCAGAACTTATGCTTATTAAACTCAGAGTCGCAGAACCATAGATATGTTTAAAAGTAAATAAAAACATAATTAAATTTGTAATTATTGAATATCCAGCAAATTCGTTATTCCCTATTCTAATAACAATCATATTGAAAATAATGACAAAAATAGTTCCGTCAAAAATTTCCTGTATCATAATAGGAAAAGCTAATTTAAAATGATTAAATCCATTTATAAAATAGCTTTTTAATAATTCAAATTTTAACTTTAATTTATTTTTCAATACAAAAATATAAATAAGAAGATTTACAAACATTGAAAAAACAGTACTAAATCCTACCATAGTAATTCCAAGTTTTGGAAAACCGAACTTTCCAAGAACAAATAAATAATCTAAACCCAAATTTAAAACTGAAGAAACAGTAGATCCTATTAAAATCCACTTTGTCATATTTGAAATTCTAAAATATGCCCCAAATGTAAATAAACATAGTTGTAACAAGACACAAAAACTCATAGGATATGAGAACAAAATCCCCTGTTCCAAAGTTTCCCCAGATAAATTATAGAATATTTTTAAAAAATATGTCTTTCCGAGCAACATCAATAATAAGAATAAAATTCCCATAAAAATATTGATAGCAAGAGATGAAAAGAATTCATAATTTAGACCTTTTTCATCTCCCTGTCCCAGTTTTTCTCCAAGTTTTGTGTTTATAATTATTGCAGTTGCTCCCAAAACTCCACTTACAGTATATAATGTTGAAGAAATCAAATTTACCGCATTAAATGCAGGTGTTGAAACTCTTGCAACAATAGCAATATCAGATAACTCCAAAATATAACTTAGGATAAAATTCACCATAAGTGGAAAAGCGAATTTGTTAAGTTCTAATCTTTTATTTTTCATTTTTCTTTTTCTTTAAATCAATTTCAAAATCACAATTTTCATCGGAACATTTTAGTGCGTGTTTAAATCTGTTTTTAACTTCAACTAAGAATTTTCCACATTTTTCACATTTTTTATCAGCTATCGGTTTGTCCCAAATTGCATAGTCACATTCAGGATAATTTTCACATCCGTAAAAAACTTTTCTCTTTTTTGAAATTTTTTCAATTATTCTTCCACCACATTTAGGGCATTTTACACCAGTATCTTTAACTTCCTTTTTTATATAATTACAATCAGGAAATCCGCTACAACCGATAAATTTACCAAATTTGGTCTTTTTAATGACTAAATTTTTACCACATTGTGGACACTTTTCGTCAAGAACTTCATCTTTTATTTTATAATCTTCTGAATCTCCATCAGACTTTTTCAAAAAAGTTTCAAAAACAGCATAGAAATCTGAAATGACTTTTTTCCAATCCTTTTTATTTTCAGCTATTTCATCAAGTTTTTCTTCCATTTCCATTGTGAATTTTTCATTTATAATTGTTTCAAAGTTGGAAACTAAAAACTTATTTACATTTTTTCCAAGTTCTGTTGGAATAATTTTTTTATTCTCAATTAAAATATAAAATCTGCTTGTCAAACTGTTTATAATACTTGCATAGGTACTAGGTCTTCCTATTCCGTTTTCTTCTAGTTTTTTAACTAAACTCGCCTCAGTGAAATTAGCAACTGGTTTTGTAAAATGTTGACTTTTTTCTATTTTTTCAGCATTAATTACATCTTTAACTTCAAGTTTAGGAAGTGGCTCATCCTTAATATCACTTGAAGTATATATTTTTGAAAATCCGTCAAATAAAGTAAATCTTCCATTTAATTTATAGATACAATTATTTGAATTTAAAACTATTTGTGTGCTTTCATAACTTTCTGCTTTCATTTGTGAAGCTACAGTTCTTTCCCAAATCAATTTATATAGTTTATATTGATTTGCAGTTAAATAGCTCTTTATTTTTTCAGGACTTCTAAAAATACTACTTGGTCTAACACCTTCATGAGCATCTTGAGAATTCTTCTTTTTTAAATTGTATTCATTACCTCTTGTAGCATAATTTTTTCCATAATTTTCTGTAATATATTCTATTGCTTCAGCAACTATTTCAGATGAAATTCTAGTTGAATCTGTTCTCATATATGAAATCAATCCGACAGATCCTTCTTTACCAACATTTATTCCTTCATAAAGTTGTTGAGCAATACTCATAGTCATTGAACTTGAAAAACCTAATTTTCTTCCCGCTTCTTGTTGCAATGTACTTGTAGTAAAAGGCGGTTGTGGTTTTCTCTCTTTTTTTACCTTTTTTACATCTTCAACGATAAAATTGCCTTTATCCGTTTTTTCTACAACCTCTAAAGCTTCTTTTTCCGTTTTTATATCTCTTTTTACTATTTTTTTATTTTCATATTCTCCATAATAAAGTGATTTAAACTCTATATTTTGAACATTATGTATCCCCTCAATCTTCCAAAATTCTTCTGGAACAAAATTATCTATTTCTTCTTGACGTTCACAAATAATCTTTAAAGTTGCAGACTGAACACGACCTGCAGAAAGACCGCTCTTTATTTTTTTCCATAGAATAGGAGAAAGTTTATAACCTACAAGTCTATCTAAAACTCTTCTAGCTTGTTGAGAATTTACTAAATTCATATCAATTTTTCTTGAATTTTTTATAGATTCTTTGATACTCTTTTTAGTAATTTCATGAAATTCTATTCTATTTTTTTCATTAATATCAAGTCCTAAAAGATATGCGATATGCCAAGAAATAGCCTCTCCCTCTCTATCAGGGTCGGTTGCAAGATATACATTTTCTGAATTTTTGTAAAGCTCTTTTAACTCTTTAATCTTTGATGCTTTACCTCTAACATTAATATATTCAGGCTCAAAATTATTGTCTATATCTATTCCCAATTTACTTTTTGGTAAATCTCTTATATGACCAATACTAGCTACAACCTTATAATCGCTTCCAAGCATTTTACTAACTGTTTTAGCTTTTGTTGGAGACTCTACTATAACTAAATTTTTATACAAAACAAACTCCTTATATAATCTTACTCATTGATATATGTTCTATTCCAACCTCAACAAAAATATCATCATTATCCTTAGAATATCCTAACATTTCATAAAAAGTCATTGCATGATATTGTGCTGAAAATCTTATCATCTTTTTTTCATTTTCTTTTTTATATTTTTTTACTGTTTCTTCCATATTTATGAATAGAAATTTGCCTACACCCTTACCTCTGCACGATTTTTTAACACATGCTCTACCAAAATAGACAATATCTTTATGTATATTCATAATTCTTGCAGTTGCAAGAAGTTCATCTCCCTCAAAAACTCCAACATGAATTGTATCATCTAAACTATCTCTATCATCAATTTCATATTCAAGTGGAACTTTTTGCTCATCTACAAAAACTTCTTGTCGCAAAGCAAATGCCATTTTCATGTCATCGCTTTTCAAAACTCTATATTCCATACAAACAACTCCATATATTATTTAAACTCTCTATATGTTATATAATTTAATTAATTTTGTCAATATTTTTTAAATTATATAATTAAAAAAGTGTCAATTTTATAAAACTGACACAAAATTAAATTCTATTCTATTATATATGCACTTACAATTTCTCCATAATAAGCTGTATGATAATCCATGTTTGCACCATAAAACTCTCCTGAAACATTTTCAGGATAATTTTTTTTCTTTATATCATTTGGAATCGAATTTTCATCCTGTTTTTGCTTGTAAATAACTTTACATTCTAAAGTTAAAGGCAATTCCTTAATTGCAGGAACATCTACAATTTCAGAGTCAACTAAAGTTAAATTCAAGTCCTTTATTTTATCAGTATTCCTTCCTGACTTTGTTCCACAAAGTCCAATTACTTTTTTATCAAAATCATTTAAAAAAATATTTACAGTAAATTCACCGTTTTCGTCAAGAAGTTCCTTCGTAAAACGTCTTTCTCTAACAAATGCTGTAAAAATTGGTCTATTCCATTCAATTCCCAAGGTTCCCCAAGAAATAGACATTGTATTTACTTTTTCTTTTGACTTTGTTGTAAGTAAAACACCTTTTTCAACTGCTAACATTATTTCCTTAGCATAATCAAAAACATTAATTTTTCTTTTCATAATTTTCTCCTAAATTGCAATCGGAATATCTTTTATTTGTTCTCCACATTTATAGTCCTCTATTATAACATCATCTGATGTAAAATCATAAAAGTTTTTAACATCAGGATTTAAAGTAACCTTTGGAGCAGGGAATTTCTCTCTCTTAATAAGTTCCTCTATTATAGGAATATGTCTATCGTAAATATGAGCATCAGCTATAACATGAACTAACTCTCCAACTTCTAAATCACATTCTCTAGCAAGCATATGAACTAAAATTGCATATTGGCAAACATTCCAATTATTTGCAGCTAAAATATCTTGACTTCTTTGATTTAAGATAGCATTCAATTTTTTACCTGTAACATTGAAAGTAACACTATATGCACAAGGATATAAATTCATTTCAGATAAATCTTCATGAACGTAGATATTTGTAATTATCCTTCTACTATATGGATTGTTTTTTAAATCATAAATAACTCTGTCAACTTGATCAAACATTCCTTCCTTATACTTATGTTTAACACCAAGTTGATAACCATAAGCCTTTCCAATACTTCCATTTTCATCAGCCCACTCATCCCAAACATGACTCTTTAAATCTTTAATGTTATTAGATTTTTTTTGCCATATCCAAAGCATTTCGTCAGTACATAATTTAATAGCTGTTTTTCTAAGTGTAAGCGCAGGAAATTCTTCAGCTAAATTATATCTATTTACAACTCCGAATTTTTTTATTGTATATGCCTTTGTTCCATCTTCCCAAACAGGACGAACTTTTTCTCCCTTTGTATCTACACCATTTTCAAGTATATCTTTACACATTGAAATAAATATATCATCTGCTCTACTCATAATTTTCTCCTAAACTTTAATTGTGAAATAACAAATTTTCCGTGCACTACCAGATGCGAAACATCGTGGGAGGGTCGGTTTTTTTTCTCATAATAAGAATAACATTTTTATATAAAAAAGGCAAATTAAATTTGAATTTACTTAATCTAAAATTTAAAATATCTATTGAAACTGTAACATTTTTCAAAATATTTTTCAATTTATTCACTAAAAATACTTGATTTAAGTTTTATGATATGATATAATACCTAAAGTGATTAATTTACAATATTTAAGTGAGGTGAAAACAATGAAAAAGGGAATACATCCAGAATACAATAAAGTAGTTTTTATGGATACAACAAGTGGATATAAATTCATCTGTGGTTCAACAAAAACTTCAAATGAAACAATAGAAATGGAAGATGGTAACACTTATCCATTAATTAAAATCGAAATCAGTTCTGACTCTCACCCATTCTATACAGGTCGTCAAAGATTTGTTGAAAAAGGTGGTAGAATTGAAAAATTCAAAAAAAGATACAATATGGACTAGTAAAAAGCAGAGCAATCTGCTTTTTTTATTGCAAAAAACATGGGTTTTTCTTTGATAAGTATCATAGCATTAAAGATATATTAAAAAATTCGCAAGCTAATTTACTGTTAACGATAATCTATTAAATAAAAGTATCTCATTATACGTCATCTCGACCGAAGTTGAGCAAAGCGAAACGGAGTGGAGAGATCTCATAAAGCTCCATTATATAGAATTAAATTTTTGAAGTTGATTATTCCAAAAATAAATATTTGAAAAAATTTTTTACTAATTTTTGCTAATAATAAGGAATAGTCTTTCTGAAAGAGACTATAAAATAATTTTTGTATGTATCTTCGATACATTTACTTTTGCTAAAGCAAAAGTAAATATAAATCTGCTTCAAAATATCTGAATAATTTCCCCAACAAAAAAGAGCTGTTCTCACAGCTCTTTTATTAACAACCACCTTTAAGTTTTGTACTTCTTATATAAATTTTTGGGAATTTTTCATGTTGATTAAAATAACCCATAAGTTCAAAAAATTGAAAAGCTCTTTTTTGTTGTTGGACAGTCATTCCCAACTTTTCCCTAATATGTTTTTTTGCCATATTGGAATAAACAAAATACCCTTCACTATTTATATCTTTAATAACAATATCATATAAGTCATAATACTCTTGTTTCATTATTTGTCCCCTTTTGCAGATTGTATTTCGTACCAAGTTTTATATTTTCCATTAAGAGCGATAAGCTCATCATGTGTACCTGTTTCTAAAACTTTTCCATTTTCTATCATAACTATTGTATCACAATTTTTAACAGTGGACAATCTATGTGCAATAATAATTGTGCTTCTACCCTGTTTTAAAACATCAATTCCATAATTGATAATTTTTTCCGTTTCAGTATCAATATTTGCAGTTGCTTCATCCAAAATTAAAACTTTTGGATTTCTAACTATTGCTCTAGCAAAACAGATGATTTGTTTTTCTCCAAGTGATAAATCCGAACCACTTATTGCAAGCTCAAAATCTAAATTATTATCTCTTCTTTGTAAAAGATTTTCCCCTCCAACTTTTACAATAGCATCTAGCACTTCTTTTTCAGTTATATTTTCATCTTTAAGAGTAATATTATCTTTTATACTTCCTGTAAAAATATAAGGATCTTGAAGCACTACTGCCATTTGTTTTCTGTATGATGCTTTACTTAAAGTTTTTATATTTTGTCCATCAAGTAAAATTTCTCCTTTTTGATTTTCATAAAAACCTAAAATTAAATTCATTATTGTTGACTTTCCACTTCCAGTTGCACCAACAAAAGCAATTGATTTTCCCTTTTCAAGTTTGAAGTTGACATCTTTTAAAACTGGAACATTTTCTTTATATTCAAAACCAACATTTTTAAATTCAATATTTCCTTCAAGTTCAATTTCCCTATCCGTTGTTTTTTCTTCTTCAATTTCGAAAATTTTGATGATTCTATCACAAGAAACAAGCGCAGTCTTATATCTATTTATTTCAGATAAGAAATTCATAAATAGCCTTAAAATTCTTTTATTGTACTCAATCAGAATATATAATATACCAACACTTAACCCTAGTCCGTTTAGTTTTAAAATAGTAAATACTAAAATTATTATAGCATTAGTAACAATCATTACAAAGTCCATCAAATTCCAAGAAAATAAAGCATTGATTAAAGTTCTTCTTATATAGTTTTTCTCAACTTCTTTATTTTCTTTTTCAAAAGACTTAATCATCAAATCTTCATTTCCATAAACTTGAATTACAGGTAAAGACTTAATAGTTTCATTATAGATTGAACTTGTAATTCCCTCATGTTTTCTTATTGTTTTAGTAACTTCTGTAAGTTTTTGACCATAATATTTTGTAATTACATACATTAATGGCAAATAAACCAACACTATTAATAATAAATATGGACTAATGAAAAACATAACAGTTAACATCATTCCTAGATTTAAAACAAAAGCTAGTAAGTCATTTAAAAGAGTTTGATATAACTCTTTAATTGTATTTGTATCAGTAGTAAATCTAGAAACCAAATCTCCTGCATAAGAACTATCAAAATATTGCATCTTAAAACTTTGCATACGTCTAATTAGACTAAATTGAATCTTGTATGCGATATTACAAGAAATTTTATTAAAAGTAATTCTTACTACAAAAGTAAATCCTACAACGGCTAAGTTTAATGCTAAATAGAATAACACTTTATTTAAGATAAAGGAATAAAAATTATCCATATTAACCAAATCTGCATCAATAATTGATGAAATAACTGTTGGTATATACACATCAAGAAAAACTCTAAAAATAGTACAAATTGAGCCTGTAAAAAGTAAAAACTTTTCTTCTAAAAGGTAGGAAGTTAAAAACTTTAATTTCTTATTCTTCATCTTCTTCCTCCTTGTCTAGACTTTGATACTCAAATTGTTCTTTATACCAAGAATCTTTGGAAATAAGTTCTTCATGAGTTCCTCTATCTACTATTTCTCCATTATCCATAACCAAAATTAAATCAGCATGTTCAACTGCAGAAATTCTATGAGAAATAATTATATTAGTTCTATTTTTTCTATTTTCTTTAAGCGAATTAATAATCTTACTTTCAGTATTTGCATCAATCGCAGAAAAAGAATCATCTAAAACCAGAATTTCAGGATCACGATATAGCGCTCTTGCTAGAGAAATTCTTTGTTTTTGTCCGCCAGAAAGTCCGAGACCACGTTCTCCAACAACTGTATCAAGTCCTTTTTCTAAATTTTGTATATCCTTATAAAAATCTGCTTTTTTAATAACATTAATAATTCTTTCATCATCTTCTGAAACACTACCAAATAAAATATTTTCTCTTACGGTTTTTGAAAGCAAAATATTCTCTTGACTTACATATCCAAATTTACTTCTTACTGATGTAATATCATATTCCTCATAAGGTATATTATTAATAAAAACCTTGTTTTTATCAAAATTATAAAATCTTAAAATTTGTTTTACTAATGTACTCTTTCCACTTCCACTTTTACCAACAATCCCTAAAGTTTCTCCCTTATTTAGTTTAAAACTTATATCTTTAAGTGAAGCCTCTTTTTCTTCAGGATAATAAAAAGAAAAGTTTTTAAACTCCATAGTAGAAAAATCTTCTAAAATTTTATCACCATCTTCAATTTCTGTCTTATCATCAAGTAAAAGATTTATTCTATTTATTGAAACTAATGCTCTTTTATAGGTATTTATACAGTCGCCAAGTCCCCAAAAAGACCATGCTAAAGTCTCTCCAAGTCCAAAAAATGTTACAAGTTTTCCGATTGAAATACTTCCATTTCTAACTAAAAAAGCACCATAAAATAGTCCTATTACCATTGATACCACTCTTATAAATGAGTTTGAAAGAAAAGACATCATCCAAAGATTTGATTCTAAATATGCTAAATCAAAATAATATTTAATTATTTTAGAAATATTTTTTTGCCTTACCTCTTCATTAACATAACTTTTTATTAATTTTATTCCTTCAATTATTTCTAAAATTTCCTGACTTGACTTTCCAAAAGTCAAATTCATTTCTTCACTCACTTTTCCAACTTTTTTACTTATTAAATTTGTGATAATTGCTGTGAAAACAAAAGGTAACATAACTGCAATAGTTAGTTCCCAAGAAAGAAAGAACACAAGATAAATTGCACAAATTAATGGCATAAAAATAGAATCACATGCTAATAAAATTCCAAAGCTAAAATATTCATATATGTATTTAGTTTCATTATCTGCTAAGCCAATAACATCTCCTGCAGTATTTTTTTGAAAAAAATCAGGAGATTTCTTTAATATTTTTCTAAAAATTAAATCCTTATAGTACATCTTTAACTTAGCACCTGAGCCAAAAGATAAATAAGCAAAAGTCATAAAACTTAAAAAGTTAACTAAGCCTAAAAATATCATCAAAGCTACATAACTATAAACTTTTGATGCCTCAAAAGTTGGACTTTTAAATAAATCTACAATCTTTCCAGATAAAATAACTAAATAAATTAAAATTAAACTGCTAATTATATCAAAGGCGCATCCCAGTATAAATTTTGTTTTTGTCTTTTTAAAGCCATCTCTAACAGCTAAATAAATCCCCATTTAATCACCTTCTCCCAATTCAAAAAAAGCTCTTCAAAAAGAAGAGCAATTTTTTAATTATTTATTTTTTTTCTTAAAAGTAGCAACAGATCCTCTTTCAACAATTCTTGAAGGTAAGATTGTAACATCCTTTAATTTTTCTTCGTTTCTAAGTTCCTTAATCAACTTTCTCATAGATATTGCACCCATATCATAATATGGTTCTTCTATTGTTGTAAGTGCAGGTCTGTAAATAGATGCGATTATATCATCTCCGAAGCCTGCAACTGAAATATCTTGAGGAACTTTAAGTCCGTTATCATAACAATAACTTATAAAACCAATTGCTAAAGAATCTTCACTTGCAAAAACAACTGTTGATTTATTATCTTTGATAAGCTTGAAAATTTCTTCTCCCATATCATATCCAGCTTGAACTGTTATATCCTTTGCATTTATAAGAGCTGATTTTACTTTTCTTTCAGCAACAGCTTCATTAAATCCAGCAAGTTTTTCTCTACCAATTCTACTTGTAATATCCTCACTTATAAAAACAATACTTTCATGTCCTTCATCAACAAGATAGTTAGTCATTTTATTACAAGTTGATTTGTAATCAATACTTACTGTATGTTCATCAGTATATTCATAAAATTTATCAAGTCTTACAAATGGAATATTTTTACTTTTCAACTTAAACAAAATTTCCGGATTAATCTTTTCACTTATCATAATAATTCCTTCAACTTGTTTAGTGCACATAAATTCGATAATCTTATGCTCTACTTCAATATCTCCGTATGTACTAGAAAGTAAAATATCATAATTGTACATTCTTCCAATTTCTTCAATTCCTCTAATAATTTGAGCCATATAGGAAATTCCTATATCTTTTACAATAACACCTATCATATTTGATTTTCTCATTACAAGACTTCTTGCCAATTCATTAGGCTTAAAATCTAATTTCTTTATAGCATCTAAAACCTTTCTTCTTGATTCTGGGCTTACAGGTTTTGACTCATTCATAACTCTTGAAACAGTTGAAATAGAAACCCCAGCTAATTTAGCTACATCTTTTATAGTAGGTACTGACATGTTATCACTCCTTTGAATTAAAATTAAATATAAAAATCGTTTACAAACATCAATATAATTATAACATAATTTAATTTAAAATAAAACACTTTATGAAAATTATTTTCACTAATTTTCCCGCTTGAAAATTCATAATTATTTAGTAAAAATATATTACTAAAAATGTTTTACATATAAAAAACTGTAAAATATTTATAATATATTTTACAGTAAAATTTTTATTTTTTAACTTTTATATATAAGCTGAATAAAACAGTAGAAATAATCAATGCAACAAAACATATCCCAATTTCTATTCCTACATAATTAACCAAAGCCTTATTAACAGGTAAAAATCCTCCTGTCAAATCAGAAAACACAGGATAATTAAAAGTATTTTTCCACTTCCAAAGATAAGAAAAAACTAAACTAAAAACAAACTGGCTTATTATCAATATAATATTAATAATAAAAGAAATAATAGCCTTTCCAATTATAAAACTCGTCTTTTTCATTGGAAGTGTAAATAAAAATCCCTTATGATAATAAAAATCTAAATAAGTTGTTATAAAGAAATAAGATAGTGTCATCAAAAAAATTCCAGCTAAAATATATTTTATATTATTATATTCAAGCAAAACTCCATCCAACGGAGCTTCTTCATATTGAAAAGTTCCATTTGCTTTTATTATTTCTGATAACCTTTCTTTTTCATGTTGGGCATAACTTTTTGACGTAGAAAAATTTATTTCGTTTTCTTTGATTTCAATGATTTTTTCATACATCAAAATTGCACTTTCCATATAGCCTCTATCATCTCCGCTGTGCTTTAGTTTTAAAGTCTTTTCTGATATTTCAAGAGATTTTTTTAACAAATCCATTTTTTCTTTATCACCAGAATATATACAAGGCGACTTTCCGCCAGCGGGATATAAAATGTCCTCTATTCCTTTTTTTATCAAAAGTAATTCATGTTTTTTATCAGCGTCAATTTGTTGATAATTTAAATAATTTTTATAAAATAGAGAAGCTAATAAAACTAACATAACTCCTAAAATCACTACAAAAATTCTACTTCTTATAAATTTTTTAAATTCTAATATCAAAGTATTCATAACATTCACCTACTCAGCAAACAGTCTTTGATACATCTGTTCAGAAGCATTTATATGCTCTCTTATTTTAATTAATTTTATTCCTTTATCCTGTATTGCCTTAATTGCATCGTCAAAAGAATTCTTTTTAAATTGACAAATAATCATATCTTTTTCAATTTCAGCACTTACTACAAATGGAGATAAAATTTCTAAAGCTTGATCATTTGAAGTAGTATCAATAGCATAGATTAAAAATTCATCTTCTACAATTTTTTTGACAATTTTTTTATCCTTTAAGAATAGAAGATTATCAGTTAATTGGCTAATTTCTCCTAAAAAATGTGTAGATAAAATTACCAGAGTTCCCCTTTCTGATATTTCCTTTAACATAACTCTAAGCTCTATTTGACTGCTAGGATCAAGTCCGTTAAAAGGCTCATCAAGCAATAAAACTTCAGGACTATTAATAAGTGCAATAGCTAAAAGTAATCTCTGTTTCATTCCCAAAGAATATGTCTTTACAGGTCTTTTATAAAATTTTTCAATCTTTGTTAAACTTACAATTTCTTTTATTCTTGTCTTTGGCAATTTTTGTATATTAGAAACAAATTTCAAATGATCAAGTCCAGTTAAATTCGGAAATAAAATACTTGCATCCTGTAAATATGACAATTTTTTAAAAATGGAATTATCCCTATTATCTATACCATTTACAGTAATCTGTCCGGATTGATAGCTATTCAAATTTGTAATACAATCTAAAAGGGTAGTTTTTCCCGTTCCATTAGGTGCAACCAAAGCCCAAACCTCTGCATTTTCAAGCTCTAAAGATAAATCATTTAAAACTACATTCTCTCCATATCTTTTAGTAAGATTTTTTATACACAAACTAGGCATATCCATTCCTCCTTCTATCTTGAATAAAAGCTATACAAATCAATAAAATTGTTAAAATACAAATTCCAATTGCTAAAATTTTACAAGATTTGTTAAAACTATAAGTAATAGTTTTAGATAAAATATTTATACTTCCGTCAGCAATCTTTCCAACTCTCCAATATGAAAACGGATTATACCATTTATTAAACATCTGTAAAGTCGCTATCAGTCCAAAGGATAAAATAACGGATTTTACACTTGATTTTACAAAAGTTGAAATTGTACTTGTAAATAAGAAAATAAATGTTCCGTAAAGCAAGAACAAAATTAAACTTTTTGTTAAAACATCAGATATTGGAACAATCTTATATCCAAAACTCATAAGTGAATAATAATCATTTTTTACAATATAAGTTGTAATCGGATATTTAAAAGATGACGAACCATTTATTAAAAATTCTATCCCAAAAAATATTGCAGGTATTAATAGTCCAAGTATAATAGTTAAAATTCCACCTGTAAAAAGCCCCGAGAATACAATCCTAAATTTACTTGCCCCCGATGTCCTTAAAAATCTAATTGTTTTATTTTGGCTCTCCTCCAGTTTTGAAAATAAAATACCAAAAGTTACTACAATTATAAAAGTATAGATTAATACTAAATTATTTGTAAAAAAGTCCCATAATCTATGTGAAGTTCCGATTAATGTTTTTTTGCTATTTTCATCAAGATATTTACTTTCCTCTGAAGTTCTAGGCTGGTCAAATTCCGTTCTCTGCAAACTTAGGGGATATGCAGAAGAAATATTACTATCTTTTAAATATTTTAAAGTTTCGTAAGAAATTTCTACAGTCAATTCATTTATAAACATGTTATTTACAGCATATATAGTAAACTGTCCATCTGAATCTTTAAGATTACTCATTTCATATTCATACATACTTTTCCAATTATTGTTTTTTACATTTTTAATAAGCATTTCATAAGTTTCTATTACTTTTAAAAAATGTTTTTTTGAATTGTTTAAATCATTTATATCTTCATCTGAATTTCCAACATTTTTTAATTCTTCATCTATCTGTTCAATATCTTGCTTATTTACATCTATAACTTGTTCATAATGAGAAATTTCTTTTTTTGTACTATTTTTATTTTCAAATTGTGAATTCAACGAAATTGTAACTCCAAATAATGTAATAAATATAAAAAACAAAAAAAATATCTTCTGTTTTATAAAATATTTAAAAAACAAATTACACATAATTACCTCCAAAGCAAAGCAAAAAAATATTTCATATATAATACATTTTAAAAAATCAATTTATCTATTTACTTTATATTCTAGGTAAATCGTTATCACGAGGATATCACATTTTTTATTTTTTGTCAAATATAAAAACTGGTATTTTTAATCATATATTGACATAAAATAAAATTATATCATATAGATTGTATAAAAAAACTCACCTAAGCATGTTAGACGAGTTTTTGTTTAACTATTTTTAAAAATTTTACAAACACATTCTATAAATATTTTCTATATCTTTAGGTGTTAATTCTTTAAATCCTTTTATACTTTCTTTTCCCTTGCAAGCCTTCTTAGCCATAATAGCAAAATTTTCATCATTAATATTTACATCTGTTAATGTACTTTGTAATTTTAAGTCGTTAAATAAAAATTCAGAAAGTTTTTCAATGGCTTTTTCTGCAATTTCTCTATCAGACAGATTTTTATCTATGCCAAAAACATTAACTCCGAATTGAACATATTTATAAATATTTTCATCATTTAAACAATATTGCATCCAACGAGGAGTTAATATTGCAAGTCCATGTCCATGAGTTATATCATAAAATGCTGAAAGTTCATGTTCCATTGGGTGACAACTCCATGCAGTTGATTTACTTCCATTTATAAAACCGTTTATTGCCCATGAAGATGCCCACATTAAATTAGCACGAGCTTCATAGTTTGTAGGGTCTTTCATTGCTATCGGAGCATATTTTATAACTGTTTTCATAAGACCTTCCATAACACAATCAAGCATAAATAAATCATTTTCTGTTGTAAAATAAACTTCTAGGATATGACTTAAAATATCTGCTGAACCACAAGCAGTTTGATACTCACTTACACTGTATGTATTTTTAGGGTCAAGAAAAGATACCTTTGGTAACATAGCCATTGAACCATTACTTAATTTTTCATTTGTTTTAAGGTTTGAAATAACTCCACCATTATCCATTTCAGAACCAGTTGCTGAAAGTGTTAATATAGTTAAAAGAGGCAATGCATCTTCTATTTTTGCTCTTTTTTCTAAATCAAGAAAATCCCAAGGGTCAAAATCAACTTTTGCTCCAGCACAAATAAATTTTGAGGCGTCAATCGTTGATCCTCCACCAACAGCAAGAACTACATCAATATTTTCTTCCTTACATATTCTAGCACCCTCTCTAACAGATTCTATTCTAGGATTAGGTTCTATCCCTGAAAGTTCAAAAACTTCAAGTCCTGCACTTTTTATTTCTTTGATAACCTCATCATAAAGTCCTATCTTTTTAATGGAACCTCCTCCATAAGTTAATAAAACTTTTTTTCCATATTTTGACAATTCTCTTCCAAGATTGGAAAGTTGTCCTTCTCCAAAATATACCTTCACAGGAATATTATAAATAAATGGTTTCATAAAAAACCTCCTTTAAATTTTTTAATACTTCTTAATTGATTTTACATTTTCTCTGTATCTAATTAAAGAATACCCCCATTTTATAATAAGAAAACAAAAAGAGAGAATTATTTAAAACAATTCTCTCCTAACCTATATATCGTATAAAATCGTTTTTTAATAATGATCAAAATATTATTTTTTCTTTTTACCGCTACTATGAGCATAGCATAATTATTTTTCGTTGTCAAATAATAAATCTTTATCTAATCTAAGATAAGTATTTTTTTAATTGTCATTAAAAAAACTAAAATTAATATTATATATTGATTGACTATTGATAAAATAATATGGTATACTCTAATCAATAAAAAATACATTTATCAGTTTTATTTTTAATAGTATAATTATTTATTATAGGATGGTCTTATGAAAACATTTGTTAATTATAAAAAAATATCATTAAATTGTTCGAGGTATACGAATGGAGACTGTTTAATTTGTTTTAAAATAACAAAAATCTAAAAATATTATAAAAACATACTGGAGGATAAATTTAATGAAAAAATTATTAAAATTTTTTTTCTTATTTTCTGTTTTAGCTTTATGTTCTTGTAATTCTAATAAAAATAAAGAATTTTATACTACCAGTAAAAGCGAAAATGGATTTTATTTGATTAGCAGTCCAGTTTCAAAAAAAGTTGTTGACTATGCAAAAGAGATTTTTGTAAAAGAAAAACTAACTGGTACAGCAATTAAAGACGTTAACAATTTGGAATTATCTGAACCATATTCGATAAAGGAAAATATATTTTCATTTTTTATTTTGCAAAATGGTAAAAGCGTTGGAACATTAAAAATTACTGAAAATAATGGAAAATTAAAATATCAAATTTCTCAAGGATATCTGGAAGAAGAATTGAATAATATAATCTCAAAAGATGGAATTTATGAATTGAGTTTTGAAGAAAAAGAAAATGGTGGTCGTCCAACACCTATATTTAAAAAACGTGATGATGTTCCTAAGGATAAAGTTATATATAATATCAAAAATTCCATAAAGAAAATACAAAATTAAATTTCAAAACAAAAAATGATGCTCATTTGAACATCATTTTTTTTCTATAATTTTATTAAATATTTGCTTTGTCGCATAATGTGAAAGTAATAATATGATTAAAGAAAAATCAAACGGTATTTGTACCACAACTTTTATTAAAAAGCATAGAACAAAAGCAACAAAATCTAAAATCATAAATTGTTTTTCACTTGTATATTTTTTAATTATAACATATTTTAGTTTTAAATTTCTAACTAAGATTACAAAAGCAACTACTCCAACTAATGAATCTACACTGAAATTAACTAAAAATTTACTGTTTATAACAGCCCATAAAAAATATATAAACAAAGTTCCCATCATGATTATAGTTAATCCTGTAAGGGAAACTTTAGCCTTATCTTCAGCCATTTCTTTTGGCGTAATTCTTCTTGCCATTATTCAAAAATCACTCCGTCAGCACAATCAATTTTAATATTTGTTGAGAAGAATTCTTTTAATGCAGTAACCATATATCCTGTATCTTTAATTCCACAAGTTTCATAGCTTGAGTGCATTCCAAGTTGTGCAACTCCTATATCAAGAGCATGTAAACTAACTTGAATATTTGATAAGTTTCCAAGAGTTGAACCACCAACTTTATCAGATCTATTTGCAAAGTATTGTGTAGGAACATCTACTTTTTTACAAATTTCTAAAAATACTGCTCTGCTGAAAGCATCAGTTGTATATTTTTGATTTGCTGCTTCTTTAATTACAATACCTTTGTTCATAAATGTTCTATTTGTTGGATCATAAAGTTCAGGATGATTTGGATGAACAGCATGAGCATTATCACAACTTACTAAGAAAGATTTTGCTACTGCTTGATGATATTCATCAGTTCCAAAACCAAGTGAAGCATTAATTCTCTTTAAAGCATCTTTCATAAATGTTGACATTGCACCTTGTTTTGTGTTTGAGCCAACTTCTTCGTTATCAAAAACAGCACAAACATTTATTGCCTTTGGGTTTTTAGAATCTAAAAATGCTTTCATTGATGTAAATGCACATTGTAAATCATCAAGTTTTGGTGTTGAAACGAATTCATCTTTATATCCCCAAATACATTGTCTTTGACGATTTACTAAGAATAAATCTTTTGCAACTATATCTTCAACTTTAACTCCTAATTCTTCAGCAATCATTTTATCGAAATCGCCTTTCTTTAATTCTCCTGCTGAGAATAAAGGTAATAAGTCAACTTGTTTATTATAAGCATATCCATTGTTTACTTCTCTGTTTAAGTGAATTGCAACATTTGGTATCATTAAAATATCTTTATCAATATTGAATAATTTATTTACAATATTTCCATTTTCTCTAACTAAAACTCTACCTGCAAGACTTAAAGGTTTATCAAACCAAGTTGAGTCAATCATTCCACCATAACCTTCAACATTTAATTTCAAATGTTCTCCTGGCGCTTCCATTTCTGGAACTGCTTTAACCTTGTATGTTGGAGAGTCGCTGTGTGCAGCTGTGATTTGGAAATGATAATCGCTAAGTTCTTCTCCTACTTGGAAAGCTAATATACTTGAATTATTTCTTGTAGTGTAGTAATTTCCACCTTTTTTTATTTCCCATTTTGCATTTTCTGGTAAAAATGTATAACCAGCTTTATCAAAATATTTTTTCATTGTATCAACTGTATGAAACATACTTTTACTTGAATCAATAAAAGTTAATAACTCTTTTGAAATTTCAATATTATTCATATCAATACCTCCTATCATTTTAAATTTACCCTAATTGATTAAATTAAAATCATTATTTATATCTTAAAGAAAATAAAGGAACCAAAGTTCCTTTATTTCTTTATAAATTACATTTTTTTGTTGTCTTCTGCTTTTCTAAGAATTGGTAAGATTAAACCTAAAGCAACTAAAACTAGCGGAGTAATAATCTTTAAGAACATTTCGAATTGGTCTTTTGAGTACATTCCTAGTAAACAACAAGCTAATGTTACTATGAAACACCAAGCACCAAAGAATAGTCCAACACCTCTGCTTTTAACAAATCTATAATGTCTGTCAAGTTCTTCTCTACCATATCTAAGAGCAAAGTAAGCAACGAATACCCACATATATCTCATTGGCATTACTACACCGTTAAGACGAGTAAGTTGTCTTAGAACTGTAGTAGCTCCTGGTACAAATGATTGAGCTAATATGATTGCTCCACCAAGTACTGCAACTAATACGATACCATTTACATAAGCACCTTTTTCGTTCTTCTTTAACAATTTTGTTGGGATATATTGACTTGCATTAGGGTCTTCTAATAACATTCTTAAAGGAGCATCAATACTAATTAATAATGTTGCAAATTGTCCAACAGTATTAGCTGCTGAATAGATGATTAATAGTAAATCACCAACACCATAGTATTGTCCTAATTTTTGGAATGCCCAGTAAGCACCATTTGCTGCATAAGAGTCAAATGCTTCTTTACTTGCGTTGATTTCGTTGATATCGAACATAAGTCCCATAGCAACTGTACCAAATATAGCACTGATAACAACCATTAGAGTAGCGAACATCATAGCTTTAGGGAATTCTTTTGCAGAATCTCCTTCAACTTTATTTACATAAGGTGAAATTTTTTCAATACCACCAACTGCAAATACTAAGATTGATAAACTACTTAAATAGTTCAAATCAACTTTAGGTAATAAATTACTCATTGATAAGTTTAATTTTAAATATCCCCCATTTGGATTAATAACTGGTGCAGCATACATCATAAGAATAAATAAAATACCTAAAATAAACATACTTGAACCAGCAATAGTAGATAATCTCTTAATAGGACTTAAACCTCTTGTTGCTAAATAACAGAATAACAATAATACACCAAAAGTAGCTAATTGAACATAGATTGTAGGAATACTATCATAAGCTTTGGCATCTCTAAAAATCATAAAGCTTAAAGCTTTAAGACCACCTGAACCTTTACCAGCAATATAAGTAATGTGTACTGCCCAATAAGTCCATCCTGCATAATAAGCTAATTTAGAGTTAGTTGTTTCTTGAATCCAAGAAGTAACTCCACCACCTAAATCTTTAAATGTAGAACCAAGTTCACCAACCATAAGTGCATACGGAATAAAATACAATGCGAACATTAGTATCCAAGAAAATATTACTTGTGTACCATGAAAGTAAATATAACCGTTTAAAACATTTCCGAATCCCCAAAGTGTTGAGAAACACATAAATACAAGGGACTGCCAACTAATTTTCTTTTCGGAACCTTCCATTTCATCCTCCTAAAATATAATTTTTAAAGCTATTTTTTTAGCTATACAAAGTATATCAAATTTAGCTATAGTTGTCAAAGGCATAAACGATAAGATAACGTTTTATTTTTATTTAAAAAATATTATCACTTCACTTAATCGTTCCTGTAAATTATAATTTTGTAAAAGAGAAGACACCTTTCGGCGTCTTCTTATTTATACTATTATTTTGCTTTCATTTCTGTCCAAGCATCTTGTAATTTTTCGTTTGATTCTCCTAAATCTTTTAATATGAATCCCTTTTCAAAAACTTCTTTTGAAGGGAATACAATATCACTATTTTTTAAGCTATCATCCATTAATTCTCTAGCTCCTTCTATTGGAGAACCGTATTTTACAACATTACAGTTTCTAGCAGAAATTTCTGGTCTAGACATAAAATCTATAAATTTAGCAGCTAATTCTTTATTTTCTGAAACTTTTGGAATTACCCAGTTATCAAAGATAAAGATTGCTCCCTCTTTTGGAAATACAAATTCTACATTTTTATTTTCATCTTTTGCAAGTAGAGCTTCTCCACCCCAGATACAAGTTAACTTTGAATCACCACTTATCAAATTATCTTTTGCTTGGTCATCCCCAACATAATTTTTTACTATTTTCTTTTGAGCAATTAAAGAATTTTTAGCTTTTTCAATATCTTCAACCTTTGTTGAGTTTGGATCTATTCCTTCTTTTATCATTGCTATTGCCATTGTAAATCTACTTCCATCAAGCATTACAACTTCACCTTTATTTTTTTCACTCCAAAGATCAGCCCAGCTATCAACTTTTTCTTGTTTTGACTTGTCATAAGCAATTCCGATATTTCCAATTGTATAAGGAACTGAATATTCAAAAGTAGGATCAAATACTAAATTTCTATATTCTTTTTTTACTTTTTCCATATTAGGAATTTTACTTTTATCAAGTTTTTCTAACATATTTTCTTTAATCATAGTATCAACCATATAATCACTTGCTACTATTACATCATATTTTTCAGCACCACTTTTTAATTTTGTATAATATTCTTCATTTTCTTCAAAGAATGTGTAATTTACTTTACAATTGAATTCTTTTTCAAATTCTTTTATTGTTTCAGGATCAATAAAAAGATCAGTATTTGTAACATTTAAAACTTTCTTTTCTGTATTTTGTTCTGTCTTTTCTTCTTTCTTTTCTTCTTTTTTCTCTGTTTTTGCACATGCTGTAAAAGAAACAGTTGCAACTAGAAAAAGTAATAATACTAATAAATTTTTAATTTTTTTCATTTTTTTCTCCCTTGTTTTTAAATAAATAAGTTATTGTCGAAATCAATATTATTATTGCAAATAATAGTGTTGATAGTGCATTTATCTTAGGGCTTATCCCTCTTTTTGTCATTGAATAAATTTTAACTGAAAGTGTAGCAACACCATTACCCGAAGTAAAATAACTTACTGTAAAATCATCCAAAGACAATGTTATACAAACTAATGACGCTATTATTATATTAGGAATTAACTGAGGCAATACAATTCTTCTAAATACTTGAAACTGCCTTGCACCTAAATCTGTTCCAGCATCAAATAGGCTTTTATCAAAGGTTAATAATTTCGGTAAGATTGCAAAAACTACAAATGGAACATTAAAAATTATATGTGATAAAATCACAGTGAAATATCCAAAATTAATTTTAAAAAATACATATAAAATTATCATTCCAATAGCTATTACAATATCAGGAAGTATAAGTGGTATATAGGAGACATTTGTAAAATAAGTTTTGAGTTTTGGACTAAAAGCTTTGTAAATCGACCATGCACCCAAAGTTCCAATTATTAATGCAAATACCGTAGCAATTGCAGTTATTATAATTGTCTGACCAAAAACTTTCATAACAGACTCATCTTTAAATAGTTCTATATACCATTTTAAACTAAAACCTGTAAAAGCATTGCTATATCTTGATTCATTAAAAGAAAAAACTACCATAAATATTATTGGCATATATAAAAATATATATAATAAAAATAAATAGATTTTTCCAGTATGTTTTTTTACCATATTTTAAATCCTTCTGCGAATTCATTTTCTGATTTGTTTAGAAATAATTTAAAAATAATAAGGCATACAAAAATAATAGAAATCATAATTAAGGATATACTAGAACCAGTTTCCCAATTTCTAGCTTGTAAAAACTCCCTTTGAATTAAATTCCCAACTAGCATATTTTGACTTCCACCAAGTAAATCAGAAATTATAAAAGTAGTTACAGAAGGCATAAATACCATAATACATCCTGATACTACCCCTTTAAAACTTAATGGAAAAATAATTCGTAAAAACAAATCTTTACCTTTTGCCCCCAAGTCTTTAGCACACTCTATATATTCTCTATCTATATTTATAAGTGCTGTATAAATTGGAAGTACCATGAAAGGTAAAAAGTTATAAATCATTCCTATAATTATTGCAAAATTATTATTTAAAAATTTTATTGGACTATCTATAAATCCAAAATTCATTAACATTTGATTTATTATTCCCTGTTCTCTAAAAATACTCATCCAAGAATATGTTCTAAGTAAAAAATTAGTCCATAATGGCATAATGAATAATAATACAAAGATATTTCTTCTTTTTTCATCTTTAATCCTACTTAGAAAAAAACCAGCAGGAAAGCCTAAAATAAGACATAATAGAGTTGAAATCAATGATAATTTTAAAGATACAAAAATAATTTTTACATAAGTAGGAGTAAAAAATTTTTTGTAATTATCAAAGGTAAAAACAAAACTCTCATCTTTAACTTTAAAAGAATAGTAAATTATAAAAATCAAAGGTATTATTGTAAATAGAGTAGTCCATAAAAAATATGGCATAGCTCTTATTCTATATAAATGTTTTCGTAACATAAATCCTCCAAAATAAATTACTTAACTATTATTTTAACATCAAAAGAGTTATTAGACAAGTTTTTCTTGTAATGTTTCAAAATTTATACTATAATTAAGGTAATAAAAATTAAAGGAGTTTTTGAAAATGAAATTAGTTTTAATTAGACATGGAGAAAGCGAATGGAATAAATTAAATTTATTTACAGGTTGGACAGATGTAGGACTTTCTGACAAAGGAGTTATAGAAGCAAATGAAGCTGGTTTCTCCTTAAAAGAAAATGAATTTGATTTTGATGTATGCTACTGTTCTTATCTAAAAAGAGCAATAAACACTCTAAATATAGTTTTAGAAAGAATGGATAGACAATGGCTTCCTGTTATAAAGACATGGAAACTAAATGAAAGACATTATGGAGCATTACAAGGCTTAAATAAAGCTGAAACTGCTGAAAAATATGGAGAAGATCAAGTGAAATTATGGAGAAGATCATTTGATGTACCACCTCCTGCACTTGATAAGGAAGATGAAAGATGTCCACATAATCAAGCGCCATACAGAAATGTTTGTAAAAGTGAATTACCCTACCATGAAAGTTTAAAAGACACAATTGAAAGAGTTATTCCTTACTACGAAGAAGTTATTAAAAAAGATATGATTGACGGAAAAAGAGTATTAATTGCTGCTCATGGAAATTCACTTAGAGCATTAGTTAAGTATTTAGACAATTTAACTGATGAAGAAATAATTTCTGTTAATATTCCAACTGGTATTCCTTTAGTTTATGAATTTGATGATAATTTCAAAGTTATAAACAAATACTACTTAGGAAATCAAGATTTAATTAATGCAAAGATTAATTCCGTTGCAAATCAAACTAAAAAGAAATAGACTAAAAAGGTGATTATCACCTTTTTTTATGCACAAAAAAAGCAACAATGTAAATTGTTGCTCAGACTAATAACAAAGGTGTCGATGAGCAATCATTGGCACTTTTTTAGTGGAGAAAAAGAGAGTAAGTAGTATAATATTTAACTATAGGCAAATAATTTAAAAAGAACCCCACCCTTGACGTGAATTATTTTGTTTTATATATTTTTTATCTCTTTTTTTAAATTATTTTCGAAGTTTATTTGCTTTTAACGTCTAGCTCTTAAACAAAGGTACTTCCTTTATACGTCATCTCGACCAACGCGGAGAGATCTCATACTTTTGCTTTAGCAAAAGTAAATGTATCGCAGATACATACAGAAATTTTATTTTTTATTTCTTTCAGAAATATTATTGTTTGTAAACAAACAATAATTGAGATTTCCAGAGTAATTGTATCTAAAGATACAATTACCTCGTCAGACCTACTTTTGTTTACAAGTAAACAAAGTTAGGGCTAGATTAACTACGGTCGAGATGACGTGTTTGGGGTTCTTCTTTTTTAATTGCTATGACGTGAACTATTTTGTTTTATAGCCTATATTTTTAAATAAGTTTATATGATTTTTTACTATATTTTTTCTACTACATTTAAAAAGATATTTTGAAGTTTGTTTACTCTTAACGTCTAGCTATCAAACAACGATTATTCCCTTATACGTCATCTTGAGCGAAACGTAGCATAGCGAAGTGTAGTCGAAAGATCTCATACTTTTGCTTTAGCAAAAGTAAATGTATCGTAGATACATTGGGTACCCGGAAACTTTTTTGTTTCACAATAAAAACAAAAATAAAAAAAAGCAAAGACAAAAATTATACTTTGTCTTTGCTCTAAGCAACAATGTAAATTGTTGCTTTTAATTTATTCATTATCTTTAATTTCATCATATAGATTCTTAATTGCTTTTCTTATAACCTCAGATTTTGGCTCGTCAATTTTTTCTGATATATAGTAAAGCATTCCAACATCTTCATCATGTAGAGTGATTCTTGTATTTAATACCTTTGGCACATCAATATGATCTCCAGTATTCTTTTCAAAAAATGCTATGATTATAAATACAACCATAGATGGAATTAGATACCCAAAACTCAAAGAACTAAGTGGTAATAATTTTATAAATTCAAAAATTCCAAAAGAATCATTTAACACTGTCATTAAACCAATAACAAGTGATAAAATTGCAGCATATTTTATGGCCTTTTCACAAGTAAATCTCTTTCTAAAAACACTTGTTAAAATTAATATGATTATTGGTGGATATAAAGTAAATAAAAGTGGAACTGCCAATTGTATTATCGCATCTATTCCTAAACATGAGAAAACAAAACTTGCAAAACAAACAATCATAACCCATATCTTATAAGATATCTTTGGAACTAATTCTGATAGATATTCAGCAACCCCTCCTGTAAGTGCAACAGAAGTTGTAAGACAAGCTAAAATTACAATAACTGATAGCATTAAAATTCCAGAACGTCCAAATAATAAATTAGTAAAATGAAGTAAAATTACTGTTCCGTTTTTTGCGCCCTCAACATTTAGTCTTGAACTTGCCCCCAAAAAGCAAAGACCACCATAAACAATACTTAAACAAATAAAAGCTATAATGGAAGAAGATAATATTACCTTTTTTTCTCTTTCTTTTTTAATTTTGTAGAAAATTAAAGCATTTATTATTACCGCATTAAATAGTCCTGCTCCAAGTCCATCAAGAGTTTGGAAGCCATTTATAAATGACTCATACATTACTTTTTGTAAATCTTCACCAGGTTGAATTTGCCCAACTGGAGAAATTATTCCAGTTATAATCATAATAATTAAAAATACTAGAAGTGTTGGAGTTAAATATCTTCCTATAAAATCTACAATTTTTTCAGATTTAATACAGATTAAATATGTTATAATAAAAAAGATTGCAGTTGTTATAATAAGATTATGAAATCCAAAGTTTTTAACTCCCAAATCATATGTTATAGCACCTGTTCTAGGAATAGCAACTAAAGGTCCTATGCATAATGAAATACAAACTAAAATAATTGTTCCCAAATATTTTCCTAAAGGTTTAACAAACTCAGTAATTCCCCCAGAACAAAATACAGTATATAGTGATACCATTGCTAAAAGTCCATCAGCAGCCATATACAAAAGAAATGCAATTGGCCAATATGAACCAGAATTATATCCAAGAAATGTTGGAAATATCAAGTTTCCAGCACCAAAGAACATTGCAAATAAGCTAAAGCCAATTACAAATATTATTCTTATTTCTTTTTTCATATTTCCTCCTAAAATAAAAAAACGATTTCTGATGTAATAATACCATAAAAACCAAAAACACGCAAGGTATGGTAATTAAAAAATTTATCTTTATATTTTCTAATTTATTTTATAATTTGAAGTATATAAAACTAAAAATGAATAAAGTTTATTGTATTAAATATTTTATATAAGTATAAGGTTTACATTAAATTTTACAATTACTCAAATTATTTCACAATAAAAAAGGGAACTTTACAGTTCCCTTTTAAAATCATAATTATAATTATGCTAAAATCTTAGTTACAACGCCTGAACCTACAGTTCTTCCGCCTTCTCTGATGGCAAATCTTAAACCTTCATCAATAGCGATTGGAGTGATTAATTCGATTATGAATTTAGCGTTATCTCCTGGCATAACCATTTCTACGCCATCTTCTAATTGGATGTTACCAGTTACGTCAGTTGTTCTGAAGTAGAATTGTGGTCTATATCCTGAGAAGAATGGAGTATGTCTTCCACCTTCTTCTTTAGTTAATACGTAAACTTCTGATTCGAATTTAGTATGTGGATTGATTGTTCCTGGTTTAGAAAGAACTTGTCCTCTTTGGATTTCATTTCTTTGAACACCTCTTAATAATAAACCAACGTTATCTCCAGCAGCTGCTTCGTCTAACATCTTCTTGAACATTTCAACACCAGTTACTACAACTGTTCTTCTTTCAGTAGTTAAACCTACTAATTCAACGTTATCTTGAACTTTTACTTTACCTTTTTCTACTCTACCTGTAGCAACAGTTCCTCTACCTGTGATTGAGAATACGTCTTCTACTGGCATTAAGAATGGGTTATCAATATCTCTAACTGGTTCTGGGATGTATGCGTCAACTTCTTCCATTAATTTAACGATTTTATCTCCCCATGGTCCATCTGGATCTTCAAGAGCTTTTAAAGCTGAACCAACTACGATTGGAGTGTTATCTCCATCATAATCATATTCACTTAATAATTCTCTAACTTCCATTTCTACAAGTTCGATTAATTCTGGATCATCAACTTGGTCTTCTTTATTTAAGAAAACAACGATTTTTGGAACGCCTACTTGTCTTGCAAGTAAGATATGTTCTCTTGTTTGAGGCATTGGACCATCAGCAGCACTTACTACTAAGATAGCTCCGTCCATTTGAGCAGCACCAGTGATCATGTTCTTTACATAGTCAGCGTGTCCTGGGCAGTCAACGTGTGCATAGTGTCTGTTTGCTGTTTCGTATTCAACGTGAGAAGTTGAAATAGTGATTCCTCTTTCTCTTTCTTCTGGAGCTTTGTCGATGTTTGCATAATCAACGAATTCACCAGTACCAAATCTTCTATTTAATACTAAAGTGATAGCTGCAGTTAAAGTAGTTTTACCATGGTCAACGTGACCGATAGTTCCGATATTAACGTGTGGTTTAGTTCTTTCAAATTTTTGCTTAGCCATTTTACTAAAATCCTCCTAATCTATTTTTTTGCTCTCTCTCCAATTACTTTATCAGCAATTGCTTGAGGCACTTTTTCATAATGATCGAATTGCATTGAATATGTTGCACGACCTTGAGTATTACTTCTTAAGTCAGTTGCATATCCAAACATTTCTGCTAAAGGTATAAATGCATCAAGTACATGAACACCATTCTTTGGATTCATACCTTGGATTCTACCTCTTCTTGATGAAACGTCTCCCATTACATCTCCTAAATATTCATCTGGAGTTGTAATTTCAACTTTCATCATTGGTTCTAATAGAACCGGAGCAGCTTTTGATACTGCTTGTCTAAATGCCATTGAACCAGCAATTTTGAATGCCATTTCAGATGAGTCAACTTCGTGGTATGAACCATCATATAAAGTAACTTTAACATCTAAAACTGGATATCCAGCTAGTACCCCAGCTTGAGTCGCTTCTTCAATACCTTTTTGAACAGGTCCGATATATTCTTTTGGAATAGCTCCCCCTACGATATTATTTACAAACTCAAAGCCTTTACCAGCTTCTTGAGGTTCAATTTTAATTTTACAGTGTCCGTATTGTCCACTACCACCAGATTGTCTGATGTATTTTCCTTCAGCTTCTGCACCTTGAGAAATTGATTCTCTGTAAGAAACTTGTGGATTACCTATATTAGCTTCTACTTTGAATTCTCTTAAAAGTCTATCTACGATGATTTCTAAGTGTAATTCACCCATACCTGAAATAATTGTTTGACCAGTTTCTTCATCAGTATAAGTTCTGAAAGTAGGATCTTCTTCAGCTAATTTGTGTAAAGCTATACTCATTTTTTCTTGAGATGCTTTTGTTTTTGGTTCTATTGCAACAGAAATAACTGGTTCTGGGAATTCCATTTTTTCAAGAATTACATGGCTATTCATATCACAAAGAGTATCTCCAGTTGTAGTATCTTTAAGACCTACCGCTGCAGCGATGTCTCCAGCTGAAACGCTATCAACTTCTTCTCTCTTGTTAGCATGCATCATAAGAATTCTACCAATTCTTTCTTTTTTGCCTTTTGTTGAGTTATATACATAAGAACCTGATTCTAAAGTTCCTGAGTATACTCTGAAATATGCAAGCTTTCCAACAAATGGGTCAGCAACAATTTTAAATGCTAATGCTGAGAAAGGTTCATCATCTGATGCATGTCTTTCTACTGCTTGTTCATTATCATCAACACCTTCAATTGCAGGAATGTCTAATGGTGATGGCATGTAATCTACGATAGCATTTAATAAAGGTTGAACCCCTTTGTTCTTATAAGCTGATCCACAAAGTACTGGGTTTATTGATAGATTAATAGTAGCTCTTCTAATAGCTCCTCTTAATTCAGTTGGAGAAATTGCATCTCCTTCTAAATATTTTTCCATAATAAACTCATCTGTTTCAGCTAATGCTTCCAATAAGTTTTGACGATATTCTTCTGCTTTATCTTTGTAAGCATCTGGAATATCAGTTTCTTCTATGTCTGTACCTAAGTCATTTTTATAAATAATAGCGTGCATTGAAACTAAGTCAATTACTCCTACAAATTCTGATTCAGCTCCAATAGGAATTTGAATAGGTACTGGATTAGCTTTTAACTTATCCTTAATAGTTTCGATAGAGTCATAATAGTTAGCTCCAGTAGCATCCATTTTATTTATAAAGCAAATACGTGGTACGCCATATTTGTCTGCTTGTCTCCAAACAGTTTCTGATTGTGGTTCTACACCGCTCTTTGCATCAAAAAGTGCAACTGAGCCGTCAAGAACTCTTAAAGATCTTTCAACTTCTACAGTAAAGTCAACGTGTCCTGGAGTGTCAATGATGTTAATTCTTGTATCATTCCATATACATGTAGTAGCAGCTGAACTAATAGTGATACCTCTTTCTTTTTCTTGCTCCATCCAGTCCATTTGTGCAGCACCTTCATGAGTATCACCTATTTTGTGGATCTTTCCTGTATAATAAAGCATTCTTTCAGTTACTGTTGTTTTACCAGCATCGATATGCGCCATTATACCAATATTTCTTGTGTTTTCAAGTGAATATTGTCTTACCACAATAGCATTTCCCCTTTCCTTTTAAATAAAAATCCTATATTAGAATCCGTAATGTGCAAAAGCCTTGTTAGCTTCAGCCATCTTATGAGTGTCTTCTCTCTTCTTAACACTTGATCCAGTGTTATTAACAGCATCAAGAATTTCTTTAGCAAGTCTTTCTTTCATAGTTTTTTCTCCTCTATTTCTAGAGTAAGTTACTAACCATCTTAAACCTAAAGTTTGTCTTCTTTCAGGTCTAACTTGAATAGGCACTTGGTATGTTGCCCCACCTATACGTCTTGCTTTAATTTCTAAAACAGGCATGATATTTTCTAAAGCTTTTCTGAAAACTTCAGTTGGTTCTTCGCCAGTTTTTTCTTTTACGATTTCAAATGCACCGTAAACTATTGCTTGAGCAGTTCCTTTTTTCCCGTCAAGCATGATGTTGTTTATAAGTTTAGTAACAACCACATCTCCGTAAATTGGATCTGGCATTACCTCTCTCTTTGGAACATGTCCTTTTCTTGGCACCTTTCTTCCCTCCTTACTATATTAGTAGTATCACTGGTACTCAGCGATTTTTCTTTGCTGATAAGCACACAAATGTATGTATTATAAAGTTAAACTCTTATTAATAAAACATTTCTGCCACATCAGTTTAATTATTTAGGTCTTTTAGCTCCGTATTTAGATCTTCCTTGCTTTCTGTTAGCTACCCCAGCAGTATCTAATGTACCTCTGATAATGTGGTATCTAACCCCTGGAAGGTCCTTTACTCTTCCCCCTCTAATAAGCACAACGCTGTGTTCTTGAAGGTTATGACCTATACCTGGAATATAAGCTGCAACTTCCATTCCGTTTGTTAATCTAACCCTTGCAACCTTACGTAACGCTGAGTTAGGTTTCTTAGGAGTTACAGTTCTTACAGCTGTACATACACCTCTTTTTTGTGGTGATTCACTAGCAGTACTTCTCTTTTTAAGTGTATTAAAATTGAAACTTAATGCTGGTGCTTTTGATTTAGTTACAGCTTTTTGTCTTCCTTGTTTAATTAACTGGTTAATAGTTGGCATTTCTTCACCTCCTTAATTATTTTCTAAAAATGCACATAACTATACATTATTAAATGTACCTACATATTTTATCATTTATATATACAAAAGTCAACATTTTTATGGCTATTTTTTAGAAAATTCAAAAAAAGAAAAAGAGATTTTTTTCAAAAAAATCTCCTTAAATAATTATTTTCTATTCTAATTTTATTATTCCAATTTTCCTTTTATTAAAATTGAACTAATATCTGTTAATATAGGTTTAAACAAAGTCATTATTTCTGAAAAACTCAGTTCGTTCTCATGTTTTGTATATTCCTTTGTAAGATTTGTAAATCTTTTTAAAAATCCTTTTGGCGTAGTAGGAATATCTTCTCCAAACACTTCACTTCCACTTTCCATCATAAATAGCGACATTCTATAATACATAAATTTGCTATCTTCAATTTCCATATTTGTATTATAATATTCAAATAGTTTCTCGAAGTTTTTCATAATATCACTTTGTTCAGTAACTTCATTTAAAATTAATATTCCATTTTCGTTTTTAAACATTGAATAAGGAGAATGAAAACCTCCAAATCTATGTTTAAGTTTAGATTGTCTGTCATCATCATTTCCAATATTAGTTGTAGATTTAATAAATATTTTATTTGCTATAGAGAATAAAAGAATATTTACATAGTCATATTCGTTACAAATATTAAAGATTTTATGCCTGTTATTTTCTATTTCTTTATTGTATTTTTTTAAAAATATACTATTAAAGCCCTGACCATCAAAAGAATATACTCTTTCAAGTTTTGACATATTTCCTCTTAAAACACCTATATATTGAGATTTATTTCCGCCTTTAGAATGTCCAGAAACATATATTTTTTTAACATCTTTAAACTTTTCAACCATTTCGTCAAAATATCTTAAAGCTATCCTTTGTTGTTTTGTATCAGAAATATTATAAGTACCTTCTACATTATCTTTCCACTCAAAATCTCCTGCAGTACCTTTATAAACAATAATCAGATTATCTTCATATAAAAATGTTACATTTACTACTCTATCGCTTCCCGAGATGTTTCCATATACAGAATTATCTACATCTACTATTTTAATCTTTTCATATAATTCTCTATTATTTTTAATTGTATTTACAATATTAGAAAACTCCTCTTCGTTTATTTCCGCCGGAAAAATTCCTAAAGAATTTTTCTTACATTCCAACAAATCCGAAATTTCAAACAGACTTTTGCCAACAATATTTTCATCAACATCATCTTTTTCAAAACTACTAACATATATTATACAATTTAATATTAAAAATACATCAATCCCAAACATAATTTTCTCCTAATATTCAAAACAATAATGTTCTTTACCAACACCTAATTCAAAATGGCATTTAACTATTCCCAAATCTACTTTTGTGTAAAAACCAATTTTTGAATTTATCTCAACTTTATTATTCTTTAAACTAATTATATATCTCTGCTGATTCAATGCTGTTGGAGCAAGTAAGGCAAATTTAACACCTCTTAAAAACCAATTTGGCATTTCTACATCACTTATAGCAACAGAAGAAACACTTTTAAGCTTTCTAACCTTACCATTTGTTTCTCCATATCCTATGGCAATAACACATACAAGTTTTTCATCTTTTTCTATTTTGTATCTACTATTCTTTTTGCTGTAAGTTCCACCAACCCAACAGGTATTAAGTCCTAGACTTTGTGCTTTTAAAACTAGCTTTTCTCCAAAATATCCGATTTTTTCATCAAGATTATCACATTTTTTCCCAATCAAAGCGATATAATTTTTAACATTTTTAAATCTACCAAAATCTGCTAAAATACTTTTTCCAAAAGCATCGGGCTCGTTTGTTATAAATTGAATATTCAAATTAGCTAAACTATTATATCGTTCTATATCTAAATTTATTTCATCAATCAAATTTTGTTCTATATCTTTTGGTGTATATGCTCTTACAGAATGTCTTTGTTCAATATATCTTTCAAAATCCATAATACCTCTCATAAAATAAAAGGGCATAACGCCCCTAAAATACTACTTCTTTTTGGCGAATCCTCAAACTCTTAATTATCATTTCAATTTTAGATAAATCTTTAATTTTATATAAATTTTTATATAAATTTCTTTCTAAATTCAAAGCAATTTTCCCTGGCAAAGAACTACATGGAGTAAATTTTTTACCTAAATGATATACTAATTTCCCGCAAATTATTGCAAATGTATCTTTCAAGATGCCCCCCATTGAAACCAATTATCCTTATTTCTTATGGTAGCACACAGCGTAGTAAAAGTCAACAAAAATGATTTTTTTCAAATAAAAAAAGAAGTCTTAAGACTTCTATTTTATATTTTCTACTTCTTCAGTTTTCTTTTTAAATAAGAAAGATAATTTTGTTTCTGAAATTATTATGGCAATAAAAATCAAAACAAAACCGATAACTGATTTAACAGTTAAGCTTTCAATTCCAAGAGCAACCGGTAATGCAACACCAAAGATTGACTCACAACCTAAAATGATTGCTGCACTACTTGGATCTGTATATTTTTGTCCTAAATTTTGTAATAATAACGCAACAGCTGTACACATTACAGAAAGATATAATACTTCAAGCATTGGTCTTAAAGTAATTTGCATTCCAGCATTGTTTTCAAAAGCAAATGTAGTTATCCAAGATAAAACACCAGCTACTAAAAATTGCATTATTGTTAAAACAAATGGATCTTTTCCAACTCCTAATTTTGTAACCATAACGATATGAGATGCAAATAAAAGCCCACTTAAAAGCGCAAGTGCATCTCCATAAATTGCAGTTATACTTGAATTAAAAATTGAACCACTCTCTCCTGCCATGGCAATAAAAAAGATTCCTATAATACAGAATACCGCTGCAGATACATTAAATTTATCAGGTCTAACTTTGTTTGTAATCCAATATAAAAATGGTACGATTACACAATATGATGCTGATAAAAATCCACTACGTCCTGGAGTTGTAAAAGTAACTCCAAGAGTTTGGCTTGAATATGCAACAAATAAAAACACCCCAATTATAGCTCCAGCTACTAACTCTTTTTTATCTGCCTTAAATAATTTTTTATGAAAAATTACCGCAAGGATAATTCCTGCAATTGTAAATCTAATACCTAATAGAAAATTAGGTTTAAATACATCTGCTGCACTCTTAACTACTGTAAGGGATGTTCCCCATAAAATAGCTACAATAAAAAGAGCGATTTTAGCTAAAAAACTAGTTCTATGTGATATATTGTTCAAATCGTCCTCCTACTTAACTATCTTAGTTCCTGTAAGACCTTTTACAGCATCTGATGCTTTTTCTAGTAAAGTAATGATAGCACATCTATCATCTCCACCTTTTACGAAATCCAAACAAGCTTCAACTTTAGGAAGCATACTTCCTTTAGCAAATTGACCTTCTGCAATATATTTATTAGCTTCTTCAACAGTGATTTCGTCTAATTCTTTTTGGTCTGGCTTATTAAAGTTAATACAAACTTTATCAACTGCAGTTAAAATTAAAAGGAAATCAGCATTTAATTCTGATGCAAGTTCAGCACTTGATTTATCTTTATCAATTACTGCATCAACACCAACTAATCTACCATTTTTATTAACAACAGGTATTCCACCACCACCAACAGTGATAACTGTAAGTCCTGCTTCAACCATTTTACTAATAGCATCAATTTCAATAATGTGTAATGGTTTTGGTGAAGGAACAACTTTTCTATATCCTCTTCCTGAATCCTCAACGAAAGTAAATCCATTTTCTCTTTCTAATTCTTCAGCTTTTTCTTTTGTGTAGAACATTCCAACTGGCTTAGTTGGATTTTCAAATGCTTTGTCATCTTCAGCAACTTCAACTTGAGTTATAACTGATACAGCAGTTTTATTAATTCCTTTTTCTTTGAATGCTTGACCTAAAGCTTGTTGTAAATGATAACCTATATATCCTTGGCTCATAGCTCCACATTCAACAAGTGGCATTAAAGGAGTTTTTTCCTTTCCATTTGCTGAATAATCCATAGCTAAATTAATCATTCCTACTTGAGGTCCATTTCCATGTCCGATAATAACATCATTTCCTTCTTTAACTAAATCAGAAATAATATCGGCAGCGATTTTAACTTTTTCTAATTGCTCAAAAGGGGTATTGCCTAAAGCATTACCCCCCAAAGCTACAACTATTCTTTTTCCCATTTGTACCTCTTACCATAAAGTAGCATACATAATAGCTTTTATTGTATGCATTCTATTTTCAGCTTCATCAAATACAACAGATTGAGGTCCTTCAATAACTTCATCAGTAACTTCCATTTCAGGAATTCCGAATTTTTCGAAAATTTCTCTACCGATAACAGTTTTTTGATCGTGGAATGAAGGTAAGCAGTGCATAAAGATAGCAGTTTCTTTAGCATTTGCCATAACTTCTTTGTTTACTTGGTATGGTTTTAATAATTTAATTCTTTCAGCCCAAACTTCGTCTGGTTCACCCATTGATACCCAAATATCTGTGTAAACTACATCAGCATTTGTAGTAGCTTTTTTAACATCTTCTTCAAAGCTTACTGTACAATGAGTTGCTTTAGCGATTTCTAGTGCTTTTTCTCTTAATTCTTCTTCTGGCCATAATTCTTTTGGAGCACAAGCAGTGAAGTTTACACCCATTTTAGCACAAGCTATCATTAGTGAGTTACCCATGTTGTTTCTTGCATCTCCCATATATACAAAGTTTAATCCTCTTAAATATCCGAATTTTTCTTCAATTGTTAAAAGGTCAGCTAACATTTGAGTTGGGTGGAATTTGTCTGTTAAACCATTCCATACAGGTACTCCTGCATATTCTCCTAATGTTTGAACTAATTCTTGGCTGAATCCTCTATATTCAATACCATCATACATTCTTCCTAATACTCTTGCAGTATCTTCAATAGATTCTTTTTTACCCATTTGAGATGAACCTGGATCTAAGTAAGTAACTCCCATACCTAGGTCCATACCTGCAACTTCGAAAGAACAACGAGTTCTAGTTGAAGTCTTTTCAAATAATAATACTATATTTTTTCCTTCTAAATAACGGTGAGGAGTTCCGCTTCTCTTTAAATCTTTGAAATTTCTAGAAAGATCTAAAAGGTAACGAATTTCATCACTTGTAAAGTCTAATAATGTTAGGAAATTTCTTCCTCTTAAGTTTTTGCTCATAACAATTCTCCTTTAAATTATATTTGGTACAATAAAAGTACCCATACACTCTTATTATACAATATTTACAAAAAAATTCAGGACATTTTATTTACCAAAATTTGTATTACTCTTTATTTATTTCTTTGACATTTGATTTGCGTTTTTTTACTTTACAAATTAATACTACGATTTTTATATATTAAATCTATAATTATCTAAAAAGATTTACTTTCCACTAAATTCCATAATTTTTTTAGTATGACTTTTAAATATTGCTTAAAATTTATTATTTTAGATATAAAATTAAACACTTTATACTTAAGTTGTTTTTATTATTTTTATACTTATTTTTACTCTTTTTATTATTTAATTTGTCCTTTGATTTATTATAATTGTTTAAAAATATTAATTTTAAAATTTATTTAATTTATATAATGATTTTTTTTTATAATTTTTATATAAAAAAGACACTTTCTTATAGATAATTTATCATATTAAGTGCAACAAAAAACTCATAGAGAATCTATGTTAAAATATAGGTGACTAAACTAACAATTAACAGTAGGATTACTCTATGGGTTACAAACATATTACCATATTTGAAAGAAGTTGTATATACCAATTTTTAAATTTAGGAATGAGTATAAGGTAAATAGCAAAAGCAATTAAGAGGTATCCTAGTACAATTTCAAGAGAAATTAATAGAAACAAAATTAAAACTAATAATAAAAATTCATCTTTTAAGAGGTATTTTCCAATAGTCGCTCAAAAGAAATATGAAAAAAGAAGAATAGAATATAAAAGAAATTCTAAATTTGATCACAATTCGATAAAATATATAGAAGCCAAAATATTATAACAATGGTCTCCAGAACAAATATATCAAGGGAGTAGTTTATAAAATGTTAAAACCACATCAACTTCCACTTTGAGCATGATTTTTCACATCTACAAAAGATTATGTCCTGGGACGAGTACTCCTTTACTAAGGGAAAGATGATCTTTATTGCTCAAGATTTTGAAAAGCTAAATATCATCACTGTTCTTGAGGGCAGAACACAAGCGTTATCCGAAATCACTTTATTAGATACGATAGAGCTATTCGCTGTCAGGTGAAAATTATTATTATGGATGGGTTTAGTCCTTGAAAATTTTAAAACTAGAATTCTCATTGCTTTGAATACCAAAAAGGAGAGAACCAATTTGGTCCTCTCCAGGTTGTAACTTTTTATCAACCCACTACAGTTGATAAAGAGTCTTTTTTTCTTATTTAATCTTGAAAAATTGAGCAATAGCCACAATACCTTGATAAATAAAGACAAAGGCAATGTTGTAACTAATGAATATACTAGTCATCAATGGGTGTCCCATCATGATTAAACCTACTACGATTCCTAAAATCCCCATCCAAACTAGAGGATTACCTACCGATTTATCAATCTTACGAACCTCGAAACCAACGATAGTTTTTGTAATACCATTTGTTAAGGCCCAGATAGAAATGATAAATGGTACAAAAAATACCATTTCAATAAAGCTACCTGAGAACAAAGTAAGAGCGAGGATAAGGGTAACAATTCCCCCAAATAAATTCCAGCCATGCTTTTCTTCTGATTTGAAGTATTGTACAATCTCAGAAATCCCTTGAACTACAAATACAAGCGCAAACAAGAAAGTCATGGAAGCCAAGCTAACAGCAGGATATGCAATCATATTAAAACCTGTCAAAACTGCAAAAATACCCGCGATTAATAACAACCATTTCCAATTTTTCGACATTATTTTTCTCCTTTCTTAGAGGACTCTTCCTCTAGTATTCCATAAATCATCATATCCAGTACTTGTGATAATTGACGTTCATATCCTGAAACCAAGTCAGGCAAACTGCTATCTGACGAAACAGTTAAATAATAGGAGCGAAACATATCCTGAATCAATCGCAGATAGGCCATAGCTCGCTTCTCATCAATATGCTCTTTCAGTTTGGATTCTGATATAAGTTTTTGACAAACTTGTTCATTCAAGTCCAAAAAGATAGCTTTCTGGGGTGCTATGTCTGCTTCCAATTCTTCTGGTGTCGCAATCATTGCCTCAAAGAAAATGTGGCTATGTTCTGGGTATTGCTGATAAAATTGGTGACGTCTTTCCATATAATCAGCTAAAGAGGACACTTGACCATCCACCCCTAGAAACACTGCCAAAGCTTTCTCAAAACTCTCTTGAATACAAGTTAGATAGAGGTCTGATTTCCCTGAAAAATTATGATACAAAACTCCTTTGGAAATACCATCCACTTTACAAAGTTCATTGATTACAAAACCTTGATAGCCTTTTGTAGCAAATTCAACCAAAGCAGCTGTAATGATTTTCTCTCTTCGTAGTCTTGTTTTTTCTTCTTTTTTCATGTGTTCACCTCTACAATTGTTAATTATATACCCTTTAGTCTAAAATATTAATCAACTTTCTCAAAAATTTATCAAAATGTAAGAAAACAACTTACGATGATAACGCTAGTGGTGGCTTTTCAATGGATAAACTTGTTGTTCTAGTGACACCGAAATAAACTTGAACTTCTTTTCCAAAAACGTTAAACTTCTGTTCTTCTATCTTTAAAGAATAGATTATGGGCATTGGGAAGGAGACACAGTAGAATCTGTAAGATTTGACCTCAAGAGAAAAAGTAAATATTGTTTTTTTACATTAGTAGAAAGAAAATCAAGATATTGTAAGGTCATTTTACTACCAGATAGAACAGAAAAGAATGTTACAAGAGCGGTTATAGATGCTTTAGGAGATTTACCAAAAGAAATGGTAAAAACAATAACCTTTGATAGAGGAAAAGAATTTTCAGGATACTTGAAAATAGAAGAAAAATTAGAATGTAAAACATATTTTTGTGATCCATATTGTGCTTGGCAAAAAGGAACAAATGAAAATACAAATGGACTTCTAAGAGAATATTATCCAAAGGGGATGGATTTATCTCAAGTGAATGAAGAAGAATTAGAGTTAGTACAATCAAGGCTTAATAATAGACCTAGAAAATGTATAAATTTTAAAACACCTAACAAAGAATTGTTTGGAAACTTATATTAAATGTTGCACTTGACTTAACAATTTACCAGTAGAAAAATCTTTACATATAAAAGATTATGATTTATACTTATAATATAGTCATTAATTTAGTAAACTTTTTAGGAGAAATTATGAATAAACAAATTGGAATAGAGATACAAAACAAAGCTAATTCGTATATAAACGAAGAGAGTATGTATAGTATTGATAGAGAAATTATTACATCCCCCACAAAAGGACTTTTTCATCAATCAGCAAGATTTTTACTTATAAAAAAAGGTTCTGCTAAGATTAGAATACAAAATAATATATATGAAATAAAAGATAGAACTCTAGTTTGTATTTTACCTTGGGAATATACAGAAGTTGTAGAAGTATCAAAAACTATGCAGTATTTTATTCTTAAATATAACTTCGATAGTGCTAATAAAATAATAAAGTCATTTTATAATGTCGATGCAGAAAATTTAAGTTTAATAAACTCATTTTATGATAATCCCGTTATTCACTGTAATTCTGAACAATTCAAATATTTTTCTAATGTTTTTGATATGTTAAGAGAAGAACTGGGAGAGGACTCATCATTATATAATAAAAATGAAAATCCTATATCTTCTGCTTATGTACTAAATAAAATAATCGACTTAATTATAACTTACAGAAGATTGCAAGACGAAGAGGATAATAACAAGAAGAGAAAAGTAGATGAAAGTTTTGATAAAATTAATATATTTAGATACATCCACGCTCATTTAAGTGAAAAATTAACAATTTCATCAATTTCCAAACTATTTTTCATGAGTGAGTCTACAATAAATAGATATGTAAAAGAAACAACAGGTCTTTCTTTTAATAATCTAATAAATGAGATGAGAATCGGAAAAACGATGGATATGCTACTATATACAGATTTAGATATTGAAGAAATCGCTGAAATAACAGGATTTTCCGACCGTTCTCACCTATCAAAAGTATTTACAGCAAGAACAGGACAAAATCCAAATAAATATAGACAGACTTTCAACAAAGTTTCTCAAATCTGTCAAATTGAAAATATAAGAAAATTTTACAGAATATTAAATTTTGTAGTCAAAAATTCTAGCGAAGACATTGAAATTGAAAGTATATGTAAGGACTTTTCAATATCAATTACAGAAGTTAATAGACTATTTATATATTATGTAGAAAAGAACTTTAAAAACTTTTTAAATTTTGTAAGAATAAACAAATCAACAAAATTATTATTAAAAACAGACATGCAAATAACTGATATTGCATTTGAAGTCGGATATAACACAGTTAAAACATTTAATAGAAATTTCCTAAAATATCAAAAGATGTTACCAACTGAATTTAGAAAAAACTTAAAATTACAAGATAAAGAAATATAATAAAAGCTGTTGAACAATTCAACAGCTTTTATTATTGTGAAACAACAAGGTTTCCGGGAACCCACCCGATGCGAAGCATCGTGGAAGGGTGGGGTTCTTACTTTTCAACAGAATAATAACATCTTTTTGGAGAAATAACTTTTTCTTCTGTCTTTAGTTTTTTTAAAACTTTATCTACTTCAGTCTTATCTACTCCTAATTTTTCGGAAATTTCTCCACTTTTAAGAGGCTCTGAAGATTTTAGTAAATCAATAATTTTTTCATTTAATTCCATTATTATCCCTCCTTTTACTTGATATTAATATTATACCAAAAATCCCCCACTTAAAAATAGACAAAAAAAATCCTGCACTCGCAGGAATAATAGCAATCCGTAACAGATTTCTCGAATTACAGATCTGGTGCCCAGAGGCGGAATCGAACCACCGACACGAGGATTTTCAGTCCTCTGACTCTTTCAGATGATAATTATTTATTAACTATTCAATTTTATTTACTTTTTAAGATTTTCATTATTTTATTTTTTCATAACTCATCTTTTCGTACTTTGTACTAGACTAAGATATTAACACAAAATATCTTCGACTTCTTCTCGATATTTTGGTTACTCTCTTATACCGACTTTTCGCTATCTGGGCCTAATATAATCTTCTAAAAATGAGTAAAAAAAATCCTGCACTCGCAGGAATAATAGCAATCCGTAACAGATTTCTCGAATTACAGATCTGGTGCCCAGAGGCGGAATCGAACCACCGACACGAGGATTTTCAGTCCTCTGCTCTACCGACTGAGCTATCTGGGCATATTATTTTTTTTACTTTGTAATACTATGTAAATGGCAGGGGTAGAAGGAATCGAACCCTCATCAGCGGTTTTGGAGACCGACATTCTACCGTTGAACTATACCCCTACAATATCAATCCTTTATTATAGCTCTATAAAATAAGAGATATTTCTAAAAAAGAAATATCTGCAGATAATTTGGTGGGCCTTCAGGGACTTGAACCCGGGACCTACCGGTTATGAGCCGGGCGCTCTAACCAACTGAGCTAAAGGCCCAAATTATTGGCGGAGAAAGAGGGATTTGAACCCTCGCATCCCGTAAAGGATCTACTCCCTTAGCAGGGGAGCCTCTTCAGCCACTTGAGTATTTCTCCATTGTGGCGGAGAGGGTGGGATTCGAACCCACGTGGGCGTGAACCCAAACGGTTTTCAAGACCGCCTCGTTATGACCACTTCGATACCTCTCCATGAATGGTGATCCATCGGGGATTCGAACCCCGGACACCCTGATTAAAAGTCAGGTGCTCTACCGGCTGAGCTAATGAATCATAAAATTGGCTGGGGTAGCAGGACTCGAACCTGCGGAATGCTAGAGTCAAAGTCTAGTGCCTTACCGACTTGGCTATACCCCAAAGGTTGGCGCACCTAAGAGGATTCGAACCTCTGGCACACGGATTAGAAGTCCGTTGCTCTATCCAGCTGAGCTATAGGTGCAAAATGGAGCGGGTGAAGGGAATCGAACCCTCGCAACCAGCTTGGAAGGCTGGGGCTCTACCACTGAGCTACACCCGCATATAATCTCAAACTTTATGGTCTTAACAAAAATTAAATTGGTGGAGGAGAGTGGATTCGAACCACTGAAAGCGCAGCTAACGGATTTACAGTCCGTCCCCTTTGGCCACTCGGGAACTCCTCCATATAACCTACATAAAGTAGATTGGAGCTGGTGGGAGGACTTGAACCCCTAACCTACTGATTACAAGTCAGTTGCTCTACCAATTGAGCTACACCAGCATATTAGTGGCGACCTGGATGGGACTCGAACCCACGACCTCTAGCGTGACAGGCTAGCATTCTAACCAACTGAACTACCAGGCCTTATTTGGTGGGCACAATAGGGCTCGAACCTATGACCCCCTGCTTGTAAGGCAGATGCTCTCCCAACTGAGCTATGCGCCCAAATATAACCACAAACCTACTAAATAAAAGTGGTGACCCCACCGGGATTCGAACCCGGGTTACCGCCGTGAAAGGGCGATGTCTTAACCGCTTGACCATGGGGCCTCATCAATCAATTTCTGTTTTAAAATTGACTGCCTAATAATTATATACCATAACTAACTATTTGTCAATACTTTTTTGATTTTTTTGAATTCAAACTCTTTTAAAAATGCATATCTTAAACAGTTACTCGAATATTATACACTTTATTTTTTTAGTTGTCAACACTTTTTTTAAAAAATTTTTTTTGAAATTTACAATTCTAAATTCGGTTCAACATTTAAAGTTAAATCACTTCTAACCCCTGAAATATACTCATAGTAGCCAGAAGATGCTATCATTGCAGCATTATCTGTGCAAAGTATTTTTGACGGAAAATACGATTTGAAATTATTCTTTTCACACATTTTTTCTATCTCTGTTCTTAATGTATTATTAGCTGAAACCCCACCTGAAACTACAAGTTTATCCAAGTTTTTCTCTTTCATAAGTCTTTCTGTTTTGTAGATTAGAACGTCGAAAACTGCTCTTTGGAAGCTAGCACAGACATCTTCTTTTGAAATTTCTTCATTTTTTTGTTTTTTACTATTTAAATAGTTAAGAACTGCTGTTTTTAATCCACTAAAACTAAAGTTATAACTATTTTTATCAAGCATTACCCTAGGAAAATCTATAGCTTCTTCATTTCCAAGTTTTGCTAGTTTTTCAACTTCTGGACCTCCTGGATAATTCATTCCAAGGCATCTTGCTACCTTATCATAAGCTTCTCCACAAGCATCATCAATTGTCTTTCCTATAACTTCCATATCATTATAACCTTTAACATGCACAAGATAAGTATGTCCTCCCGATACTAAAAGACATATAAATGGAGGTTCTAATTCTTTATGTGTTATTAAGGCAGCACAAATATGACCTTTCATATGGTTAACTCCTATTAAAGGTTTTTTACAAGCATATGATAAAGCCTTTGCTTCAGAAATTCCAACAAGTAAAGCTCCTACAAGTCCAGGACCTTTAGTTACAGCAATAGCATCTATTTCTTCTATAGTAATTTTAGCCTCATCTAAAGCTTCTCTCACTATATTATTAATAACTTCTAAATGCATTCTACTAGCCACTTCTGGAACAACTCCTCCGAATTTTTTATGCATATCTATTTGAGAAGAAATTACATTAGAAATAACTTCCCTACCATTTTTTACAACAGCAACACTTGTTTCATCACAACTGCTTTCTATTGCCATTATTTTAATATCTTTCATTAAATTACCTCTTTTAACATCATAATTCCATTTTCTTTTGGATTATTATAATAGTCAACAATTTTTCTAATTTCTACAAATCCACATTTTTTGTATAAATTTCTTGCAGGTATATTGTTTTCTCGTACTTCTAAAAATACTTTAGAAACATCTCTTAACTTTAATTCTTTTATTAAAAATTCAATGAGATTATAAGCTATTTGTTTGTTTCTAAAATCTTTTGAAACGACAATTTTATAGATTTCTGCTTCATCAAAAATTTGATTAAATAAAACATAACCTACAACATCTTTCTCTTTTGCTACTAATACTTTCTTATTTTCAATATATTCAATATAAAATTTTTCATCAAAATTATTAGAAAAATACTCTTTATCAAAATTCAAAATATCAAATACATCTTCACTTACTGCATATCTGTATGAAATCATCTACTTACCTTTATTCTCCAAATCTCTTTGTGCTTGTGAAAGCCTAACATACTCAGGACTCAAACTAAAACAGTCCGAAATATCTCCTCTTTCAAATTTTTGTTTCCCTATAACACATGCATTTTTTGAAATGCAACTATTTAAACAAGCAGGAGTGATTTCAAAATTTTTATTTTCTAAAATTCTATCCTTGTAATGATTAACACAATCACCAACAAATACAAATTCACCTTTATCTGAGAATTCGTCCAAAAGTTCATCAATAGTCAAAAGAGCAGGAGCAACTATATTTTCGTTGTTTATTCCCTCATAAACTCCATAATAGACTCTTTCACCTCTTGCATCTATCAAAGGAATTTTCTTTTTATCAGCAAACACTCCAAAAGAAAGAGCTTCCAATGTATTTACAGCAACTATCGGTTTATTTAAAGCCATAGCTAATGCCTTAACAACAGTAACCCCTATTCTTATTCCTGTAAAAGATCCCGGACCAGTTACAGCCACGAATAAATCAATATCTTCTATATCAATATTCAATTTTTTTAGCATTTCATCAACCATAACAAGTAAAATCTCATTATGACTCATACTTTGATTTATGCTAAAATCCCCAACAATATTATTATCATCCATAACCGCACATGAACTGTGAGTTGTTGACGTATCTATCGCTAAAATTTTCATTATAATCCCTCTATAATTTCCAATTCTCTTTTATTATTTCCCTTTATCACTATTTTTCTAGAGTTTTCAGAAACTTTTAAAATTTCAATTTCAATCAAATTTTTAGGAAGTAAATATCCTCCATTTTCTGCCCACTCAATCACAGTAACTCCGTCTGGATAAAAGTAATTTTCATAATCTATTTGGTAAAGTTCTTCTGGAGAATCAATTCTGTATAAATCCATATGATTAAACTCAAATTTTCCAGAATACAAATTAACTAAATTAAAAGTTGGTGAAGTAATATCTTCTTCAATACCTAAATTCTTACCTAAAAATTTAGTAAAAGTAGTTTTCCCAGCTCCAAGATCACCAATTAATGAAATTACATCTCCATTTCTTAATGTTTTTGAAAATCTTTTAGAAAAATTATCACATTCATCTAAAGAATTTAAAATAATCTCTAACAAATTTTCCCTCCTATTTTCTAAATATAAATTATATTTTATTTTATTATAATATATTTTTGATAATTAAATTAATGTTATTATATCACAAAAATTATTTTTATAACAGTAAAACAAAAAGGAGACTAGCAGTCTCCTTAATATTCTTTATTCTGAAATTTTTATATTTAAAACAATCTTTCCAGAAATTGATGGTGGTTGACTATAATCTCCATACCCTTCAACTTCATAGTTTTCAACATAAATATTATAAGCTTCGCGGAACTCATTTTTATCTTGAACTTTTATTTTTATTTTATCTGACTCAAAAGTTAGATTTGGATTCTTTCCTGATTCATCATCTGCGGCTTCAATAGACATATCATTCCAATCTTTTAACGGATTATCTATCTCTATAAAACCATCTTTTATATCATTTTTCTTAACTTTAACTGGAATTTCCAATTTTTCAAAATTGAACATTCTAATTCTATCTTCGTTTTCAGTTGCATCAACAGCACCTCTAGTTGAAAATGTCTTTAGCCAATCAAAATCTTCCTTTGTGATTTCGTCAACAAATAAAGTATTTATTCCATTAAGATTTTTAATATTCTTAATATAATTTTTAAGATTTTCATTTTTATCGATATATAGTCTATGCAATTTTGGTAACTTTTCTAAACTTGAAATATCTGATATCTTATTATTTCTAAGATGTAAAGCTTCAAGATTTTTTAGTTCTTCAAGATTAGAGATATCTGATAACTTATTATCTCTAAGATATAGAGTAATTAATCTTTGCAATTTTGATAAATTAGGTAAATTTACTATTTTATTATTATCTAAATCCAATCTTTCTAAAGTTTCCATATCTTTAATAGGAGTTATATCAGTAATCTCATTATCTTGCAAGCTTAATTGCTTTAATTTTAATTTTTCAAAAGCTTTAATACTACTTAAATTTGTTTGTGAAATAATAACTTTTTCTAAAGATTCATTTTTTGAAAAATCTATATTTTCTGGAAATATTTCTTTTTTTGCGTGTTTATAATCCTGATTTTGATAAATAAATTGTTTTAAATTTGGTGTTTTAGACAAAAAATCAAAATTATTTACATTTCTTGTTAAGTTTGATTTATTTAATTCTACCTTAAATTCTTCTAAATTCTTAGAATATTTTAAAGGTTCTATCATTTTGTCCGTAACATTCTTATCAACAACAACAAAAGTTTTTAACATTTCCATATCTTCTTTAGTAAAATTTTTATCTTTCATTGGCTTATTTTTTTCATTAAAAAGTTTATTTGCTTCATCTGTTAAATTTACATATTTCTTATGAAATTTACTATACTTGTTAAACAAATCAAAATAAAAATCTTTATACTCATCAGATACAATTACTTCATCAACACTAAATTTTAGTTTTACATTCTTTAATGTCCAAGTATATTCATCTAATGACATTTTTAAATTCAAATTCAATTCTTTTCCTTTGTTTTCTGCAATAACATCATCAGATATATTTAAAGTTATCGTATTTGAATCCAAATCATAACTTGCTTCTATTCCATCTTTTCCAGTTGAAATTTCACTAAATGGATTTAAAGCTTCTTCTGCTCCAAAAACTTCTCCTAAAGCAACTCCAAGTTCTTTAATTCCTTTAAATGGAGTTTCGAAAGATACTTCATTAGCATTTACTTCAACAGTTTTTCCTAAATCTACAGTTTGACCTGAAAATTGCATACTTCCAATACCCTCATTTAAAGCGTCTCCAAGTCTTTTTGCAAGATATTCTCCTAATCCTTCATAATTTTTAACTCTATTTCCCGAAATATCTAAATGTTCAATTTTATCAAATCCTTTGATTATTGAAACATCTTCTATTCTATTAGCTGATAAATCTAAAAAAGTTAAATTTTTTAAATTTTTCAAAGGAGTAATATCTGTGATTCCTTTAGATGGTATTTTATGAAGTTCATCTCCTTCAACTGTTACATTGTAATGCAAATCTAATCCTGTTAAATTTGTTAAATTTGCAAGAGGTGATATATCTTCAATTAAATTGTTGTACAATTTTAAAAATTTAAGATTTGTTAATTTTTCTAATGGTTTAATATCAACAATTCTATTTCTTTGAATTTCTAAGTATTCTAATTTAGTTAAATCTTTAAGTGGTGTAATATCTGAAATTTCATTTTCGTTTAATTTTAACTTTTTAAGATTTTTTGCATATTCCAAACCTTTGATACTTTTCATCCCTCTTGTAACAGCAAATTTAAAGTCTTTTGTTCCTGCTAAACTTGTTGGTACCCCAAGTATAGAGTATTTTGCATTTTCGCTAAAATCAGCACTTCCATTGTCTTTTAAAAAAATAGATAATTCAGTTAAGCTTTCCATTTCTTCAACAGTAACTTTTTGGTCATCAGGTCTATTTTTGTCTAAATTTTTATTTATTACTTTTAGTAATTTTCCATCTTCAATATCTACATATCTTTCTGCAGCTTTTGTTAATTTTACATTTGCAAATAATTCAGTCGGATTATTTACATAGTCCATTTCATTTTCAAATTCATATTTAACTTTTACTTCTAGACCATCTTCTGAGATATTATTGAAAGCATCATCACTTAAAGTTAATTTTAATTTACCATTTTCTAAAGCAACGCTAACACCTTCAGCTTCTGTACTAACAGCAGGATTTCCACCTTTAGCGATCTTATCAAGTCCAACATAAGGATTATCAACTTCTACAACCTTATCATTAGCTTCAACATTTTCAATATTTACATTTTGATTATGAATAACTTTTTCAAAAATAGTACTCTTATCATTTATTGGTGAAAAATCTTTAACTTTATTTCCATCAATTTTAACACTCGCAAGTTCATTTAAGTCTTTAAGAGCTGAAATATCAGAAATCTTATTATTTGATAGAACTACGTTTGAAAGCTTGCTTAATGATTTTAAAGCATCTATATTTTCTACATTATTCTTATCTAAATATAAATAAGTTAAGTCTTTTAAATTACTTATAGCTTCAATATTTTCAACATTATTTTTATTTAAGTTTAAGCTTGTTAATTTATTTACTTTTTCTAAGAATGAAACATCTGAAATCTTGTTATTTTGAAGATTTAAATCATCAAGCTTAGTAAGATGTGTTAAATTAAAGTTGTCTAGATTATTTCCCTTTAAGCTTAATTTAGTTAATTTTGTCAAACCATCAATAACGGAAATATCTTTAATTTTATTATTTCCTAAATCTAAATTTTCTAATAATTTTAAGTCTTTTAAAGCACTAATATCTTCAATATTATTATTATCAGCTCTTAAATATGTTAATTTATCAAGACTTTTTACATTACTAATATCTGATATTTTATTTGAATAAATATCTAATAAATTTAATTTTGTAAAGTTTTTAACGATGCTAATATCTGGAACTTTATTAACAGCAATATCAAAATCTTCTAAATTTGTAAGATCTTTCAACGAACTAACATCTGAAATGTTATTATGTGAAATAAATAAATGTTTTAATTGAGTTAAATCCTTTAAAGGAGTAACATCTGATATTTCATTATGAGAAAGTCTTAATAATTCAAGATTTTTAAGTCCAGCAAGTGGTGTTAAATCTTTAATTGCTCCTTCTGAATATCTTATTGCTTCATCGTCATCAGGAATTTCTCCAGATGAAATTGTAAGAGTTTTTAAGTTTTTGCAATATTCAAGACCCTTAATACTACTAACTTCTATAAGTTTATCTTCAGCAGCGTTCATTCCTCTAATTCCAATAGCTTCAATTTTTTCCAAATCACTCTTGTATATTTCATTTGAATTTTTATCTTTTCTATATGATTTATCATTAAGTTTAAAGTTATATTCATTCATTTCAACTTCAAAACTATCTTCACCTTCATAAGCATGTAATTTATCAAGAATGAATTGTTTTAAATTTTCATCTTCAAACTCAACAATTTTATCTTCTTCCTCATTATCAACAGGATTGTTTCCTCCCGGATTGTTTCCTCCTGGATTGTTTCCTCCCTGATTATTTTCTCCAGTAGAATCGGCATCATTCCACAACAACACTCCAGTGTATTCATAAGTATTTCCACTTACAACTATATTTCCACTTAAATCAGCAGAATTTTTGTATTCTGTATCTGCACTTGAACTAAATCCTAAAATTGAAGACATTAATATTCCAGTTCCTACAGCTACTGATAGTAATCTCTTAGCATTTCTTTTCTTTGATACTAATACACAAACTATCCCTACTATTCCCGCAACTGCTATTGTTACATTTACCTTGTAAACTCCACTAATTCCAGTCTTTGCAAGTTTTCCATTCTTTATACTATTTTCAATAGCTTGAACTATTTCAAATTGTAACTTTTCACTTTCTAATACTTTCTTTTCTCCAGCTTTTATATCGCCAAGATTTAATTCTTTTCCCTTAATTATTTTTAAGCCTTTGATATCATCTGATTTTACCTTTACTCCAATCATATCTTTTCCAGTATTATTTTCAACAGAAATTTTAAATACTCCATCTCCATCTGCAATTAAATTAACAGTTAGTCCATCTTTGTTATAAACTACCGTTTCATTAGCTGCATGGCACACTTGTGAAAAAGACAAACCGCATAGTAAAGCTAATCCTAATGCACTTTTCTTATTCATTTAATCCCTCCTAAAAAATAAATATACATCATAAAAATACATATACAATATTATTTTAACATACAATTGTAATTAAGTATAATAGAAAATATTTATGCAAGTAAGATTAACAATTAATTTTTTCTATACAAAAAAAGAACTATTAACTAGTTCTTTTGCTTTAAATTTACAAGAATTTAAACAATAATAACATCTTCAAAACCATTTTTAAGTGCAATTTGCTTTAATTCTTCCATCTCTTCATCAACTGGAGCTGAGAACATACTATATTCTTCTCTAACACCATATTTTCTATATTTTATTATTTTGTATCTAATTTTATGTCCCATTTTTATGTATTTGGAAAGCATCTTTGTAATCTTATCAACTGTTGTTCTATTGTCCATTCCAGCAATTGTTACTGTTCTTATCTCAAAAAGTTTATCTAAACTCGCAAGATAATCTGCATTTTCTAAAACGACATCAACCTTAGTTTTCGTTATAAAAAGATGTTCTTCATTGTCAAAAGCCTTTATATCAAGCATAAAAGCATCTGCAACTTCAACAAATTCAGGCAGTCTCTTAAAAGGTATTCCACCATTTGTATCAACAAAACAAGTAAGACCAAGTTTTTTAACCTCAGTAAAAAGTGGAGTTAAAAACTTATGTTGAAGTGTACATTCTCCACCACTAACAGTAATTCCTCTAATAAAAGGAATATTCTTTTTTATTCTCTCAACAGTTTCTTCAACAGTCCAATTATATATCTTTGGTGTTGCAAGATGTGGACAAACTCTAATACACTCATCACAATTGATACAAGTCTTATCATTCCAAACAATTTTCCCGTTAACATTTGTTAAACTCTTTGTTGAACAAGAAGGAATACATTCCATACAATTAATACAATGTTTTATAGTTTCAGGATTGTGGCAATAAAAACAATTAAAATTACAACCCTGAAGGAAAATAGACGTCCTGTTTCCAGGTCCGTCTACCACCGACATATCTATTATTTTATTTATAATTCCTTTATTTGACATCTCTAACCTTACGTTCTAATAAATGATATTTTTCAAAAGCATCTCTAGCATATTGAACAGTATCGTAGCTTACCCTTTCTCCATCAATGAATTTTTGCATATCTGATTTTTTAACCAAATAACCAGTTACACGAATCAAATCTCCATTTTCTCCATAGCATGAAATATATCTCATATTTAATCTAAATGCAGCTTTAAAGATATCTAAAACGGCAGATGGATTCTTTTCAGCAGTTTCGTCAAATGGGAAGTGATCACCAATTCCTGATGGGAAATATTTGTGGAATAATGCTGAATGTTTAATATGATCATACATTGGTATTTCTTTACCAATTCTAATTCTAACACCTGCACTATCTTCAATATCATCTTGTGCTCCTACTTGTGAGTGTAGCATAAATCTATGATTCCAGAAAGTTGAATATTTGCTTTCAAAAGAATTAACTCTCTTTTCAACAAAATTCATAACTTCAACTCCAAGTTCATTTGCATATTCATCTTTACCAAATTCTAAATCTTTGTTTTCAAATTCTAGAAGTTGTTGAACACATTCATGAAGTCCTACAACTCCAAAAAGTCCAACAAATCTATCTAATTCAACAAATCCTTCTTTAACTAAGAAATTTTCTTTAAAGAAAGGAGTTTCTTCAACTAAGAATTTAATCTTACCTTCCATGAAATTACACATTAAATCAATTGCTTCTGGTAAAACTCTTCCGTAGAAATCTTCTTTTGAACTTGCACTTCTTGCAAGAGAACCAAGTCTTAATCTACTTAGTGTAAAAGCTCCTCCTGAAATTGGAAGACCATTGTAACAACTTGCTATTGCATAATCTCCTTTAAAATCATTTCTATAGTATTTATCATTAGCAAATGCTGGATTTGCAGTTAAAAGAGATGCATAAACTGCCTTTTCTCCAAAATCATCTGGTGTAATATCTTCATCATAAAGAATTGTCATATTTGGAGTAACATTATTTAAAGTTGGAAGTAATTCCAAAATGATTTCTCCAGCAACAGTTTTTTCTGGACCAATATTTGCATGACAGAAACTGTCATTAATTGTTCTATCTAAAGAAACTAAGAACCATTTAATTAATTTTTTAGCTTCTTCTCTATCTGTAATAAACGGATCAAGAAGCTTATCAATCTTACCAATATATACTGGATATCTTGTTACAGAAGGAACATGATGATAAAAAATTAATAAATTATTAATTGCATCAAGTAAAGTTTCTGATTTTTCAAGACGTAAAAATTTACAACCCTCATCCAAAAGTTTTTGATAATTAGGGCAAATATATCTTGGTGCGTAAGGCGCATGACCCTCCCACAAATCGCAGAAACCTCCATTTTCAGAAATTTCAAAAATTCTATCATTTACTGAACTTTCAGGAAAATCATTCAAATTTTCTGCAAGTTTTGCAAGTTGAGAAGTCTTTTGTTCGAAAGTTAAATCCGTAGCCTTAATTATATTCATTGATAATTCTCTTGCTTCTTCTAGTGTTTTTATTTTAGAAATCATAAATACCTCCAATTTTATGTCAAAAAGTCATTTACTATTTACCCATATTATATATGAATAATCTCAAAAATGATACTGTAAATTGTCTTTTTTAAGTAAAAATTTTGAGAATTATTGAGTAAAAAAATTTTTACATCACAACATTTTACAAAGGAATTATAAAAAATAAGTATTGAAAATCAACTATAGAAATTTTATAAATTCATCTTTAATATAAAATTTCCATATATAATATATCTATGATATATTTACATTTGCTTGCAAACAAGCAAATGTATGAGATCTCTCCATTTCGCTACGCTACAGTCGAGATGACGTGTTGGGAGATTTTCTTTGTAAGGTTCTATGACGTAAATTGTTTTATTTTTTTTAGAAATATTTTTTTGATATTAAATAATACTGAATTATTGTAAAGACAATGACTTTATGAAATCTCCAGACAATTCTATCAGAAAATACAATTGTTCCCGTCAGACCTACTATTGCTTGTAAACGAGCAAAGTTAGTACTAAATTTACTTCACTCAGCTTCGCTTATCTTCGGTCGAGATTACATAGTAGGTAATTTTCTTTCCAAAGTAATTTAATGTAAACTATTTAATTTCTATATATTTTTGAAGTTTATCTACTGATAACGTCAAGCTATTAAACGAATTTTTCTACCTTTTACGTCATCTCGAGCGTAGTCAATCTAGCCCTAACTTTGTTTACTTGTAAACAAAAGTAGGTCTGACGGGGTCGTTGTATCTTTTGATACAATGACTCTGGAAATCTCATAAAATTATTATTTCCCACAAAAAAACGACCATACGGTCGTTTTTATCTATCTTAAAAATTTAAAATTTTATTCCAAAGTTAAAAGCAATGCCATTTTGAAATTCTTTTCAGCTTTTACATAATGTCTTCCAGCTTTTGCAAAATGGAAGCATTCTCCGGCTTTGATTACATGATCTGTTCCTTCATATCCGATTATTCCTTCACCATCTAATGCAAATACAATTGCTTCACCTGGTGCTGAATGTTCTGATAATCCTGTTCCTGCATCAAATGCCATTAATACAAATTTCATTTGATCATTATGAACAACGTCCATATTAACTATTTTACCTTCTTGGTATTCTAATAATTCTCCTAATTTAAAAACTTCTCCTGGTTTTACTGCTTTATTCATAAAATCCTCCTCTTTTATTGCTATTTCTGTAAATATTGCTCCCGATTTTGTTCTCATTCCAACAGGAATTTCTATCGGTGTAAAAATACTATCACCTTGTTTTAGTATTTTTGTTTTTTCTGAAAATCCATATACTTCAATTTCTCCTTCTGCTACAATCAATAGCTTATAGTAAGGAAATAATTCTGCACTTATATCAGTATCTTCTGCCATTGAAAAATATGCTATATAATTTTCTCCGCCATAAACTTCTTTAGATACAGTACATCCTTCTAGTGCTTTATTATCTTCGGCTATGGAATATACTTTCCCTACCTTTTCTTTCAAAATGCACCTCCTATTATTATTGAATATAATATGTATTCAGAATATATATACCCAAACAAATTTAAAAATAACAGTGTATATATATTATTTTTAATATTTTTACCTATTTTTTATTTGTATATTTTTTAACGTTTATAATAATAACATAAGTTTAATTAATATTTTTTGATATTATTCTTAATATGCTATATATAACTAAAAATAAAACATCTAATATTTATCACAAATATCAACATAAACAAATGTTGTATAAGTGTTTTTTTGGATTTTATGGAACTAAATTTTTTTGAAGTAAAAATATTAAAAAATTATAAATTAAAATTTTTTTAAAAAACTTGTCATTTCCTCTTTATTTTTTTTCTTTTTTATATTATAATAATGTAGTATTAGATTAATAAGGAGGGACATTATGGAAAGTAGATTAGTTACACTTTTAAGAAAAGTTTTAATTGAAAAAAACTTTGATTTAAAACTAGATAAAAGATTATATTCAGAATTCACAGTTCTTAAAGTTAAGAAGAAAACTGTTATAATCAAAGAAAATGATAAATTGGATTATTTATATTTATTAGTTAGAGGAAGTGCCAATGTTGTTCACTTCACTCCAGTTGGGGAACTAATAGTATTTAATCATATAACTAATACTTCTATTTTTGGATTGCTTGAGTTTATGGACAATAAACACGACTTCTATAAAAGTGTTGCATTCTTTAAAGATACAAGGCTTATTAGAATTCCAGTAGAAAGATTTGAAAAGGAAGCTGAAAGCATTGAACTGTTAAAAGTTTATAATCAATTTTTATTAGATTTCGCAAAACATTCAATAGCTACATTTGATTTAACTAAAAACTACGGAAGAAAGAAAAACTTAATTGAATTCTTCTTATCAAAATGTGTTGATGTAGAATTCCCTGTTAAGATTTCTCTAACAAAAAAAGTTATTTCAGACTATTTGAGAATTAACGAAAGAACAATGTATAGATATTTAAATGAATTGATAGATAGAAATTGCATTTCAAGAAAAACTGGTAAAATTATTATTTCAAAAGAAAATTACGATAATTTACTAGAATACTCAAAGGAAAAAGGCGTAGATAACGAATAATGATAGATATTAATAACCAATCTATAGAAAATTCAGAAGTTACAACAAAAAGATTTAATATAAAATCTTTTATAATTGTTTTAAATTATTTTTTAACTCCAATTTTGTTTTTTATAATAGTCGGTTTATTATTTAGATTTACTCTGATTGACGAAATTATATTCGATTTACAAATAGTAAAGAACTTTTTTGTAAATAATCCATCTCTTGTAGAAAATGATGAAGTATTTACCAAATTTGTATCTAGTATACTAGGTTCTATCGCTACTATTTTAACTTTTGTAATTGCACTGTTAATATACAAAGATCGAAAAGATAGTATTTCTATTAAAAAAACTGAGTTTTCCATTGCAAAACTAATTTTAATAGGTATTGGTCTTGGGATAATTATGATTTTATGGAATTTTGTAATTTCATATGTATATTCAATTATTGGATTGGATTTTAGAAGTGGAAATACTGAAAGCATAGCAGAATCATTAAAATATAACAAGTTATTGATTTTTAATCTACTGGTAGCCGCTCCAATCGGAGAAGAAATTGCTTTTAAATATGGTATATTTACATTTCTACATGAAATTTTTCAAAACAAAGGAAAGCTTTTAAAAATATTTTTACCAGCATTTGTGTCAGCCTTTGTATTTGGTATTATTCATGATGGATTATATCTAATACCATTGTATTTTGTTCCAAGTTTTATTGGATGTTTAATTTACGAAAAAACAAAATCTTTATTCCCATGTGTATTAGGACATTTTATCAATAATTTAATTGCATTCTTAGTAATGTTATACAATTAAAAAGCTATTGAAGTTTTACTTCAATAGCTTTTTTTATTGTGAAACAACAAGGTTCCCGGGTACCCACCCGATGTGAAGCATCGTGGAAGGGTGGGGTTCTTATTTATAATTGTTTTGATTTATATGACTTATTATTAAATTCACTAATTATAGTAAAACTACATATTAGATGTTTTTCTTTTTAAGGAAATATTAAATTATATTTTTTATTCTCTACTTAATTTTTAAAAAAAATATTTATAATTAGTTTTTTCTATTTTTATCAAATACCTTATCTAAACTTATAAAAAATAAAATAAAATCAAACAATATTCCTATCAAGGACTTAAAAACCATATCTCCATTCAATAGATTTTTCATATCTATCAAAAAGAAGCTAAATACTGACAATATAATCCCGCATAAATACAATGCTTTATGTTTTAAAATTTTTCTTACCATTATTTGACAACCTTTGAATTCACTTCTTCTAAAATCATTTCAAGGAATGCACCAGCTTTCATTGAGCCTTTATCTCCCTCTCCACGTTTTCTAACTGAAACTGTTCTTTCGTTTACTTCATTTTCACCAACGATTAAACTATATGGAATTTTAGCAAGTTGTGCTTCTCTGATTTTTAATCCAATTTTTTCTGCTCTATCATCAACTGCTACTCTTATGTCTTTTTTTGCAAATTCTTTTTGTAATTCATAAGCATAGTCATTGAATTTGTCAGAAATTGGTAAAATCTTAACTTGTTCTGGTGCTAACCAAGTTGGGAAAGCTCCTTTGTATTCTTCAATTAGGTAAGCTACGAATCTTTCCATTGTAGAAACAATACCTCTGTGAATTACAACTGGTCTATGAGTATTCTTTCCATCTTCTCCAACATAAGTTAAATCAAATCTTTGTGGTAATAAGAAGTCAAGTTGAATTGTAGAAAGAGTTTCCTCTAAACCAATCGCAGTCTTAACTTGAACATCAAGTTTTGGACCATAGAACGCAGCTTCTCCTTTTGCTTCAAAGTATTCATAACCTAAGTCATCCATTGCACTCTTAAGCATTGCTTCAGCATTATTCCACATTTCATCGTCATCAAAGTATTTTTCCTTATTTTCAGGATCTCTGTAACTTAATCTGAATCTAAAATTCTTGATGTCAAAATCTTCATAAACTGATTTCATTAAATTTACAACTCTTGTAAATTCATCTTTAATTTGATCAGGACGAACAAAGATATGAGCATCGTTTAAAGTCATTTCTCTAACTCTTTGCAAACCTGAAAGTGTACCACTCATTTCGTAACGGTGCATCATTCCAAGTTCAGCAATTCTAATAGGGAATTCTTTATAACTATGAACATCATTATTGTAAATTTCCATATGATGAGGACAGTTCATTGGTCTTAAAACTAATAATTCTCCATTACCTAAGTCCATTGGTGGGAACATACTATCTTGATAGTGATCCCAGTGACCTGAAGTTTTATAAAGGTCAACATTTGCTAAAATTGGAGTATAAACATGTTCATATCCACATTCAATTTCTTTATCAACTATATATCTTTCAATTACACGTCTAATTGTAGATCCTTTTGGTAACCAGAAAGGAAGACCAGCCCCTACATTTTGGCTAATCATAAATATTCCTAACTCTTTACCAATCTTTCTATGGTCTCTTTGTTTAGCATCTTCTAAGAATTCTAAATACTCATCTAAATCTTTTTTCTTTTCAAAAGTTATACCATAAATTCTTTGAAGCATTTTATTTTTTTCGCTACCTCTCCAATAAGCACCGGCTATGCTTAAAAGTTTAACAGCTTTTATTTTCTTAACATCAACAAGATGAGGTCCTCTACAAAGGTCTGTAAAATCTCCTAATTCATAGAAAGAAAGTTCAGCATCTTTATCAAAACCTTCGATTAGATCAATTTTATAATCTTGTCCTTTTTCAGCAAAATACTTTAAGGCAAAGTCTCTACTAACTTCTTTTCTATCAACAGAATAACCTTCCTTAAATATTTTCATCATTTCTTTTTCGATTTTTTCTAAATCTTCTGGTGTAAATTTATGTTCTGAATCTAAATCATAGTAAAATCCGTTATCTATTGCAGGTCCAATTCCAAATTTTGTATCTGGAAATAGTCTTTGAATAGCAAGAGCCATAACGTGACTTGACGTATGCCAGAAAATTTCTTTTCCTTCTTTATCTTCAAACTTTACGAATTTAATAGCACAATCTTCTTTTAATGTTTCACTTAAACCTTTTATAACATCATTAACAACAGCGCCGATAACATTTCTTGCAAAACCTTCAGAAATACTAATTGCAACATCTAAAATTTTTACACCTTTTTCAAATTCATGAACAGACCCATCTGGGAATGTAACTTTAATCATCTCCATAATTTCCTCCTTCTTAGACTACATAATTACTTCGTTCTTTTCATGTATCTTTTTTTAAAATAAAAAAAGAGTCTCATCCCTACAAAACTGTAGGGACGATGACTCGTGGTTCCACCCTAATTACTTCTTAATTAGATAAAAGACTCCGTAATAGTTTTCGGTAAATAGCATTCTTAAATGAAATTCCAGCCACGTTTCATTCTCTCTTAAAGCGCTTAAATCCTACTCGTTACTTCAACGTCTATATTAACTTCAATAATCCTTCAAAATCAACAGTCGTTTGTTCTCCTGTCTTTAAATCTTTGACAGTGTAAGTGTTATTTGCTTTTTCATCTTCTCCGACTATGATAATATAAGGGATATTTAATTTGTCAGCATAAGAGATTTTTTTCTTCATCTTAGCATCTTCAAAATATATTTGTATTATTTTACCACTATTTTCAAATTTATTCAATAGTTTAATTCCATAATCATAACAATTTTCCATTGGAATAATTAAAGCGTCAATACTATTAGTTTTTATTTCCTTAAATAAATTCTTATCAAGTAATTGATAGAATAATCTTGTAAGTCCAATAGAGATTCCAACACCTGGTAAAACTTGACTTGTATAATTACTTGCTAAATCATCATATCTTCCGCCAGAACAAACACTTCCAAGTTGTCTATAATTTTCTAAAAATGTTTCATAAACAGTTCCAGTATAATAATCTAAACCTCTTGTAATTGTAAGATTAATCTTTATATAATCTTCAGGAATTCCAAAAAGTTTCATACAAGAATAAACTTCTTTAAGTTCTTCAATACCTTTTTCAAAAAGTTCATTAGAAATACCTAGAACACTTAACTTTTCAATAATCTCTTCATTATTACCAGAAATTTTAATAAATTCTAAGATTTTTTCCAAACTCTTATCGTCAAGTCCAGTATTTTTTAATTCTTCAACAACTTTTTCAAAACCTATTTTTTCAATTTTATCAATTATTCTAAGCATATCAGATTTATTATCTATACCCAAACTTTCAAAAAGTCCATTAATAATTTTTAAATTACTAAAATTAATTGCAAATTTTTCGTTAATAATTTTTGAAAAAATTTCATAAATAATATAAGGAAGTTCTGCATCATTTTTTATATCAAGTTTTCCATTTCCTATTACGTCAATATCACATTGATAAAACTCCTTATATCTACCCTTTTGATTTCTTTCTCCACGGTAAACTTTACCTATATGATATCTTCTAAAAGGGAAATTCAAATCACTAAAATATTGAGCAACATATCTTGCCAAAGGCACTGTTAAATCAAATCTTAAAGAGATATCCTTACTTTCAGAGTCAATTTTAAAAATTTGTTTAGTAGTTTCTCCACCACCCTTAGCCAAAAGAATTTCATTCTTTTCAAATACAGGTGTATCTATAGGTAAAAATCCACGTTTTTTAAAAGTATCTTCTATTATATTCTTTACATTATCGAACAAAATTTGTTCACTTGGTAAAAGTTCCATTGTTCCTACAACATTACTCGGTTTAATAAATCCCATAATTACCTCCAAAGTGAAATAATTCCACCTAAATCGACAAAATCTTCGCCTTTAGGAAATAGAATCCTCACATTTTCATCATCAGCTACGCGTTTAATTATATCATAATCTTGATATTTTGTCACATCACCATAAAACAATAGAATATCGTCAGACACAAAACCACAAGTTCCTCCGATAAATCCATTTTTATATCCATTTAAAATTATTCCATCTGTTGTAACAAGTTCCACATTTATATTCTTAAATTTTAAAGACTTAAAAATTCCCTCATCACTTGTAATAATATGATTTTTAAAACAAATCATACTGCAATTTGAATAACCTTGATTTATCTTTATATATTCTCTTTTTAGCTTAAGACTTTCAAAAATTTCTTTTGTAGTAAATTTTTCATTATGAAAAAAATATTTATCATTTTTTGCAATATTTAAAACTATTTCTCCATTTTTGAAATCTGAAACATCTACTTTTATTAAATTATAATCTTTTAAAAAATCTTTATAATACTCAAATACTGAATTTTCAATATAAATATCATTATCTATCTTTAAAATACTCAAATCTACATGATCATTATAATTATTATTAAATTTTTCATTATTTAAACTTTTTATATAACAAATACTATTTTTGTCTAAAAGTTCAAAAAAATTCTCACTTGCGCAGTTACTAACTATAATTTTTTGCAATATTTTTATCTCCTTATGTTTAGTATTATAATTCTAGGGTACTATAAGTAAAGATAATTATAATACAACGATTTTGTTGATTATAATATATTTTATCACATTTTTATTATAGGAGGAAGTTTATGTTAAAAGAATTTAAAGAATTTGCCTTAAAAGGTAATGTAATGGACTTAGCTGTTGGGGTTATTATAGGTGGAGCATTTGGTAAAATCGTTTCTTCTTTAGTAAATGATATTTTAATGCCTTTAATCTCAATGTTAACAGGTGGAGTTAATTTCTCAGACCTAAAAATCGTATTAAAAGCAGGAGACGAATCAAAGAAAATAGCTGAAGTTGCTTTTAAATATGGTGCATTTATTCAAAACGTTCTTGATTTCTTAATTATTGCTTTCTGTATTTTCTTAATGGTTAAAGCTATGAATAAGTTAAACAGAAAGAAAGAAGAAGCAGTTGAAGAAGCACCAGCTGGTCCAACTCAAGAAGAAATCTTAACAGATATTAAGAATATCTTAAATGATATTAAAGAAAAATAAGAAATTTATATTCAAAAACCGAGTTAAATACAACTCGGTTTTTTTAATTACATTTGTTTTTCACATATTCCTTCCATTAAGAAAATTTTAAAATCAATCTCCTTACTTCTTCCATTCCATACAATCTCATAGTTTTTCGGAATAAATGATGCTCTTTTAAAATAATTTTCCATTTCTTCTCTTGAAAATCCGTCATGCCCGTCAAAGTTTGGAAAATCCTTATGAAAATCAGGAGAAACTGTATCCAAATCCATTATGATTATTTTTCCATTTTCTTTTAAATGCTCTTTTAACAATTTAAGCTCAGCATCAATATCAACAATATGATGAAAAGCTGTTAAACTGTAAATTATATCGTATTTTTCATTCGAATTTTCTAAGAAAATTTCATCATTTATACTGATGTTTTCTATTTTCATTTCATTTATTCTATTTATAGACTCTTCCCTCATCTTTAAAGATGTATCAATACAATCTATTCTTTTTAAATCCTTAGATAATAAAGTTGCAAGAAGTCCATCTCCAGAACCTATTTCAAGAGCTGTTTTATCTTTCAAATTTTCTCCTAAATATTTAAACATTTTTTCGTATATGGTAAAAGTTCTATTTTTCCTATCTTTCGTGTTCCAAACTTTAGCAACTTCATCAAAATAATTACTCATACTACCCCCTATTTATATAGTAAATTAATCAAGATTTTCTAGGAAACCATGGGATACATCTATTTGTTCTCTTACAATATTCAAGATATTCCACGCCAAAAATATTTTTAAGCCATATTTCCTCTGTGTTTTTTACTAAAATCGTTAAAATAATCCAGTAAATTGGAATTGTAATTAAAAAGTAAAGATTATTGAAAAGAAAGCAAATCCCCCAACAAAGAAACATAAAAGCTGAATAAATCGGATTTCTTACAATCGCAAAAACTCCTGTAGTTACCAACTTTAGTTCCTTTATGTTCTTAGAAATTCTTGAATTAACAACTGCAGAAATCCAAAGTCCAATACCTATAAATATACATAATATGCCTATAATCATAAAAGGAATTTTCAAAAAGAAAATCTCTCCATTTTTAAAATAACCATTATTTTGTAAAAATATTAATAAAATAGTTATAGAAATAATAATTCCTACATATAAAGGACCGATTCCAAAAACTGATAATTTTTCTTTTTTCATATTTTACTCCTTAATTAAAAACCAAAAACAATCAACTTAAATATATCACAATTGCAAAACAATATCAATATTAAATTAATAACTAAATGTATCGTAGATACATAAATAAATCAAACACCTTTTAATTTTGCATAAAAAAAGAATGTCCATATTTCTATAAACATTCTTGTTTTCAAATTTAAAAACTATTTAGCGTAATCAACAACTCTTGTTTCCCTAATTAAATTTACTTTAATTGTTCCAGGATACTCAAGTTCTTCTTGTATTTTCTTAATAATTTCTTTTGAAGTCAATAACATCTTATCTTCGTCAATAACTTCTGGTTTAACCATTACTCTTATTTCACGTCCTGCTTGAATTGCAAAAGATTTTTCAACACCGTCAAATGAATTTGCAATTTCTTCAAGATTTTCCAAACGCTTGATATAATTTTCAACAGACTCACGTCTTGCACCTGGTTTTGCAGCTGAAATAGCATCCGCAGCTTGTACCAAAAGTGCCTCAACAGTTTCTGGTTCAACATCATTATGATGTGCCTCAATACAATGTAGAACTTCACGTTTTTCTTTGTATTTCTTAGCCATTTGAACACCAAGTTCAACATGGTTTCCTTCCATTTCGTGATCTATAGCCTTACCTATATCGTGTAATAGACCACCTCTCTTAGCAATTTTAACATCAGCTCCAATATCTGCAGCTAACATTCCAGCTAAGTGTGCAACTTCTATAGAATGTTTTAAAACATTTTGTCCATAAGAAGTTCTGTACTTTAGTCTTCCTAAAAGTTTAATAAGTTCAGGATGAAGTCCATGAATATTAGTTTGATCACAAGCGTCTTCCCCTGCAATTCTAATACTATTTTCAACTTCCTGTCTTGATTTTTCAATCATTTCTTCGATTCTTGTAGGGTGGATTCTTCCGTCATTAATCAATTTTTCAAGAGCAAGTCTTGCAATTTCTCTTCTAACTGGGTCAAAAGAAGATAAAACAACTGCTTCTGGAGTATCGTCAATAATCAAATCAACTCCTGTTAAACTTTCAAATGTTCTAATATTTCTTCCTTCTCTACCAATAATTCTACCCTTCATTTCATCATTTGGTAAATTTACAACACTAACTGTAGATTCAGCAACATGATCTGCTGCATATCTTTGGATAGCTGTTCCAATAATATATCTAGCATTTTTTTCTGCATTATCTTTAGCATTTTGTTCAATTTCTCTAATGATATTTGCAGCATCTTTTATACTTTCTTGTCTAACTTCTTCAAGTATAATTTCTTTAGCTTCTTCAGATGATATATTGGCAACTCTTTCTAACTCTTCTTTTTGTTTTTCAACTAATTTTTCGATTTCAGATTCTCTAATTTCTAAATCTTTTAATTCTTTATTTAAACGCTCATTCTTCTTATCTAAATTTTCATTTTTCTTATCTAAATTTTCTTCTTTAGCAATTAAACGACGTTCCAATTTTTGAATTTCATTTCTTCTTTCTCTGTTTTCTTTATCGCTTTCTTGTTTAATTCTATGCGCTTCTTCCTTAGCTTCAACTAATTTTTCTTTTTTCTTTGTTTCAGCTTCTTTTATCGCATCTTCAACAATTTTTTTAGCATGATTTTCAGCACCATTAATAAGTTTTTCTGATGTAAATCTTCTAAAAACATATCCAATAATAGCACCTGCTATTAAAAAAACAGGAAGTAATATAAATTCTTTTGGCATTAGTCTTACACACCTCCTTGTATTAAATTTTCAAGTTACAATTATCAATTCATTATTCCTTAAATTCATATGTGATTTCTCACAACTACTATTTTACAACTTTTTTGAAATTTTGTCAATTTAAAAAATCGCATAAATATGTATAAATGTTAGATTATATATCAGATTACTTGACAAAAAATGACGGCATAAACCGTCATTAATCTTTTTTTATAGTCATTAATTTCTTTTTAAATTCTTCCAATTCCTTTATAGTATTTAAGTTTTCAAATATATTTTTCTTATCGAAATTTTTCCATTCTTCATATTTCAAAAACTTGAAATTGTTATCTTCAATAAATCTTACAAATTTTCGATTATCTTTAATCAATTCTTCTCTCAAACTTTCTTTTAAAGAATTTTTATAAATCCCATTCATAGGTAAAATTTTACCATTTTCTGAAAGACAAATTAATCCGTCAAAATTTTTTTCTAGTTTTGAAATCATAAATCTAATGAATTTCTCATCAATATTTGGCATATCACATGCAGTTAAAAACGAAAATTCACTTTCAGAATAACAAAGCCCGCTATGAAGTCCAGCCATTGGACCTTTTTTGTAAAAAATATCTCTAACAACTCTTACTTTTAAATCTTTGTAATGCTCTTTATCATTTGAAACAATAACTATATCATCAAAAATATTTTTCAAAACCTCAATTGAATTATGGACTAAATACTTTTCTTCAATCTCAATATATTCTTTTGGAAAAGTCATTCTTACGGAATTACCCCCAGCAAGTATAATACAATTTATCATTATTCTGCCACCAAATCAGCAAAATCAGCATCACAAAAATCTGCAAATTCAATAGGATTTACTATGATTGAATTTCTGACCTTTCCTGCACTTACAAGAAATTTTTCCATGTCTTTTGCTCTTATATCAAAAGTAGTTTTAAACTTTGTCTTCATTCCAACAGGACTACAACCGCCATGGACATATCCAGTTAAAGGTTCTAAATCCTTTTGCAAAATCATTTTGATACTTTTTAGTTGAAAATGCTTACTTGCTTTTTTCAAATCCAAATGTGCGTCAATAGGAATAACACAGACATAATGATTTTTATCACTACCCTCAAGAACAAGAGTCTTAAAGCATATATTTCTATCTATTCCAATTTCTTCAAATTCTTTGTCTTCTTCCCTAACTACAAATTGATATTGTATCTTTTGTCTATCTAATATTCTACATACATTAGTCTTGCTATTTTTTTTCATGTTTATCCAAAAAAGTCTTTAAGTGTTGAACCAACATCTTTATTGCAGGAGTATTTTCCCCACCACGAGGAATAATAATATCTGCATGTTTTTTGCTTGGCTCAATAAATTCCTCATGCATTGGTTTAACCGTATTTTGATATTGAGTTAAAATACTTTCAAGACTTCTGCCTCTCTCTTTAGTATCTCTTAAAATTCTTCTGATAAGTCTTTCATCTGCATCTGTATCTACATAAACTTTTAAATCCATAAGTTCTCTAAGTTTAGAATCTTCTAAAATTAAAATACCTTCAACTATTATTACAGGCTTTGGATAAACTCTCATAGTTTCCTTACTTCTAGTATGAATTGTAAAATCATAAATAGGTAAATCTACTTCTTTACCTGATTTTAAAATTTTTACATCTTCAATTAGTTTAGAAGTTTCAAAAGACTTCGGATGATCATAATTCAGTTTCGCTCTTTCCTCTAAAGTCTTATCGTCATTTGGCCAATAATAAAAATCATGACTTATCATTACAATTTCATCTTTAAATTGTTTCTTTAACTTTTCAATAATTGTAGTCTTTCCAGAAGCAGAACCACCAGCAATACCTACAACATAAATATCATTTTTTTCCATTGAAAACTCCTATAAAGCAATTACTCTGTGATAGATTTTTTTACCTTTTTTTATTACAATTTCTTCTAAATTAAGAGAAACTTTTAAATTTGTATCAGTGATTTTTTCTCCGTTTAAAGAAATACCACCTTGTTCAATAAGTCTTCTAGCTTCTCCATTAGACTTTGAAATTCCACAAGTTCTAATTAAATCTAGAATTCCTATCTCTTCATTTTCAAAATCTGCTTTATTGATTTCAGTTGAAGGCATATTTTCGTCTAAAAGCTCTCCACTAAATAAAGCCCTAGCAGTTTCTAATGCTTTTTTAGCCTTTTCTTCGCCATGAATAATCTTAGTTACTTCAAAAGCTAAAACTTCTTTTGCTTCATTAATTCTTTCGTCTTTATATTTACCTAATTCTCTACATTTTTCAGTTGGCAAGAAAGTAAGCATTAGTAAGAATTTTTCAACATCCCTATCATCAACATTTCTCATATATTGGAAAAGTTCGTATGGAGAAGTCTTTTCTTCATCTAACCATACTGCTCCTTTTTGAGATTTTCCCATTTTAACTCCATCAGCTGTTGTTAAAAGTTTAAAAGTCATAGCATAAACCTTATCTTGTTCAAGCTTTCTTACTAAATCATATCCACCAAGGATATTACTCCATTGATCAGAACCACCTAATTGTAATTTACAACCATGTTTTCTGTATAGGTATAAGAAGTCATAACTTTGCATTAACATATATGAAAATTCAAAGAATGTAAGACCTTTTTCCATTCTATTCTTATACGCATCACAAGTAAGCATTTTATTAACACTAAAATGCACTCCAACTTCTTTCATAAATCTTATAAAATTTAAGTCTAAAAGCCAGTCTTTGTTATTTTCAATAATTGCATTACCATCTGAAAAATCAATAAATCTAGAAAGTTGTTCAAAAAATCTTTGTGCATTATGATTGATTTGTTCTTCAGTCATTACCATTCTCATATCACTTCTACCAGAAGGATCTCCAATCATTGTAGTTCCCCCACCTAAAAGAGCGATTGGAATATGTCCATAATTTTGCATTCTCTTCATAACCATGATTTGAATAAAATGACCTATAGTTAAACTATCCGCTGTCGCATCAAAACCTACATAGAATTTTACTCTCTCTTTAGATAATAGCTCTTTTAATTCTTCTTCATAAGTAGCTTGTTCAAAGTAACCTCTATCAACAAGCTCTTCAAAAATATTTTTGTATTCCATAAAATCCTCCTATAAAAAAAGACCTAAAACAATGAAAGGACGACTTATCGTGGTACCACCTTTCTTCGCATAGGCCTCATAATGTTTAAGCACAATCACTTCTGAACTCCTGTGTTGTAAGCACAATCAACGCTCAATATTAAATATAGAAATAATTATATATAAAAAAGTTAAAAAAGTCAACTACATTTCAATCTTTCTAACTCTTTCATCATCAAAAATCAAATCTTCTAAATGTTCTCTTTCAAAGTCAGCAGGAACAAAAGTGTAAAATCTTACAATAACAGTTCTACTCTTCTTTATAATTTCAACATTTTGAATTTCAAGTTTAAATCTTTCCAAACAATTTCTTATCTCTCTAATAGTATTAAAACTATCTTCTAGACTGATTTCAAAAGTAATAGTCAAATGGTCTTTACTTAAAAAAGTATCCTTATGCATCAAAATTTGAATAATTACAATTAGAAGTGTTCCAAAAATAGCAACAGCATAAAGCCCTGCTCCCATTGCAAGTCCAATTCCAGCAGTAGCCCAAATACCAGCAGCAGTTGTAAGACCATTTACAGCATTATTCTTTATAAAAATAAGACCAGTACCTAAAAAACCAATCCCTGATACAACTTGTGCTGCAACACGTGCTGCATCATATTCAACTATATCAAAAAATCCATATTTAGATACTATCATCATAAGTGCAGATGCTAATGAAACGATTGCGTGAGTCCTAATACCTGCACCTTTGTTTCTGCTCTTTCTTTCAAAACCTATTATTACTCCCATTACAGTTGCAAGAACCATTTTTATTAAAAATTCAAAATTTTGATAAAACATAACCATATCTATTTTCATATAATGCTCCTAAATTTATCTCATAAAATATCAAAATTAAATCTAACTTATATTAATTATAAAATTAAATGCAAATCCAAATTTTTATTATACTAATATACTATAACTATATTATTATATCATATTTTTATAAAAATTATCAGTCTATTCTTTACTATTTTTTATGTTATAATTAATTTATAGTATGAAAGCGTCAAAAATAATGTTGGAGGTACTCAATAACATGAAAAAATTTTTTGAAAAATGTTTTATATTTACTTTAGTCACATTAATTTTTTGTTCTTGTTCAGCAAAAGGAGTAAAAATAGAACAGATAAGCGGTAAATATTTCGTAACAAAAGAAAAAGCTTTTATTATTGAAAAAACTAAGGATAATGAAAGTTCATCAGATTCAAAAAAATATTACTTAGCTTTGTATGAAAAATCAGACTCTGGAAATGTTTGTGGCCTATATGAGAATGTAAAAATATCTGTGAAAGATGGTAAAGAACTTATTACTGCGGATAGATTGGATATTGATTTGGAAATAATAAATGACAAAATAATAAAAGATACAAAAAATAATTTTGAGTATAAAGAATCTAAAATAAAAGATATATATTCAATTTTAAAATTAATTAAATAAAATAACAAAAATAAAGCTCATCTAATTAACTTAGATGAGCTTTTTGTTAACTTGATTTATATTTTTATTTTGCAATCATATCTTTTGATATATCTACACTTTTTATATTAGTTCTAGTAATAGTTCTAGTTGTGAAACCCCAAATATTACTGTACCAATTTTTCTTTTGTTTATCATATATAAAATGGAATCCAACTGTAGATTCTACAGGTGTTATTGATGATAGTTGTGGTGGTTTGTTGTTTTGTGGATATGTTGTTTCTTGAACTAACAAATGTCCACCAATATACATTTCGTAAGTATCACCATATTCTCTAATATCAAAAGAGTTAAGGTCAAACTCAACTGAAGGATAACCTCCAACATAATCTCTTCCATTGTTAATTAATGATTCAACTCTTTTAGTTTCTATTTCTAAAGATGGATTTATCATAACAGTTAATAAACTTGCATCTTTCTTTCCTCTGGATTGAACATCTTCTCTCAATAACTGAATTGTTCTATTAATCGCTACATTTAAAAGTCTTTTATCTGTAAGAGAAGTACTTACATTTATTTTATTTTCTCCTTGATAAGTAACTCCATCAGAAATTGTATATCCCCAAGGCATTTTAGTTACTACTTTTAAAATATCTCCAGATTTTATATTTGTTCCAGAAAGTTTATTAAACTCTTTTACAGTAAGTTCTGTATTTTTATCATTTACAAACAGAATACTGCTATCATCTCTAGTTATAATCTTAAAGGAACTTTCTTTTGCATTTGTATCTAGTTTTTCAACCTCATTAGCAAGTTGATAATCTGTTCCAGCTCCATAAGAAATAGTTGTTACATCAGAATTTTCACCATAAAAAAGAGAAACTTCTTCTTTTAATTTTACATTATTATCATAGTAAAAAACTGTATATTTTCCAGGGAATAACTCATATTCTTTATCTGAAATAGCTTCTTCTTTTCCGTCTAATAGAATTGTAGTTTCTACATCATCATTCTTTTCAACTTTCAATTTTAGAGGATCTAAATGAATTTTATAATCATCAAAAAGCCCTAAAACTTTTCCACTTTTTTGAAGTCTAATCGGTCTTGTACTCTTGTAATTACTATCTTTTTTCAAGTTTTCAGCATCTTCTTTAAGCCATTTTTCAACAGTTTTTAGTTTTGCTTCATCTCCCTCAAAAAGTGAAATAAGATATTCTGCTTGATTTTTATCTATAGTCTTATCTTTAAAAACTATATTTGAAGTATAAAATCCAATTTTTTTGGATTCAACTCCCGCAAGAATATTTGGAAGTTTTACTTCAAGAGAATGATAAGCTTTAAGTCCAAAGAAACCAACAACTGAAAGCATTAAAACAATAGTACAAGCAAAGATAAGCTTTAAACCTTTAGGAATTTTAGGCATTTCATACTTATTAGTATCTTTTTTATCCTTTTCTTCCTTAACTTTTTCAACCTCTTTTAGTTTTTCAACTTCTTTTGGCTTTACAGCTTCTTTAGGTTTAGCTTTTTCTTTTCCTTTTTTCTTTTCTTCAGTTTTTACTTTTTCTTTTTTCTCTATAGTTTCTACGGCAGTAGCAACTACAACTTCCTTTTTTGGAGTTTCTTTTTCATTAACATCTACACTTTCAACAACTTCAGGTTTTTTCTCTTTGTGTTTTTCCTTATTCTTATTTTTAGTAGCTTTGCTACCCCTACGACGTCTTTCGTGTAGGGGAACAACATTACCATAAATAAGTTGAAGTCTTTGTGTTTCTGTTAAAATTTCATCTTCTTCGTTATTTTCTTCTTTTTTCTCTTTTACTTCTTCAACTTTCTCTTTAGCCTTCTCACTTGATTTTGCCTTTTCTTCGTCAGTTGAAAAAGTATGGTCTTCCACTTCTGAATTGATAAGATGTGATTTAAAATCTAAGTCATCAACCTTTTCAATTTCTTTTTGGGATTCGAGAACAACTTCTTCAGAAATTTCTTTTTCGGAATAATCTTCTCGCCATTGAGAATAGTTGGATAAAATAGATTTATCAAATCCGCCTTCTGAAAAATTTGAAGAATTTTTTTCAATTTTATTCTTTTTCTTATTTTTCTTAGACACGAAAAAAACCCTCCTTAAAATCTTTCTACGCTTCTAATTCTTTTTCTAATTCGTCAACTAGACCTTTGAAAACATCTAGAGCTTTGTTAATAGAATTTTTATCTTCCATATCAATTCCAGCTGTTCTTAATTGTTCAATTGGTTGGTGTCTACATCCGTCTTTTAAGAAGTTTCTATAGCTCTTTAACGCTTCTTTATCTCCTGCAATTACTCTACTTGATAAGAAACTTGCAGCACAAAAACTTGTTGCATATTTATATACATAGAAATTGTTGTAGAAATGAGGTATTCTTGCCCATAAGTAACTAGCAATTTCACTCTTTTCAACATGTTCTCCATAATATTTATCATTTAATTCTTGCATTATTCTTGTGAAATCATCAGCAGTTAAAGCATTTCCTTCTTCAACTTCTAAATGAGTATTCTTTTCAAATTCAGCAAACATTGTTTGTCTAAATACTGTTCCAATAAACATATTGATATAATGATTTAATATATAAATCTTTTCATGTTTATCTTTAACATTCTTTAACATATAGTCTAATAGAGTTAATTCGTTAAAAGTTGATGCAACTTCTGCAACGAAAATCTTATATTGTGCATATAGATAATCATTGTCTGATTTTGAATAATAGCTATGCATTGAATGTCCAAATTCATGAGCTAATGTGAACATACTGTCTAAATCATCAGTATAGTTCATTAGGATATATGGATCTGTGTCAAAGCTTCCCCAAGAATATGCTCCACCAGCTTTTCCTTCTCTTGGATAAACGTCAACCCAACGATCTTCAAATCCTCTATTTAAAACTTCAATATAGTCTTCTCCTAATGGTTTAAGACCTTCAGTTATTAATTCTCTTGCTTTTTCATAAGAATATTTTTGGTCAAATTCTTTTTCTAAATTAAGATAAAGATCCCATAAATATTGTTTATCTTTCTTTAAAGCTTTCTTTCTCAATCCATAATATTTATGAAGTGATGGTAAATATTCTTCAATACTTTCGATTAATGAGTCATAAACTGTTTCAGGAACACAATCTTGGAATAATTCCATATATCTAGCTGAAGGATACTTTTTAACCTTAGCAAGAATAGTTAAATTCTTAATTGCACTGTATAAAGTAGTAGCATAAGTGTTTTTGAATTTTGAAACAGTTCCATACATCTTGTCAAACGCTTCTTTTCTTACTTCTTCATTTTCATCTAAAAGAAAACTATTGAAATTAGCAGCAGTTAATTTTTCTCCATTTTTACTTTCAATATTACCATAATCTAAGTCAGCATAGCTTAACATATAGAATGAGTTTTGACCAGTTCCAACCATTTCACTAGTATTTGCAAGAAGTTCTTCTTCTGATTCACTTAAAGTATGTGGTTTAAATCTTAAAATGTTTTCAAAATGAACTCTATACTTTTCATTATCTCCTTCTTTATAAAAGTTTTCTAATTCTTCATTAGATAATTCCATTAAGAATGGATCAAAAAATGCCATAGCTGAACTCAATCTTGTTCCTAATGAGTTTACTTCTAAAGCTAATTTTTGAAATTCAGAAATTCTACTATCTTCATCTCTTTTCATATATGCGTAAGTATATAATTTTTCTGCAAGTCTATTTGCTTTTTCAGATAATTCCATAATATTTCTTAAATTTTTAACTGATTTTTCTTCCTTTGTAAGTCTTTCAACATACTCATCACAAAGTTTAATTTCTGCTCTTGCTTCATCTACATTTTTGTAGATTTTTTCTAATGACCAATTATATTTTTCCATCATAACCTCCAAATAAAAATTAAATTTTCACACATTAATTCTACCATTTTTTAAACTTTTTATCAATATATTCATATAAAAAAAAGAATGTTTTCACATTCTTTTTTACATATCCTAGTCTATTGTATATTCTATCCAGCCTTCAGATTTTCTTTTAATTATTTCACCGATTCCCGCTGAAACAATTTGGATATTTTTTTGTTCATAATCAGGTTTTAAACCGTTTAAGGCATTTTTACAGAGTTTAACTTGCAAACTTTCGTCTTTGAAAAACTCATCTTCTTCCAAGAAATGTGTAACGACATTACCTGCGCAAACTATTTCTATTTCGCAAGTATCTCCCATTTCCTCGCAATATCTTCTGTAATTTACAATTTTTGCTTTTAGTTTATCTATAAGTTTAAGTCTTTCAATTCTAAATAGTACTTTATAATTCATATTATCTCCTAATATCCAAGTTCTATCGCCTTATTTACAAGTTTTTTTACAAGCGGAATCATTTCGGCAGCTATTTTATTTTCCTCTTCAAAAAATGCAGTACAAACAATTGTAGGATTATCTACAGGATAAAAAACAGTTACCCAAGAGTGAATCTTATCTTTTGTTTTTTCAGCAGTTCCTGTCTTACCTGCAACTTTCTTTCCTTTTATGAATCCAACAAAGTTTGTATCTCCAGAAGATTTTAAATAATCTTTCATTGTATCCATTATTTGCTTATCTGCAACTTTTGATAATATTTCTGGTGTTGTCTTTTCGATGATTTTTCCATTTGGATCTATGATTTCTCCTACTATATAAGGCCTCATCATATTTCCACCATTTGCAATTGCACTTGTATATAGAGCAACATGTAATGGAGTAACCAAGTCTTTTCCTTGTCCAAATGCTGCTGTTGCAAGTTCTAATGAAGTAGTTTTATCATTATATGGAATTGGAGAAACTGCAACTTTTAAGTCGAATGGAATTTCTTGTCCAAACATAAATCTTTTACTTATATCAATCATAGTTTCAACACCAATTTTTTGAACTTGATCGGCAAAATAAGCATTTGAAGATTTTACTAATGCTTTTCTTAAATCTATATTTCCATTAGCTTCTTTAGCATAGTTATTAATCTTATAGTGGTCAATTGTTGTTGAACCTTTATCATTGTATTTTAATTCGCTTGGGCTTAATTTTTCTAATAATGCTGTACCAGTTATTAGTTTATAAACAGATCCTGGTGGAAAAAGCCCAGCAATGCTTCTAGCAATAAGCGGTGCATTTTCTTCATCAGCAATAATATTTGCCCAGTTTGATTCAATTTTATTTGGATCAAATGTAGGTCTATCAGCCATTGCAATTATTGATCCCGTTTGTGGATTCATTAAAATCATTGAGCCTTTATGTCCTTCTAAAAGAGAAAGAGCATATTTTTGTAATTCTGTATTTGTTGTCAATTTTACAGAATTACCCTCTTTTTGTTCAATTAATATTTTCTTTAACTCTCCTATTGGAGTTTTATCTTGTTTGTTTAAAAGAGTTGCATTGAATTTTTTCTCAATTCCAGTTTTTCCATATTTTTTACTGTTGTATCCAACTATATGAGCATAAACTTCTCCATATGGAAAAAATCTATATTTTTCGCCACTATCGTCAGTTTTAGTTTCAGCTAAAATATTTCCCTTAGAATCTAAAATGTTTCCTCTTTTTAATTTATTGTCATCAACCCAATTTCTTTTATTATCTTCAGAGTTTTTAAGTTTATCTGCTTTTACAACTTGAAAATAAGTCATATATGCAAGTATTAAAATAAATAATAAACTTATAAATGTTAAAACTCTTTTATATCTTTTAGTTTCAACCATATTACCCTCCTAAATATTTTCTTCAGAGGCATACTGTAAAATTCCCAAAGCAATGAAACTTGAAAGAATTGAAGAACCTCCATAACTTACAAATGGAATTGTAATTCCTGTAAGTGGAATAAGTTTTAAAATTCCTCCAAACATTATCAATGATTGGAAAGCGAAAATTAATGATAGGCAAAAAGCTACATATTTATAGAATCTGTTATGTTGTTCCATAGATGTTTTTATCCCTCTATATGTTAGAATTAAGAACAGCATAACAACGCCCATTCCCATTAAAATTCCCATTTCTTCACAAATGCTTGCAAATATATAGTCACTTTCTGCAAAAGGAATATAATCAGGTCTTCCAAGTCCAAGTCCTTTGCCGAAAAATCCACCACTTGCTATTGCATAGAAGCCTTGAATTATTTGATAACCCATTCCATCAGCATACTTAAATGGATCTAACCAAATTTTAACTCTGACTTTAACGTGAGTAAACAAAATATATCCTAAAACAGCTCCACATGAAAGAACCAAAAGATTAATAAACATATATTTTCTATGAGGTTCATACATATATTGTGCAAACATAAATACACCTGAGAAAACAAGTACTGTTCCTAAATCTTTTTGTAAAAATAGAAAACCTAAAAAAGTATAGAAAAAGAAATGTAAACTATATTTTTTAAAAATATCTTTTTCAAACTTTTCTCTATTTTTATAATAAGCTGCAATAAGAAAAACAAAAGCAATCTTAATAAGCTCAGATGGTTGGAAAGCAAAATTTGAACCTAATCTTATCCAGTTTTTTGCACCATTAATTCTTTTACCAAATAGAAAAGTTGCAATAAATAGTAGATAAGATATTGCTGCATAAAAATAATACATTTTGCTCCATATTTTTATATATTTTAAAACTAAATATATTAGCCAAAAAGCTATAATCCCTATACAAAACCATATAATTTGTCTAAATGCTAACTTGTCATTAAGTCTATAAATTTCTAAAATCCCAATAGAAAAAAGCATATTTGCAATAAGCATTATATAGTAATCGCCCCTTGTAAACTTTTGAACTAATTTCCCTGAAATATATACAAAGCTGATTAAGGCAATCATAAAAATTAACTTTGTTCTATTAAAATTCGCAAAATCTCTAGCCATAATTAGAAATAAGCCTAATATTTGAAAGAATAGCAAAAGACCTTGAATACTCTTTGTGCTAACATAGGAATTTACGCTTAAAGTTCTAAATCTTGACTTTAAAATTTTACTAATCATCATCAACTTCCTCATTTACAAATAAGAATTCAATTCGACCAACGTCAATTAAATCTTTATCTTTAAGTTCAATAGCCTCTGTAATAGGTTCTCCATTTAATAGAGTTCCATTAGCAGAACCTAAGTCTTCAATATAATAAATTCCGTCATCCTTTATAATCCTCATATGATTTTTAGAAATGAATTTATCATTAATAACAATATCATTAGAATCTCCACGACCTAATGTAGTTTCGTCATTTATATAATAATGTTCATGAACCTTAAAAGGTAGACTCTCTTTTCTGTTAATAAGTTTCAAATAAGTATTTGAAACTTCACTCATTTCACTTGTTGTGCTAATATCAAAGTATATCATTTTAATTATATTATAAATAAAATAATAGATAATAATAACAAAAATATATTTAAAAATAATAGCCATTAAATCATATAGCTTTAAATTTCCAAATGTTTCAACGGAAAAAATACCTTCCAATATGTCGAAAATTTTATCCATATATCCTCCTAAGTTTATGTTAAAATCCTAATTTATCAACTTTTATTTTACCATAAATACTAAAAGTAGTCAAAATTTAGACATAAAAAAATGGCAATCATTAAATTGCCATTCTAAAATTATTTTTTAGGAAGTTCAATTGTTGATGAAGATTTGATTGTCTTAATAGCTTGTTTTGCTATTTCAATCATATCTTGTTCAGTTAAATGTCTAGTTTTTCCTGATTTTGCAAATGGACCAGTAGACTTAACACTATAATCAAAATTTATTTCTAAAATTGCTTTATCACTAATTTCGTAAGTCAATCTAAATTCAGTATCCGGTTTTTCCTTTGGATTTTTTTTGTCAAAAGATGTATATGATATTGAAGCTCTATGTTCTCCACTATCTACAATAGGAATTGTAACATATTGTTCGAATTGTTTTTGAATTTCTTGAGCTTCTCCAAGATGATAATCATAGGCACTTTTATCTTTTGTTCTGTGAATTGAAATACCGTGAGTAATATGAGCATTAACTTCTTTATTTCCTATATCAAAATATCCTTCTCCGCCACCGCCGGGACTAGAAAATATATATTCATTTTCTTTAATTAAAGGTGCAACATCTTTAATTAGAAGATCAGCATTTTTATCTTTACTTGGATCAATTTGTTTTCTAACTGTCATAGCATCACTTGTATTTTGTACAATAAATCTATTATTAGTATAAGTGTCATTAGGTAGTTCAATTTCTACAGTTGCTACAAAATCTCCAGGTATAACATTTCCTGCAATATTGCCATGATAACCTATTCTAACAACTGATGTTTCTGTTTGATTAAAAGGCCATTCTTTTTCATTTTTTTCAAATGTTGAGCCTTCTTTTTGAACTTTAGCAGCATTATTAGAATTATCACTTTCTTTTCCCTTGTTATCATCTTTTTTTGTTTCTTCTTGTTTTGTAGATGTTTCAGCAGGTTTTTCTTTTGATTTTGAACAACCGGCAAATGCTAATAAAGCTAAACTACAAATAAGAAATTGTTTTAAATTTTTCATAATATCCTCCGTTTTTTTATTTTAAAAAATCTAAATTTACTTTTATTTATTTTACCACAACTACAAAAAGAAGTCAAAATTTAAGCAACAATACATTCAATTTTAAATTACAAGTTCCAATCCGTTTTTGTTAAGTTTATATACCTTATCACAAACCTCATTAATATATTTTTTATCGTGAGAAACTGAAATTATTGCTCCTTTATATGATTTTAATAATTTTCTTATTTCCACTGACGAAAAAGGAGATAAATTCCTTGTAGGCTCATCTAAAATTAAAACTTCAGGATTTTCTAAAATCATTTTTAAAAAGTAAATTTTTGCCTTTTGTCCTCCTGAAAGTGATTTTAAATTGTGAAACATCTCATCTGCAGTAAACTTCATTGAACCCAAAAACGTTCTAATCTTAGTAGTTTCTTCCTTTTCGTAAGTCTTACTCAAATAATCTATAATGCTCATATCAACATTCATCTTATCATCATAATTTTGTGGCATATATGCAATCTTTACATTTTTCTTTATATTTTCCAAAATTTTCTTTAAAAGAGTTGTCTTTCCTATTCCATTTTCTCCAATTATACAGATTTTATCTGCACCAAATACCTTTAATTCTATATTTTCACTCAAAATTTTAGAACCAATAATTAGTTTTTCCAAACTCAAATCCAAAATTTCCTTTTTTGAAGAATAATTAACAGTTTCATCAAATTTTACAAAAATAGATTCTTCATAATCAGGAAAATCAAGTAAATTCTCCTTTTCTTTTTCGAGTCTTCTACCAATTGACTTTACAGAATGCATTTTATCTTTAAGGTTTTTTCCAGCATGATCATCTTTTGTACTCCTTATCTCATGTTGCACTCTTTCATAAACTCTCTGATATTTTTTTACTTTCTTATCAAATTCTTCTTTTTGTTTTTTTGCATTTTTTTCCTGTCTTTCAATAGCATTTCCCCTGTTTTCAACATAATTTTCATAATCCAACTTTTCAATTGAAATCTTTGGCTTTTGTTTTCTCATAAGCTGTTCAATATGAATAATTACATTTGCACAATTTTCAATTAAATCCTCATCATGAGAAATGAAAATTATTGGAACATCAATACTATTTATAAAATTCTTAAGCCATTCAATAGAATTTATATCCAAATCATTACTAGGCTCGTCCAATAAAAGACAAGTAGGCTCTTTCATAAGTTCACAAAGTAAAATAAATTTAATTCTTTCTCCACCTGATAATTCAATTATCCTTTGCTTTTCATTTATTAAATTTTCATCAAAATTTAACTCTTTTAATAATTTATAAAATAAATTATAGTCAAAAAATTCCTCTTTAATTTTATTTTCAAGATATTCCTTTGTTGAAAAATCTAAAATCTTTGCTTCCAAAATCTGTGGTAAATATCCAATAACTTCATTTTTCTTATTTATCTCTCCACTTATTTCAGCATACTCTTTTAAGCCCTCATCATCTACTATCGCTTTTAAAATGCTGGATTTTCCGTTTCCCTCTTCTCCAATTATACAAGCTTTCATTCCTCTTTCTAAAGAAAAGCTGAAATCATCAATTACTGTTCTTAAATCTTTCACTAAATATATCGTTAAATTTTTTATACTAAGCATATATCCTCCTAATTTAAGCCACAAAAAAATGGCAACCTACTTATTGCCATTTCAACATTCACTTTACAACTCAAAAAGGAGTCCTAAAAAGAACACAAAAAGGAATGCATAACTAAAATGGCAACAAAAAACTAAGCTCTAAAAAGCTATTAAATTTCTGTCTCATAATAGTTATCTTATTAACATTCCTTCCTCCTGAATTTCTAATTAATTTTTGATATCTCTATATCACTTAAATTCTAACACAAACAAATTAAAGTGTCAAATTTTAATTAAAGTAAATAAGTATTCCTACTATTATAATCAATAAAAGCATTACCAAAAGAATATTTTTTCTTTTTATTCTTTTATCTTCGTATTCATCTGCAGATTTTTCAAAATCTTTAAGTATATCTTTAGGAATTGAAACTCTATTTACTTCTTTTTTTTCTCCGTCTTTATAAATATAATAAAGTTGTTCTCCGTCACTCATTTTATACGAATAGTTTCCAATACTATAACCACTTTCAAAATTAGATGAATTAGAATTTGATGTAGAAATAATACTTTTTTCTGTAAACATCTCCGGCTCTAAAATATCAACCATAGCTTTTTCTTTTTCTAAATCAAAATTATATTTGTCTTTTACATATTTTACAGCTTCTTCTTTTCTATTTTCTCTTATCAGTGCATATAAATCATTATCATATATCCTAGAAATAATCGAATTTTTAAACATATCGGGAAAATCTTCTTTTGATAAACCACGGTTTTTTCCTTCAAAAAATTCCAATGTTTTTGTCATCTTATCAACTGTTTCTTTTGCGTCTTTGAAATCCATATCATATTTATTTTTAACATACTTTACAGCTTCTTCTTTTCTTTTTTGTTTTAATAAATCATATAATTCTTCATCCATCGCTTACTCCAATATAATATGTAGATTTCAATTTTTCTAGTTCGTATGAATTATTTTAGTTTTGACTTATCCCAAGTCAAAAATCCCATTTCTTTAAAATGTCAAACTTTAATTAAAGTAAAAATATATTCCTACTATTAATGCTACCAATACAATTCCCCAAAAGAAATTTTTTGTTCTGGATTCTTTATCTTCATATTCATCTGAAGCTTTTTCTCCAGCTTTTTCAAAATATTTAAGTATTTCACTAGGAATTGCCGTTCTACTTACTTCTCTTTTTTCTCCGTCTTTATATGCATAGTAATGTTGTTTTCCATCAATCATTTCATAAGAATAACTTTCGGTACTATAGCCACTTCCATATTTAGAAAAATTCGTTTTTGACGCAGAAATAATATTTTTCTCTGTAAACATCATAGGAGATTCAACATCTAGACTATCAACTATATTTTTTGATGTCTTTAAGTCAAAATTATATTTATCTCTAATGTACTTTACAGCTTCTATTTTTCTATTTTCTTTTATTAAAAGATATAAATTATCATCAGATATTTCTGATGTGCTAAAATCATTATTTATATTTGTATTGTTATTCATAAGTTCTCCTTCAAAGTAATCAAGCTTTTCAATCAGTCTATCTACTGTATCTTTTGAAGTTTTATAATCCATTTCATATTTATTTCCAACATACTTTATAGCTTCTACTTTTCTTTTTTGTTTTAATAAATCATATAATTCTTCGTCCATTATTTACTCCAATGTAATCTATGTAATTCTCCAAACTTTTCAAGTTCTGAAAAATCTTGTTGTCTTAATGCTTCATATAATATTATTGAAGCTGAATTTGAAAGATTAAGTGAACGAATTTCTCCCCACATAGGAATTCTTACACAATGTTCTTCGTTTTTAACTAAAATTTCTTCTGGAATTCCTTTACTCTCTTTTCCAAACATTATATAGTCATTTGGTGAATAATCTACCTTATCGTAAGTTTTTTTCGCCTTTGTTGTTGCAAAATAAATATTTGCATTCGGATTTTTTTCGTAGAAATCTTCAATGTTTTCATAGACAAAAAGTTTTAATTTATCCCAATAATCAAGTCCTGATCTCTTTACCATTTTATCATCAAGTGAAAAACCTAATGGCTTAATTAAATGTAGTTTAGTGTCTGTTGCTACACAAGTTCTTCCAATAGCTCCAGTATTGAAAGGAATTTCTGGTTCTAATAAAACTATATTAAACAAAATATCTCTCCTTTTTTTCTCTATCTATAAACATAATAAATACACAAATAATAAGCAAAAAAGCACTTAACAAAATAGTTTTTAATCCTAAAATATTGCTAAATTTACTTCCTATAATCGCTCCGATAATAAAACATAATATAATTCCAAAGTACATTAAACTATATTCTAAAAACTTTTTATTTTTTGTGTAAAAATACTCTGCCAAATTATGAGTTCCACCTCTTAAATTCCCGATACACATTGTTGTAGAAAAATCTATTCCACATACTTTTTTAAAACTTTGAACTTGTATTCCACAAGCGAAAGATGTCATTACATTTGCTGTTTCATTCATATTTTCAGGAATAAAAGCCACACAAATAAGTAAAAATATCTCAAAAATAACGGCATTTTGTCGCCAATGTAATTTATAATCTCCCTTTTTTCTAAATAAATCAGCTAAAAAAATTCCAAGAGTAAAAAATGATATTGGAAAAACATATTTCAAACACATTGCCCAATTTCCTTGAGAAGCGTGAACTCCAAGTAATAACATATTTCCGGTTTGAGCATTTGCAAAAACCTGCCCTCTTAAGAGATATGAATATGCATCCATAAGTCCACCACTTAATGCTAAAAATATTGCAAGTTCAATAGATTCGGACATTTGCATTGCCTTTTTCATATACAAAACTCCTTATTAAATCTTCACAAGATAGTATAAACCAAAAATCTCCATTTTACAAGTTTTACAGTATAATATTTTTACAAAAAAGATTAGACTTTCGTCTAATCTCAATTATTTTGACAAATCTTTTGTAATTCTGTAAATGTATCAAATAATTTATTTTCATTTACAAGAATATTTATTACATCACCATTTATTATTACAGTTTCACCATTTGGAATTATTTCTTCAACACCTCTATCGATATTTGTAATTAACATTCCCTTTGGAAATTCTACTTCCTTTATTTTTTTATTTTCAATTTCACTTCCAAGCTCGACAACAATACTCATAGTCATTTTTTCTCCACATTTTGAAGTAGAAATATGTTCTTTTTCCATTAATCTCTCTAGTAAATATTCGTAAATTGGTAGAGATTTTAGATAATTTGGTATTGTATAAGTAATTAGACAAACAATTGAAAGTGGCAATAGATATGAAAGATTTCCTGTCATTTCAAAGATTAGAATTATTGAAGTTATAGGCGCTCTAACAATCGCTGTTAAATATCCTGCCATTCCAAGAATAATAAAACTATTTATATAAATTGGATCTATGATTTTTCCAAAAATTGTTCCGATTGTAGCTCCTAAAACTAATATTGGAAAGAAAATTCCACCTGGAACTCCTGAACTAAAACAAATTATTGAGAATAGTAATTTTACTATAAAAAGTAAAATCAACATATAAATTGAAAAATCAACAGTTTGTAATTCTTTCATCAAGAAACCGCCACCACCTAATAAATTAGGCATAAAAGCTAATATAAATAAAGGTAGAACAAAATATGGAATAAGTTTAAACTCTTGTTTTAATTTAATTCTATCTTGAACTTTCATAAAAAATTCCATCAAAAATATATAGAAAACTCCTAAAAGTGATAATACCACTGCAAATAAAATTAAAGTCCAGTAATTTACTAATGGCAATTTTTCAGACAAATTAAAATTAAAGACAGTTTCTGTTCCATATAGTATTTTTGAAACTAAATCCGCAGTTATTGTAGAAGCCATACAAACTACTAAAAGTTTTTTACTAATATGCCTATGTACTTCTTCAACTGCAAATAAAATTCCTGCAACAGGTGCATTAAATGCAGCAGTAAGTCCTGCACTTGCTCCACAAGTTATCAAAAACTTTTCAATAGTTTTATTTTTCTTTAGTTTTCTTGAAACTAATTTTCCACTCATTGCTCCAATTTGTATTGAGGGACCTTCACGACCAACAGAAAAACCAGATAGAGCAGTTAAGCCTCCTCCAACAATTTTTGCAAATAAAAGTTTTTCTGGATTTGGATTGATATAACCTTTTATTTCTGCCTCAACTTGGGGTATTCCAGATCCCCCACAAAACTTTGACATCTTCTTTAATTTTGAAACTAAAAAAGAAATGAAAATAAGCGCAACAAAAAGTAGTGGATAAATATATAAATGCTCTCTACTATAATTAATTATTGCTGCTAAAATTCCTTCTATTCCGTGGATTATGTAACGATATAAACTTGAAAAACTACCAGCTACTATCCCTACTAAAACACCATAAAAAAGTAATTTTAAATCCTCATCTCTTTGAGTATTAGTAATATTTTCTAAATTTTTCATAAAAACTCCTAAAAATTAATATCTTATAATTATTTTATCACAAAAATTATAATAAAAAAAGTTTTGATTATAATCAAAACTTTATTTAAAAATCTCTTCTAATTCAGTATTTGTAATTTCTCGATATTCTCCAAGTTCAAGTTTTTCATCCAAACTTAGATTTCCAATACTAACTCTTTTTAGCTCTATAACTTCATTTCCAACATATTCTAACATTCTTTTTACTTGATGGAATTTTCCTTCAGAAATTGTAAGGTAAATTTCTCTTTTTGAAATTTCTTCAACCTTTGCATTTTCAGTTGTAAAATCTTCTTTTTCAAAATATATTCCGTTTTCGAGACTTTCTATTTGATTTGATGAAATATCATCTCTTAAAGTAACTAAATATTTTTTATTTACTTTTTTCTTAGGATTTGTAACATTGTATGAAAATTTTCCATCATTTGTTAAAATCAAAAATCCAGTTGTATCTATATCAAGTCTGCCAACAGGAAATAATTCCATGTTAGAGTATGGAAATTCTAATAATTCTAAAACTGTAGGAAGTTTTGGATCAAATGTTGCACTAATATAGTCCTTAGGTTTATTCAACATGAGATAAGTAAATTCCTTATATATTACTATTTCATCATCAAATAAAATTTCGTCTTTATCAATATCAACCTGTGTATTTGGACTTTTTTCAAACTTTCCATTTAGCTTAACTCTACAAGTTTTTAAAAACTTTTTTATTTCACTTCTTGAGCCAATTCCCATATGGCAAAGAAATCTATCAATTCTAATTTTCATTTTATCTAGTGATTAACTTATTGCTATCTGAAATATTCTTATATTTTAAAGCATATCTTTCAAATATACCATTAACAAATGCTTCTCTTATTTCATGATATAAAGAAACTTCTAAATTAAATTCATTGAAATATTGTTTGTGTATATCATTATAAAGAACAAATTCTAATTCATTTTCTTCTTCTCTAGCTACACTTATTGAAACATCACATGGAAGTCCATCAAGTAATATATCCATTAATAATTCATAAGCATCCTTTAAAGATGAAACTTCTTGTTCTGGGAAAGTTTTTCCATATTCAAAAGCAACTTTTTTTATTTCTTCAAGTGAAATTCCTTTATCTAAAAGAGTTTTTACAATATATGCAAATCTTATTTCAACATTTGAAACAGCTATATGTAACCAGCCATGAATATTACTTTGGTCTATTACTTCTTCTAAATCTTTAGAATATAAGCCTGGAAATAGACTTTCAACCTCTTCCCTTTCTTCTTTATTTAAAAACTTTTCTTCTAATTTAAAAGTTAATTCTTGTGCGATTAAAATTTTATCATACATCCAAAAATGTATTGGTGCTAAAAATGCGCTCATTATTTTTTTCTCCTTCTACCATCACTATTTATTGACAATAATAATACTGCCAATATTATTAAACCACAACCTATAACTTTAAAAATTGTCATAGATTCGTTAAGGAATATTATACCCAAAATTACACTTGTAATTGGTTCAAATGTGCATAATATTGAAGCTGTTGTTGCTCCACAGTATTTAACTCCAAGTTGTAAAAATGCATTACCAAAAATTGAAGTTAAAAATGATATTAAAATTGTAAGTATCCAAGCCATTGGTGTAAGTGCAAAAGTAAGTTGTCCCATTACTTTTCCTAATGCATAAAGACCAACTATGTTGAATAAACTTATATAGAGAGTACATTTAAATGGATCCATATGTTTAAATCCACTTTTATCTAAATATACTAGGAATAAACTGTAAGTTACACCTGATAATGCAGCTAAAAATATACCTAAAGCACTTCCTCCTGTAACTTCATCAACTAACAATACAATACCTATCATTGAAAAAATAAGAGCAGCCATCTTTTTAAAAGTAACTTGTTCTTTAAAAAATAAGATACAAATAAAATAAACTACACAAGGATAGATAAAATGTATAGTAGTTGCCATTCCAACAGAAATATAATTATATGATGCATAAAGTGCTGTTGTAGTAATTCCAATTCCTAAAAATGAAAGTGCTATAAAATGAAGAAATTCCCTTTTTGTTATCTTCATAGGAGTTTGGTTTTTTCTCATTCCCGCATATAAAAATGGCAATCCCAATAAAGCCCTTAAAAAAGTTAAGGTAATAGCATTATTTCCTCCGTCATAAGTAAGCTTTGCAAGTATTGGCGTAAAACCGAAAACAAAAGCAGAAATAATTGTATAAATAATACCTTTTATAAAATTCATAATTTCCTCCTATTTTTATTATTTTAAAAGAATTCTTCCAATTCTATTTCATCATTTTTATTCCATCTAATCATCAATTCACTATGCTCATCATTTAGATATAAATCAAGAATTTTATCTATGCTATAGCTCTTTCCTTCAGCTTTTTTAAAATCTTCAATATCCATCCAAAAGAGTTTTCCCTCAACATTATCTTCTATTAATTTTCCTGAAAAATCTTCTGTATAATATAAAAAACCTAGTTCTCTTGTATCATTACTCTCAGCGACCCATGTAACAGTTCCCTTTAATTTTAAATTTTTAACTTTTAATCCAGTTTCTTCAAAAACTTCTCTAACACATGAATCATATAGAACTTCACCATCTTCAACATGTCCACCAACAAAAGTAAGTCCTTCCCAACCATGTTTTTTTACTTTATCTAAAACTAAAATTTTATCTTTTTCTCTATCGTAAATCATACACATATTTACTAAAACTGTTTCCATAAATCCTCCGAATTTTTTGGCAAATAATTTTCCTTATATTATTATACCATTTAAGCCATTGAATTTTCAATACAAAACTTTATCGAATTATCTAAATTCTAGTAAAATGAGAAGATAAAAATTATACTTTGTCTTTGCTCTGAATTTATTGTAGATACACATAGAAATTATATTTTTTATTTCTTTCAGAAATACTATTGCTTGTTTACAAGCAATAGTTGAGATCTCTCCACTCCGTTTCGCTTGGCTCAACTCCGGTCGAGATGACGTGTTTAGGGGTACTTCTTTTCTAATTGCTATGACGTGAACTATTTTGTTTTATAGCCTATATTTTTAAATAAGTTATTATATTTTTTTATTATGCTTTTTCTACTACATTTATACAAATAATTTGAAGTATATTTGCTTTTAACGTCTGGCTCTTAAACAAAGGTACTTCCTTTATACGTCATCTCGACCAATGCGAATCTAGCCCTAACTTTGTTTACTTGTAAACAAAAGTAGGTCTGACGCAAAGATTGTTCAAATCTTTGATTTGAGTACAATCGACTGTGGAGATCTCATACTTTTGCTTTAGCAAAAGTAAATGTATCGTAGATACATTGAGTGCCCGCTACACAATAAAAAAATCCGATAATTTATCGGATTTTTAATACATTGTTTAAATTATGGTAAAACTGTTTCAACTACTTCAAAAATTGTTTTGATAAGTCTTACAGTTCTACTTAATAGTCCAGCTTTGGAATAGTCTTCTTTAGCTACTAAGTCAACTGTAGCGATTACTTCATTAGAGTTTTTAATTAGAATTTCTCCAACTTTATCACCTTTTTTCAAAGGTAATTTCACTTCTCCAACATTTACTTCAGTTGTATAGTTAATACCCTTCATTGAAACTCTTTCAAGATCTTCTTTAGGTACTAATTCTACATAACCATTACTTGCAGATTTCACATCTACTTTTTTAGTAAATTTTTCTATATCTATAAGTTTTCTAGTTTCTATATTTTGTTTCGCATAGTTAAGCATATCTTTCATATATTGTGCTCTATCTGCTTTAGTTTTAGCTCCCATTAGAACAGAAATAATTCTAAATTCACTTTCACCTTTTTTGATTTTCATTGTAGAAACTAAACAGTATCCAGCTTCGTCAGTATGTCCAGTTTTTAAACCGTCAACTCCTTCAACTTCTCCAACTAGAGGAATTGTACTCTCTTTTTTAAAATTTCTTGAAGGTTGTTCTAAAACCGTTGTTTTTGCATATTCTAAAACTTCTGGATATTTTTCTATAATAGTTTTTGAAAGTGTAAAAATATCTCTTGTTGACATTTTATTGTCTTGGCCATTTTTTGTAAGTCCTGAAGCATTTGTAAAAGTTGCATTTTTAAGTCCAAGTTCACTTGCCTTATCATTCATCATTGTTACAAATTTACTTTCAGTTTCTCCAACTAATTCAGCAAGTGCAACCGCTGCATCATTACCTGAAACAATCATAAGACCGTCAAGTAAATCTTTAACGCTAATTTCTTCTCCTGCTTTTAAATCCAAACTGGATCCTTCTTCTGAACTTGCAGTTACTGATACTTTAACTTTATCTTCTAATTTAAATTTACCTTCAGCAATCTTTTCTTTTACTAAAAAGAAAGTCATTAATTTTGAAATACTTGCTATTGGTAGCGCTTCATCTATATTTTCAGCAATAAATAAAGCTCCTGAGTTAGCATCTCCAATTAAAGATGCTGTTGTTTTTTTTTCAATTCCGAAAATTGCATAGGACTTTGCTGTTCCCACAAAACAAATCGAAAATATTAATGCTAAGCTAAGTAGCGTTTTTCTTAAATTCATAATATCCACCTACTTTCTTATTTCATCTAATCCCATATATTTTCTTAAAACATGTGGAATTTCAATACTTCCGTCTTCTCTTTGATAATTTTCTAAAACAGCTGCAAAAGTTCTTCCAACTGCTAAGCCTGATCCATTCAATGTATGAACAAATTTAACTTTTCCATCTTCATCTCTAAATCTTATATTAGCACGTCTAGCTTGGAAGTCTTCAAAATTTGAACAAGAAGAAATTTCAACATATCTTCCATAACTTGGCATCCAAACTTCTATATCATAAGTCTTTGCACTTGAAAAACCAATATCGCCAGTACATAAACAAACAACTCTATAAGGAATTTCTAAAAGTTTTAAAATTTCTTCAGCATCATTTGTAAGTTTTTCTAATTCATCATAACTATTTTCAGGATTTACAAATTTAACCATTTCAACCTTGTCAAATTGGTGATTTCTTATCAAACCTCTTGTATCTCTACCAGCTGATCCAGCTTCTTGTCTAAAACAATAAGTAAAAGCTGTATAATATGTTGGAACTTTTTCAAATTCTAAAATTTCATTTGATAAAAGATTTGTAACAGGTACTTCTGCTGTTGGAGCTAAAAACATATCCTTTGAAGGAACATAGAACATATCTTCTTCAAATTTTGGCAATTGTCCTGTTCCATACATTGAATTTCTATTAATTAAAACTGGAACAGAAACTTCATCATATCCTTGTTCACTATGTAAATCAAGCATGAAGTTTATTAATGCTCTTTCAAGTTTTGCTCCCTTGCCTTTAAAAACTGAAAATCTTGAACCAGAGATTTTTACTGCTCTTTCAAAATCTAATATGTCTAAATCAACACCTAAATCCCAATGCGCTTTAACTTCAAAATCGAATTTTTTAGGTTCTAAAAACTTTCTGATTTCTACATTGTCTTCATCACTTTTTCCAATAGGAATTTCTTTGTTTGGTGTGTTTGGAATACTTAAAAGTTCTTTTCTAATTTCTTCATCTAAGTCTTTTACTTTTACATCAAGTTCTTTAATTTCATCAGAAAGTAATTTCATTTCTTTAAATAGTTCGGAAACATCTACTCCTTCTTTTTTTAATTTTGGAACTTGTTTTGAAACCTCGTTTTGTCTAGCTTTTTTATTTTCAACTTCAAAGATTATTTCTCTTCTTTTTTCGTCAAATTCAATAACTTTGTCAAGATTATAATTTCCAAATCTTGAATTTAAACTTTCAATAACTTCCTCTTTATTTGCTCTAATTCTCTTAATATCTAACATAATTAAACCTCTTTCTCTTCAAACTCTACAGCTGGGTTTTGTGTGGAATATCCCTTTTTTTCAAGTCTATCTTCTATACTTTCCTTAAGTGTTGTATAAATTACAACAAATACTGGAACGGAAAGTAAAAATCCAATAACGCCAAATAAACTACCACCAAGTACAAGTGCAAATATAACCCAAAACGAGCTTATTCCTAAACTTTTACCAGAAACTCTTGGAGATATTACATTTGCATCCAACATTGCAACTACTAAAACTATAAATATAAACCATAAAACAGTATTAATTGTTGAAGTGAAAAGTAATACTACAACTATTGGAATAGCCCCAAGATAGCATCCAAACCAAGGTATAAGATTTGTAAAACCAAGTATGAATGCAAATAGAAGAGCATAATCAATCTTCATAAACATTAAAATTATATAGAATATAACTCCAACTATTATAGCTCCTATTCCTTTTGCTAATATATATGATCTTAATGTAGAGTCAAATCTTTTTATAAGTTTAAAAGTAACTTTATTTGCTTTATCTGGAAATACTGCTATCATAAACTTTTTAGAAATTCTTGAAAAGTTTTCTTTATCATATAGTAAATATCCAGATATAATTATAGCTAAAATAATATTTAAAAACAATGACACTACTCTAGTTGCAAAAGTTGCAACCCAAGGAATCATTTGTGTTAAAACAGTTGTTGAATATGTTGCAAATTCAGTTAATTTTCCACTTATAAAAGCTCTAATCTCTGAACTTAATTCAATATTTTGCAACATATATTTAGCATTTTCTACTCCCAAATCAATGAAAGCAGGAGTTCTCTCTACAAACATTTGAATATTTGAGTAAAACTGTGGAATTATATATCTTAAAAGTAAAATTATAAAAGCAAAAAATATAAAATATGTAATCAACATAGAAAGAGTTCTTATAGTTTTATTTTTCATTTTTTTGAAAATTTCTAATTTCAAAAAACAGTTTTCAAAAAATTTTACGAAGAAGTTTAGAATATAAGCAATAGCTCCCCCTAAAATAAACGGCATCAATACATATTTTATATTAGTAGTATATGAAATTATTGATTTCATATTTGAAAATATAAAATAACAAAGTATTGAAATTGTAAATATTAAAACACCAGTTATTACATTTACTGTATTTTTTTGTTCCCAATTAAATTTCATAACTACCTCCTATAATTTAATATTTTTGCTAATTTTTTCTCTTAAATCAAAAGGTGGAAAAACAAAAAACTTGAAATTTCCCCTTATTCTACTTGCTACTCTAGAATCATAGCATTCAGCTAAGTCGTATTCTGAAAGATTTGAACTTATAACTGTATTTAATCCTTTTTCAATTCTATAATCCAAAAGTGAGCTTAAAAAACTGTTATTGTTTTTATTCGATATTTCATTTCCAAGATCATCAAGTACTAGAAAATCAACATTTCTTACAAAATCTATTCTATCTTGTAATTCTTTTTTATCTCTATAAAAACTATAACTATAATTTGCCATAAGTTCAAAAAACTCAGTTGCAGTTATAAAACAAGCTCTTTTTCCCCTATCCAACATGTAATTTACCATTGCTGAAGAAAAATATGTCTTTCCTGCACCACTTTTTCCAAAAAAGAATAGTCCATAGTCTTTATTTTTGAACTCATCACAATAATCTTTTGAAAAATTTATAAGTTTTTCAATATATTCTCTAGAATTTACTAGTCTATTAGCATGCTCGAAATTACCTTCAAAAAGTGAAAAATCAAAATTTTCAAAATTTTGCTCTCTTTTCTTATTTGAAAAGCCACTTTCTAAAACTCTATCTTCAACTAAGTCATGCATTATACAACTGCAAACAGTCCCATTAAAATATCCTGTATCTTTACATTTTTCGCAAACAAAATAATTACTTAGATAATTTTTTGAAAAGCCGTTTTTTAAAAGCAATTCATCAATATTATTTTGCAGTTTTTCAAATTCTTTTAAATCCCCTGAACAGTCAGTATTCGACAACTTAGATTTCATAATTTTAGTTGCTAATTTATCTCTATTTAATATTAAATTTTCAAAATTTTCAATAGAAGAATAAACTTCTTCTCTTCTTCTCTCTTTTATTTTCTCTCTAATTAACGGTCTTTTTCCAAGACTTTTTAAAACTAATTCATCTAAATTCATAATTAATACCTATCAAGTAATTCTGATGTTGCCGAATTGTTATTTTTAAGTTTTTCTATTTTTTCGTCATCTGTTAAGATATGTTCTTTTTCAATATACTTTTTAGTATTTTTGCTATATCTTTTTATTTTATTTTTATCTTTGTTTTCAAAATAATTTTGTAAATCTTCAACCGTTGAAATATTATTATCTCTCTTCCAAGCTCTTAAAATTCCTATAACATATTTTGCAGACATACTTTTTCCAGTACTATTTGCATATTCATAAGCCTTGTAAACTAAGTCCATACCATGACCAGTTTCCTCTATATGTGCCATAATTTCTGATATTTCATGAGGTTTTAAAGTTAAACCTGTTATCTGTTCTATTTTATTATAATATTCCTTATTATCTATCAACGGTTTTTCTTTTTCTTTTACTTCTACATTGTTATCATAGATTCCACCTGCATAAAGAGCAAAATTATTAACAAATTCAATTCTTTCAACTTTTCCATTTTCATCTAAAGAAAAATCTAAAAGTTCGTTGTTTTTCCAGTATTTAAGCGCATTAATAACTTGAACTTCGGAAAATCTAAGTTCCTTTGCTATACATTCCATTGTCAATTCGCTCTTATATGAGCCAAAAAGTCTTTTATATAAAAATAAATAAACTTTTAAAGAAATCTCATCTACGATTGGCAAGTAATTATCTAAAAACATATTCTCAATAGGAGTTACTCCGGGCTGAATTATTGACTTTTTAAAACTTATTTCCACTCCTATCCCACCTTTCTAAAAATCTTAATCTATCTAATTTCATCGTGAAAATTTTGGAATAAATTATATTATTTTTTTCTTCAAAATATTCCTTAGTTTCTTTATATCTTTTTAATTTTTGCATTCTTTGAACTTCAAAATCTCCTAGAAACTCACTTATTTTCTCAAATCCAATTTTTTCATATAATTTTATTGCTCTTTGATTAAAAGCATTTACATTAAGCCAAATAGAATATTTATCAAAATTTTCAAAATAGTATTCTAAAAATAGTCTAAGTGATTTAAACCCGTATCCTTTAGAACAGTATTTTTCATCTAAAGACAAAGACAATTCATAATTGCTATTTAAAAAACTAATCCTACTAATTCCAATATATCCAATCATAATTTCATTTAAAAATACTGCAAAATAATAATTCTTTTTTGACTTAATTTTCTTTTCCCATTTCTTTATTTCAGACTCTTTCAAAAAACAAAGATTATAATCTGTGAGCAAAATATCATCATATGCAGAAAAATTCTTAAAGTTTTTTAAATCATTTTTTTCAAATTTTTTAATTTTAATATCATCATCTTCAATTAAAAAATTATCCATTGAAAAGCTCCTTATCCATATTAGTTTCAAGGTCGATAAATCTTGTACACTCTTTGATAAAGTTTAGTTCAACACTTCCTGTTTCACCATTTCTATGCTTTGCAATAATCAATTCAATTTGATTTTTTACTTCAGCTTCTTCATTTTGATAATCTTCTCTATAAAGCAATATTACAACGTCAGCATCTTGTTCGATAGCTCCTGATTCTCTAAGGTCACTTAGTTTTGGCTTTCTACCACTCTTTTCACTATCACGAGATAACTGACTTAACGCTAAAATAGGAACATCCAACTCTTTTGCTAGAGCCTTTAAATTTCTTGAAATAGTTGAAATTTCTTGTTGTCTATTTTCATTTCTTCCTTCAGAAGTCATAAGTTGCAAGTAGTCTATCATTATAAAGTCAAGACCACCTTCAGCTTTAAGTCTTCTACATTTACTTCTAAGCTCAGTTATAGAAATTCCTGCTGTATCATCAATATAAATAGATTTTTCAGCTATAATAGAACTCGCTTGAAAAATATCTTCCCATTCATCTATATCTCCACTTATCAAATTTTTTAAATTTATAAGCGAAAGAGAACTTAACATTCTTTGTGCTAATTGAGCTTTACTCATTTCCAAAGAGAAAATAGCAACTCTATGATCATTTCTTGCTGCATTTAAAGCAATATTTACAGCTAAAGCAGTTTTTCCTACAGACGGTCTTGCTGCAAGTAAAATCAAATCTTTTCTTTGCATCCCAAGTAATATCCTATCTAAGTCTCTAAAACCTGTAGGAATACCTGTTAATGAACCTTTGTTTTTACTTCTTTCATCAAGTATATTTATAAGTTCTTCAAGTGTATCTTTAACATGAGTCAGTCCAGATCTATTTTCATTTTGAGATAAATCAAAAATTTGTTCTTCAATAGATTTTAAAACATCTCCATAGTCCTCATTTTTATATGCTCTATTCTTAATATTATCAATTATAAAAAGTAAATTTCTAGTATCTGACTTATCCTTAACTATTTTACAATAGCTTTCAATATTTGATGAAAAAGCTACTGTATTAACAATTTCAACAACTCCTCCAATACCATTATTTGATTCTGTATCAAAGCCCATTTGTTCCATTTTATTTACTACTGTTAAAGGATCTACACTATTATTTTCTCTTGATAATTCCAAGATTGCACTAAATATATCTTTATGCCAACCTAAAAAGAAATCTTTTCTCTTTAATTTTTCAAAAACAAATTCTCTTTTAGTTTGATCTGTAATCATTATCGACAAGACGCATTTTTCAGCTTCTAAGTCGTAAATATCATGCATAAATTACTCCTTTTCAATAGAAACCTTAACAGTTGCTACAATTTCTGGATAAACTCTTACTGGCACTGTCAAAGTACAAAGTGATTTTATATTTTCCTTTAATTCTATTTTTCTTTTATCAATTTCAATATTATGTTGTTTTTTCAAAGCATCACTAATATCTTGAGAAGTTATTGAACCGAATAGTTTATCTCCATTTCCAGTTTTAGTTTTAATAACAACTTCTAACTTTTCTAAAACATCTTTTAATTCTTTTGCATTTTTTATATTTTCAGCTTCAATTCTCTTTAATTCTGCTTGTTCTTGTTCCCAAATTTCAAGATTTTCCTTAGTAGCTTCTTTAGCTAAACCATTTGGAATTAAGAAGTTTCTTGCATATCCTGTCTTAGCATTAACAAGTTCTCCCGCTTTTCCAAAGTTCTTTACATCTTTAATTAAAATTACTTTCATCTATATTTTCCTCCAATAAATAGTCATCAATTGCTTTTTTCAATTTTTCAATTGCTTCATCCATTGTACAATTAAGTCTTGCACCTGCAGAAGTGTAATGTCCACCTCCACCAATTTTTTCTAGTATTAATTGTACTGAGATTTTACCTAAACTTCTTCCACTAATATGGATTTGTCCTGAAACAATTGTCAAAACAAAACTACATTCTATATCTAAAACTCCAAGTAAATCATCTGCAGCTTGTGCAGCAATTAACATGGATTCATCAATTTCTTCTGGAAAAACTCCTATACCTATAAAATTTCTATATGAAATTGCATTAGATAATACATTTGATTTTAACTTAATTGTATTGAAATTATCCTTGAAAAGATGTTTAACAGCAATACTATCAGCTCCAAAACGTTTCAAGAATGACGCCATTTCAAATGTTCTTGCTCCTGTTTGATAGTAGAAATTCTTTGTATCAACTGTAATTCCTGCAATTAATGCCTCTGCTATCAATTTATCCAAATTAGCTTTTTCAAACATATAGTATATTATTTCTGTTACAAGCTCACAAGCTGATGACGCATATGGTTCAAGATAAGTAAGCATTGCATTTTCAACAAAATCTTTACCTATTCTATGATGATCTATTACTACAATTTTTGAAGTAACATCTAATAGATATGGAGCTTCTGTTGAAAGTTTTCTAGAATTATCAACTAGAATTACAACACTTGTATCCTTACAAATATCATAAGCTTTTTCAGGAGAAATCATCCTATTTATATACTCAGGTTCTCCAACTCTTATCCTATCATATATATTTTTTATTGTAACTGGAACATCTTCTAAAACCATATAACAATCTTTTTGTAACTCTTTACAGATTGCCATAACTCCAAGACCAGCACCAAAACAGTCCATATCTGGATTTTTATGTCCCATTACAAAAACTTCTGAAGCCTCTCTAATTATAGTTTCAAGGGCTTGAGAAATAACTCTGGCTTTAACTTTATTTCTTTCAACACCTTTACTGTTCTTTCCACCAAAAAATTCTAAATCTTCTCCGTTTTTAAATACAATTTGAGCTCCACCACGTCCTAATGCCATATCAAGAGCAGTTTGAGCTTCTTTATATTTTTCAAAAGGATTATTTCCACTAAGACCAACACCAATACTCAAAGTTGGCACTATATTTCTAGATATCTCTATTTTTTTCAATTTTTCAATAATTCTAAATTTATCAACTTTAATCTTTTTTAAAATTGAATTTGACGTTATTACAATATACTTACCAGTATCATATTTTCTAATAAGCGCACCATAGTTTACAAAATAGCTTATAATAATTTTATCCATTTCTGCAAGTAGTATTGTTTTAAAATCATCCTCTATACTGCTACGAACGTCTTCATAATTGTCTATATAAACTAACATAGTATTTAGAGCATCATCTTCATATTTTTCTTGAAGTTTTGAAAACTCTAAATTGTCTATCAAATAGATAACAGTGTTAACATCGCCATTATCTTTATCTTTTACAACATTATAATAAACTACAAAATTAAATTTATTAGTTACCCAATTAACTTTTCCAGAACCTGATTTTAAGGCTTCTGAAATATCGAAATTTGAAATTTCTGAATTAATATCAATTCCAATAATATCATCTCCTGAAAAAAGTTCAGAAAATTCTGGACTATACCATTTTACTCTGCCTTTATTATTAAGAACAGCAACAGGAAATGGCATTTTATACACCACTTCACTCGCTATATTATCAAGTGAATCTCTATACTTCTTTACATCTTCTTCGTATTCTACATTTTTTGCCTTTACATAGTATAAAACTAAAACTAAGGTAATAAAAGTTAGTAAAAAAGATATTAAACCAAAAACAAATTGAAAATAAAGTACAAATGCCGAGATTAAAGTCATAAACAAAAATACAATATAAAAATCTGAAAATTTAATTATTTTCTTTCCCATTTCACACCTCTCCTAATAGTACACACAATACCGTATATAAAATATAATAAATATAAGAAAGTAAAAAATATTGAAATAAAAGTAATTAGATTTGACAAAAAAGTACTAATTCTAGACTTCAAAAATGTATTAAATTTTATAAAGCCTTGAATTACCATAATTTCAACAATCATCATCATTATATTATATATAATCAAAAAAACTTGATATTTTTCTTCAAAATCAAAGATGCTTGCAATAAAAATCACTATTGAAATAATCGTAATAAATGATAGATATTTAGAACTATATGCTATAACATAATCGTCTGAATCTCTATTTAACTTGTAAATCCTTTTTGATAAAAACGAATACCCTAATGCACAAAAAACATATGACATTCCAAATGAAACTGCAGGGTAAATTTTCTTCATTGCTTCAATAAAAGATTCTACACTACCTATACTTAAAACTTCTTTATAGGATTTAAAATTTTCTAAAAATTCTCCCAAATATTTTACAAAAGCTTCGTATGAATTAGCATTTAATTCTAAAAGTATAAAATCACTTACCAGAAGCATTGCCATAGCAACCGCACTTCCAAGCATAATTTTATATCCATCTACACCATTATCAAGTCCTTTAATCATAATAAAAGAAATAATTACGGGAATGAATGCGGTAAAACTTCCTAAAATCATTAAAGCAAAAATCGAATACATTCCAACTGATAGAAGGTATATTCTGAAATTTGATTTTTTATACAAAATTACCATTGGTACAAAACTTAATAAATTTATAATAGGAAATATTACAATTACCATACTTAAAAAATAATATATTACAAATTTTCTATCTTCCATAACAAACCTCTATTTCTACTATATCTTTAAATGAATTTCTATTCATTAATTATCTTACAAACAATACTGTTTTTAATAAACAATATAACCTTTTTACAAATGCATAAAGTTACTAATATTATACCATATTTGAAGTTATAAATAAATGAGTTGTAAATTTAATTTTGACAAAGAAAAACAGCAAATCAATTTGAATTGCTGTTTTAAAATTTAAAAAATTTCAACAAATAAAATATCTTCTTTGTTTAATTCTAAACTTTTTTCAATTTTTCCATTTTTAAAATAATACGCTCCACCAACGCTTATTGGCTCGTCTTTTGTTACTGAATTTACTAAAAGCACATTTTCCGATGCTAATTTAGATTGACTTGCATAATCATATTGTTCAGTATTTTCCCATTCATCCTTTGTAAAATTACAATAAACAGGCCAAAGCAAAATTCCATTTATTTCAAACTTTTCAGGGCAAATCCACATATCTCCACATAGAGCAATTTTAAATTCTCTATTTTTGTAAATAAATGTATCTGAAATATCTCCTTCACAATAATGTTCATCTGTAATTGAATATTCTTTCCAATTTTTAGTAATTCTTCTATAATTATGAATTATTTTCCCCTTTTCAATCACTACAAAAGAAGAAAATATCTTTTCTTTTTCTCTTTCAATATAACCAATACCTAGATCAATTTTATATTTTTTACTAAGATTTTTTAATTTTTCCGTTACTACAGAATCCTGTGTAATTGCAATATCTTTATCTATTTCATAATTCCAAGAAAGAGAGTCGAAGCCTTGTAAAAATGTTTCTCCAAACAAAAGTAAATCAGCTTTTTCTTTAGAAGAAATAATTGCCTTTTCAATTTGTTCAATATTAAATTCAATTTTCCCGTTTTTAAATTCGTAAGAAACTAGTCCTATTTTCATAATATCTCCATTAAAATATTTTTGACATCATATATTCATCAACATATTTCCCATCCACATACATTGTTTTTTTCTTTTTTCCCTCAATAGAAAATCCACTTTTTTCATAAAGTCTTATAGCGCCTTTATTTTCACATACTACAGTTAATTCTAATCTTACAATTTTATTTTGTAATGCCCAATCATCTAGCATTTGAAATAATTTTGTTCCTAGCTTTCTATTACAAAAATTTTTTTGAATTCCAATTACTATATAAGCAGTATGTCTGATTCTTCTAAAAACTCCTCTTTGAGCAGTTAAAAATCCTACTATTTTTTCATCATCAATCACGCCCAAAACTAGATTGTTTTCATCTTTTAAATTTTTTGATATTCTTTCCTCGTTCCAAACTCTTTCGTCAGGTTCAAACATCATAAAATTAGTTTCGCTATCAATAATTTTTAGACAATCATAAAATTTCCTAGCATCTGTATATATTAATTTTCTAATTACCATAAATTCCTCCATTTTTAAAATTTCATTTAATATAAATATTTTATCATAAAATTAGAGTTTACCAAAATTTATTTTTTGTAATTTTTTGCTTTTGTAGTGTAATCAAATTGCAAAGATTATACATTTTTCGCATTTAAAACTCGCATCTGACTGATAGGAATTAAACACATAGAAAGACTTAAAACAACTGCTGAAATTTTTTCTTCATATAATCCTCCAATATATTTTTTGATATATCAATTTTTAATATCATTTAAAATGATATTATATACTATTATTTTTAGTCAAATATTTTAAAAGAAATTTTTGTTCATTTTACTTTCTATTGAATAATAAAAAGAGTGAGTTGAAAATCAACCCACTCAACATTTGTCAAAGAACCAACAATATAATGCTTGCAAATAGCAGAAAAAACCAGCATTTTTATGAAGTTGCTGGTTTTGTTTATATAATTTTTATAAAGAAGTAATAAAAGTTAAACCGCCTAATATCACTCCCGCTGCATTAGGAATTATGAGAATCCAGTCTTTTTTAGGTTCTTTTGTCCAACCATAGGTTACCCAAATTAAACAAGAAACTGCTGCGAATAGTGGTTGGAATGGTTGAGCTTTTTCTCCTTGTAAGTTAGCGATAATTTGTGGAATATATGCAACAAAGACAAGGATTCCAATAAAAGCTCCAATAGATCCGACAAATTGATTAATTTTTTGTTTAGACATATAATACCTCCTAATGCTTTATTATATCAAAAGGAAAAGATACTGTCAATAATTATGTGTAAACACTCAAGTAGAGTTACGGAGTGTTGATCAAATAAGCTTTCAAGTGTGTCAGAACATTGGTCAAATCCTTTATGGATTCGTTGACTTTAATTGAAATTATAATCTTCAAATAAAGTAACTAAGTAATGTTCCAAAGCCTCCTCGTTACGAAAAAGAACCTTCTTTTTCGTTTGACGTTTGATTTCTTTGTTAAGAGACACAATAAGATTTGTCGAATAAATGCTGTGCCAATTATATTAGTAATATAAAACTATAAAAAATCATAAAAAGAGTGGGTTGAAAATCAACTCACTCCAACATTTGGCAAAGAACCTAATTAACAATCATAAAATTCTTTAGCATCTTTATATATTAATTTTCTAATTTCCATAAATTTCTCTATTTTTTAAGTTTCATTTAATATAAATATTATATCCTATAACTAGAGTTTACCAAAATTTATTTTTTGTAATTTTTTTGTTTTTGTAGTATAATCAAATTACAAAGATTATACATTAGAATAATTTAATTAATATAAATCTTTGTGAATTTAGTTCAAGGAGGCAATATGAAAAGTATAAAAATTGATGAATTTAAAAACTTTAAATTTTTAGGTAATTTACATTTAAGTAAAGATGAAAAAAATCTATTCTATACTGTTTCTAATATGAATTTAGAAAAGAATTCTTATGAACACAGAATTTATAAAATGGATTTAGAAACTAAAAATACAATTGTTTTTACTAATGGCGCTAAGGAAAGTTCTTTTATCGAGCTTTTAGACGGTTCTATTCTTTTTGCCAGTGATAGAGAAGACAAAAAAGAAGATTCAGAAGTAACTAAATTTTATAAAATTTCTTCTTTCGGTGGCGAAGCTGTTTTAGACTTTACTATTCCTGCTTTAGTAAATGCAATAAAACAAATTAATGAAGATGAATTTTTAGTTTTAGCTAATTTCAACAGGACAAAGGAATTAGAAAAAATAGAAAAAGAAGCTAAAAAAGATGAAAACAAAGAAAAATTATATGATGATTCTAAGGATTATCTAGTTGCTACTGAAATTCCTTTCTGGGGAAATAATGTAGGTTTTACAAACGAAAACAGAAGCAGACTTTATCTTTTCAACAAAAAAACTTCTGAATTTATTCCATTAAGTGATGATATTACTGATAATTATTGTCTTCAATTAAATGAAGATAAAACAAAAGCAGTTTTTATTGCAAACTCTTATGTTGGAAAAATGCCACTTGTAACTGAAGTTAGAATTTTAGATATTAAAACTAAGGCTGTTGAAGTTTTAGCAAAAGACTATTCTTTTGAATATGTAAACTTCATTGACTCAAGAAATATTATAACTATAGCAACAGATATGAAAGAATATGGATTAAATGAAAATTTAAATATCTATATTATAAATATCGAAAGTAAGTCCTTTGAAAAGATAGTAAATGATAATTTTGATATGTGTATGCATAATTCCGTTGGAACTGATATTAGATTAACTGGTGGAAAGAGTATTCTTGTTAAAAATGGTTTTATGTACTTTACAAATACAGAAGTAAATAGTGCATATCTTTATAAGATTGATAAAGATGGAAATCTTGAAAGATTAAATGAAAAATCTGGATCTATTGAATGTTTTGACGTTTCAAAAGACGGAAAAATTTATGCAGTAGCTTTAAAAGATTCTAATTTACAAGATATATATGAAATAAGTATAGAATCAGAAAATAGAATTTCATTCCATAACGATACATCAGATTATACTCTTTCAGAAGTTGAAGAAATTAATTTTACTAATGATGGAATTGGTTTTATCGGATATGTTATGAAACCTACAGACTATGACCCAGATAAAAAATATCCAGGTGTTCTTCATGTGCATGGAGGTCCTAAAACTGTTTTTGGAAAAGTATTCCATCACGAAATGCAATTTCTAGCAAATAATGGATATTTTGTATTCTTTACTAACCCAAGAGGATCAGATGGTAGAGGAAAAGAATTCGCTGATATTCGTGGAAAATATGGTGAAATAGATTTTGACGACTTAATGAAATTTACAGATGCTGTTATTAAAAAATACCCTGCACTTGACGAAGAAAGTCTTGCAATTATGGGTGGAAGTTACGGTGGTTTCATGACTAACTGGGCAATTGGACATACAAATAGATTTAAAGCTGCTTGTTCTCAACGTTCAATAGCGAATATGACTACAGAATTCTTACTTACAGATATCGGATATTATTTCATTGATGATCAAATTTCTACAACTCCATGGAATAATTATGATAAAATGTGGTATCATTCTCCATTAAAATATGCGAATAAAGCTAAAACACCAACACTTTTCATACATTCTGATGAAGATTATAGATGTTGGGTTCCTGAAGGAATTCAAATGTTCTCTGCATTAAAATATCATGACGTACCAGCAAGACTTGTTATGTTCAAAGGTGAAAATCATGAATTATCTAGAAGTGGTAAGCCAATGCATAGAATAAGAAGATTAAAAGAAATATTTGATTGGTTTGAAAATTATTTAAAATAATTTATAAATTAAAAAGAGGAGATTCTATTTTGAATCTCCTCTTTTTTTAAGTCCAATTTTTTTCAAATTCTCAACAGAAATTGTCTTCATTTTATAGTCAAATTCTGTTGTTGTATCAAAATATTCTTCATTTGTTAAAGGATCATAAACTAAAACTGTTTTAATTCCCCTTTTCTTTGCAGTCTTTAAAGGAGCTTGTGTATCATCAAAGAAAATAATGTCATCAACTTCTTCATTATGCTTTTTAATGGCCCAATCATAATATCTTACATCATCTTTTAAATATCCACAATCGTCACAAGTTTGAATATAGTCAAAATACTTTATAAGTCCTGTTCTTTCAAGACAATTTCTACAAAGTCCAATATTTGTAGCAGTATTTAAAGAAATCTTATATCCCTTTTCTTTTAAATAATCTAATGCTTCAATTACATTTTCTTTTGGTTCATAGATATCATCATAACCTTCTTTTACATATTTTAAATTCTTTGCATAAATTTCATCTGCTGTTAAATCAAGATTGTAATATTCTTTTATAGCAATTCCTCTTGCATAAAGTTTTTTTCCTTTGAAAATCTCTTTTAATTCATCAGTTTCTTCTAAATTCATATCTTTAAGAAAATATGAACAACTTCCAAACCATCCCCCAATGGAATCAATCAATGTGCCATCCATATCGAACATTATACACTTCATAGTTTCCCTCCTTTAAAAAAATTTAAAAATTCTTATATTTATTTTAGCATATTTTTATTAACTTCTCAATTATTGGGTAATAAATTGACTAATAAATAACTATTTTTTAATCTTGAAAAATTTTTTAACAATTTTTTAAAAAAAGTGTTGACATTAAATTTTTGTTATGCTATAATTTAGCAACAATATTAAATAACACTTATCCAGAGAGGCGGAGGGACTGGCCCTGTGAAGCCCAGCAACCTGTTTTATAATAAGGTGCTAATTCCAGCGAATTATTCGGAAGATAAGAAATTTTCAGAATCTCTTATCAGAGATTTTTTTTATACCTAAAAATGTATTAGATTCCGAAAATATTGAAGAAGGAGGTTTGTATGATAAAAATTGAAAATTTAGTCAAAGTTTATGACAATGGATTAAAAGCTGTTAATAATATTAGTTTAGAAGTCAAAAAAGGAGAAATTTTTGGTATTATCGGTATGAGTGGTGCTGGTAAATCATCTTTAATTAGATGTATTAACCGACTAGAATCTCCCACCGAAGGTAATATTTTTATAGACGGTAAAGATATTGTTACAATGAATAAAAAAGAGCTGAAAGAGGCAAGAAAAAACATGGCAATGATATTTCAATCTTTTAACCTTTTTTATCAAAAAAGTGTTTATGATAATATCGCTTATCCATTGAAAATAAACAAATGGAAGAAAAAAGATATCGATAAAAGAGTTAAAACTCTTTTAGAGTATGTTAACTTAAGTGATAAAATCCATGAATATCCTGCAAATCTTTCCGGAGGACAAAAACAAAGAGTAGCAATAGCTAGAGCTTTAGCAGTCCAACCAAAAATTTTACTTTGTGATGAAGCCACTTCAGCACTAGACCCTCAAAGTACAAAATCTATTTTGGAATTACTTTTAAGAATCAGAGATGAATTTAATCTTACAATTGTTTTAATAACTCACCAAATGGAAGTTGTTAAATCAGTTTGTGATAGAGCAGCAGTTATAGAAGACGGAAAAATAATTGAACAAAATTCAGTTTTAGAACTTTTCACTTCACCAAAAACTGCAACAACAAAGAAATTTATCGAAACTCTACCACAATTTGAAGATTATGTAGATTACCCAGAACAAGATTATCCTGGTTCTATTCTAAGACTTGGTTTTACCAAAGACACTACAACAAGTCCTATCATTTCCGAACTTATTAGACAGAAAAACATTGATATAAATATAATAAGTGGAAACATCGATAAGATAAAAGAAGGAAAAGTTGGTCATTTGATTGTAGAAGTTTTTGAAAAAGACAAAGTTGAAGAAGTTAAAAGCTTCCTTGAAGAGAGAAAAATATTAGTTGAGGAGGTAAATTAAAATGTCGAATTCATTATTAAAAGCAACATTTCAAACAATTTACATGGTGTTCTTTTCATCACTATTTTCAACTATTATTGGTGGCTTTTTAGGAATTGTATTGGTAGTTACAGATAAAAATGGAATAAAGAGAAATAAATTTGTTTATTCAGTTTTAAGCTTTTTTGTAAATCTTTTTAGATCAGTCCCATTTTTAATTTTAATAATTTATATTTTACCAATATCAAAAGCTTTAATAAATAAAATGACTGGTCCAACTGCTGCTATTATCCCATTAACAGTTTCAGCAATACCATTTGTTGCAAGAATTTTTGAAAATGCTTTAAAAGAAGTTGATTACGGAACTCTAGAAGCAAGCATTTCAATAGGTTCAAGCGATAAGGAAATTATTAAAGTAATGCTTTCTGAAGCTTTACCAACTTTGGTAAATGGAATTACTTTAACAGTTATAAACTTAATTGGATATTCAGCTATGGCAGGAACTGTAGGTGCTCAAGGTCTTGGAGACTTAGCTATCACTTATGGTTATCACAGATTTGATTATGTACAAATGACAGTCCCAGTTGTCATTATAATATTATTAGTTCAAATTATTCAACTTTTAGGAAATTATATTTCCAAAAGAATTAACAAAAAAATAAGTATATAGGAGAGAGAAAAAAATATGAAAAAGAAATTATTAGCATTAGCATTAGGCTTAGTTGTTGTTTTAACAACAGCATGTGGAGCAAAGAGCTCAGATAACAAATCTTCAGAAAAGAAAGAAGAAAAAAAAGTAGAAACTAAGGTTGTAAAAATTGGTGTATCACCAGAACCTCATCAAAAATTAGTTGAATTAGTTAAAGAAGATTTAGAAAAAGAAGGAATTAAACTTGAAATTGTTACTTTCACTGATTATGTTCAACCTAACTTAGCGTTAGATGGAAAAGAATTAGATATTAACTTCTTCCAACATAAACCATATTTAGACAAATTCAATGAAGAAAAAGGAACTAAAATTTCACCACTTGGAAATGTTCACGTTGAACCAATGGGATTATACTTAAATGGACAATCTGAAATTAAAGATGGCGCTAAAATTGCAATTCCAAATGACCCATCAAACGGAGCAAGAGCATTAATCTTACTTGATAAAAACGGAATCATTAAATTAAAAGACAACACTAACATTTTATCAAGTGTTAAAGATATAGCTGAAAATCCAAAGAACATTCAATTTACAGAAGTTGAAGCTGCTCAATTACCAAGAGTTATCAAAGATTTTGATGGTGCTGTAATTAACGGAAACTATGCAATTGAAGCTGGTCTTAACCCTACTAAAGATGCAAAATTAATAGAAGGAAAAGATTCACCATATGCAAACTTCTTAGCAGTTAGAACTGGTGATGAAAACAACGAAACTTATAAAAAAGTTTTAAAAGCATTACAAAGCGAAAAAGTTAAAGAATTTATAAACAAAACTTACAACGGAGCTGTTGTTCCTGCATTCTAAGACTTATAAGTCATAACAATTCAACTTAAAAAGTGTAGATAAAATCTACACTTTTTTTATTTTAATATTTAGATTACTGGATCGATAACTCTAAAGAAATAATCTGAAATTTCTTCTGGACTCTCCTCCATTTTATTACCTATCCACCATTTTACTGTTTCAACAAAAGTAGAACAAATATGATTTTTCAAGAATTTTTCGTATTTTTCATCTTTATTTTTTTCAATAAAAATATACTCATCAATAATCTTATAGATATACTTTTTAAAATATTCTATAAATTATTCTTTTTTACCAAAGAAAAATGATACTACAGCAATAACAATTACTGCTCCTAATACAGATGGAACTATTGCCATACCAGCTAAGTCAGGACCCCATGTTCCAAATACTGCTTGTCCAACGTATGACCCTAACAATCCTGCTATTATATTAGCGATTATTCCCATGGCTCCACCTTTTCTTGTTATTCCTCCAGCTATAAAACCTATTAACCCTCCAACTATAAGTGACCAAATCATAAATTAACCTCCTCTAATTTATATTTAAAAATAAATTATAATACTAAACAAACTAATATTTTAATTATATCTATTTACCTTATTAATACCATGCTTTATTCATAATAAACTAAAAAATTAATTTTGCTTATTTTTTTTCATTGCAAAACTTTTGAATATGTGATATTATTTTTAAATATAATGTTATTTTAATTTTTTGGGAGGATATAATGGTAAAAAGCAATGAAGTTGATATGATAAATGGAAAAACCTTAAAAAAAATGATACTATTCTCAATTCCTATTATTTTTACAAGTGTTTTTCAATTACTTTTTAATACAATAGATATAATAGTTGTTGGTCGTTTTTCCGGAAGTACTGCACTTGCAGGAGTTGGGGCTACTTCATCTCTAATTAATTTACTTATTAGTTTGTTAATTGGAATTTCAATGGGAATAAGTGTTGTTATGGGAAAATATTGTGGTGCAAGAGATTATGATAATGCATCAGACACTGTTCATAACGCAATTGGTCTTGCTCTTATTTCTGGAACTATTTTACTTTTTGTTGGTATTTTAGTTTCAAAGCCAATGCTACATCTTATGGGAACTCCTGATGAAATCATTGACTTATCAGCACTTTATATGAAAATAATCTTCTTGGGAAGCCCCGCTGGAGCAATTTATAATTTCGGTGCTGCCCTTTTAAGAGCAATCGGAGATACAAAAAGACCACTTTACTTTTTAATTGTATCAGGAATTTTAAATGTAATATTAAATTTATTTTTCGTTATAGTATTAGATATGAGTGTTGCAGGTGTTGCTATTGCAACAATAATTTCTCAATATGTATCAGCATTTATGCTAATTAATTTTTTGAAAAACAGTGTTGGATATATGCATTTAGATTTTAAAAAAATTAGATTACAAAGAGATAAAGTTAAAAATATTTTAAGAATAGGACTTCCTGCTGGTCTTCAAGGTATCATATTTAGTATATCAAATGTATTAATTCAATCTTCAATAAATACATTTGGAAGCCTTGTAATAGCGGGAAATACAGCAGCTATTAATATTGAAAGTTTTGTATATATGTCAATGAATGCAATTTACCAATCCACTCTAAGCTTTACAAGTCAAAATATGGGTGCAAAAAAATATCATAGAATAGATAAAATACTTTTACAAGGTCTTGGAATTGTTACAGTAGTAGGATTTGTAATGGGTGTTGGAGCATACTCTTTAGGAAATATCCTACTTGGAATATTCACCGACAATCCAGAAGTTATTATGTATGGACTTAATAGAATGAAAATTGTTTCAGCTACTTACCTACTATGTGGACTTATGGACGTAACAGTTGGATCTCTAAGAGGTATGGGCTATTCTATTTTGCCAATGATTGTTTCATTGACAGGAGCTTGCCTATTTAGAATTATTTGGATATTTTCAATTTTCCAAATATATAGAACTCAAGAATCACTTTATATTTCATATCCGATTTCATGGGCATTGACAACCACAGCACATATCTGTTGCTATTTAGTAATAAGAAAAAAATTATTAAAACAACATGATGAAAATATAAACGAAACATACGCACAATAAAAAAGCAGACTAAAATGTCTGCTTTTTTGTGTAAAGTTTATATTCATAATTTTTTAAAAAATAATTTTACTGTTTAGGTAGTTGATGTATCTACGATACATTTTACTTTTGATTGTTCACAATCAAAAGTATGAGATCTTCACAGTCGATTGTATCCAAATCAAAGATTTGGACAATCTTTGCGTCAGACCTACTATAGATTATTTACAAGTAAATAATCTAAGTTAGGGCTAGATTGTCAACGTTTCACTTCGCTCAAGATGACGTATAAAGAGATATCTTCGATTAGTAGCTAGACGTTATAAGCAAATAGACTTATAATAATATAAATATAAAATCAAAAATTTATTTATCCATATTGCCTGACAGCTCTATTAAAAATACAATTCCTATTTCACTTTTCTCTACTTTGTATTTTATTCCGTAGTTAAATAGAATATTTTTCACGATATACAAGCCTAAACCATTGCTATTTTCTTTATTTAGACTGAAATTTATTTCAAATATTTTATTAATATCTAAGTCTTCATTGTCCTTGTATGAATTTTCAATATAAAGCCAATCATCTTTAGTTCCAATGTTGATTACTCCACCTTCGTCAGAGTATTTTACAGCATTGTTTATCAAATTAGATAGTACGATTTTTAGTGCAGTTATTCCTATATAGATTTTTTCTGTACTTAATTCATTTTTTATCTCTATATTCTTTTGATTTGCAAGTAATTTATACTGTTTAAGCACATCTTCTAATATATCATTTACAACTATTATTTCTTCATCATTTTTCAAATGTTCAAAAGATGAAACAGATAACATCTGTGAGATACTTCTTGTAAGATTGTCAACTATATCAATACAATTTCCTATATATAAGTCTCTGTCCTTGTATTTTCCAATATTGTATTTCATATTTTCTAATATTATTTTCAAACTTGCAAGTGGAGTTTTTAACTCATGTGATGAACCTCTAAAAAAGTCGTATTTCAACTTTTCTAATTTAATTATCTCTTCATTTTTTATTTCTAAATCGTCAATTAATTCTAATAGAGTGCTATATAAATTATTAATATGTTCCTTTAATTCTCCAACTTCATTTGTTGATTTAATCTTCAAATATGCATCTCTATCTAATTTCATCATTTTTTTAGTAACATTTTTTATTTCTTTTATATTGTTTGTTATCGCCTTTGCATAGATAAGCGAAACTATAATTGAAAATAGAAATGAAATAGACAATGAATATGGCAAGAATTTAAAACTCAATTCTTTTGCATCTTTATTCATATCAGCAGTAGAAATAAATTGAATCGAGATTTTTTCGCCATTTTTTAATTCGACTTCCCTTTCTTCAATTATTAAGGAATTATTTTCACTTTTTAAGTCAATATTGATGTCATCACCAATCTTAACTTCATTTTCTCTATTTTGTCCCTTTATAAAGACTTTTATATCACTGCTTTTTGAATAAAATTCTAAAGACTGTTCGACAAAATTCAAATCCTGTCCTTTAACATTCTTAGAAATTTCATCAGCTTTTGAATAAAGTTCTTGCTTTCTAGTCTCTAAATAAGTTCTTGGAAAAATAAAAAATACTAACAAATGTATTAAAATAATTACTGTTCCAAGAATTCCAAAAGTTTGTAAGAACATTTTTGGAAATATCTTTAAATTCTTCATTTTCTCTCCAATTTATATCCAACATTTCTGATTGTTACTATACAATCTAAGCCTAGTTTCTTTCTTAACTCCTTTATATAGACATCAATTACTCTATCAAAAGGAATTTCATCTGTCTCTTTCCAAACATTATCTATTATCTGTGTTCTAGTAAGAGCTTGCCCTTCATTTTCTAATAAATATTTTAAGATTTCAAGTTCTTTTGCATTAATATCAACATCTTCTCCGTTAAATTTTGCTGAATAGCTTGTAAAATCTACTTCTGCATTATTATATTCAAATTTTTTATGATTTCCGAAATGTCTTTTTATTAAAGAATCTATTCTAACCTTTAAAACTGGCAATGAAAATGGTTTTTCCATATATCCATCAGCTAAACTTGAAAAAGCATTTATCTTGTATTCCTCATCATTAAAAGCTGTTAGCATTAGAACCGGAAGTTCACTTTTTTTCCTGATTTCTTTTAAAACCTCTAATCCGTTTAAAAACGGAATTTGAATATCTAAGATTACTAGATTAATTTCATATCTATCAAAATTTAACAAGGCTTCCTGTCCATCTTTTGCTTGAACAATATCATAGCCGAATTCAGATAAGTATTCAGAAATTCCTTCTCTGATAATTTGATCATCTTCGACAACAAGTATTCTCATAGATCCTCCTTTTTAAAATAAATAACTATAATAAGTATACCATATAAAATAAAAATTATCGATGAAAACATCGATAATTTTTACGGAAAATAATATTATGAAATCGTCCAATTAAACTATTTAGTGTCTATCAATAGATCTTTTGGTTTCTTTCGTAATATATTTAATGAAGATATTGCTAACGCGATTACAAGTATTAATGACATGAATAATACTACATAAAGAAGGGATTTCGGATTAATAGTAACATTCAAGCTAGTAAGTGTCTTATTAAATCCATCAACTTCAGCCCCTCCTCCCAATTTAGTTGAAGTTGATTGTTTTGCAATTTGTTTCGCAATACTTCCGGTAACTCTTTTTAAAATACTATTTCCAAGAATTTTTCCTGTATATCCGGCCAAGAAATATGAACCAATAAATGCTGGTATTGTAACTAAAATTAATTCAATAGCAAATTGTCCAAATATTTTTGTTTTAGACATACCTATTGATAATAGTACTGCTATTTCTTTCTTTCTGGCATTCATCCACAAGAATAATAGTAAAGTAACTACTATGCCTGCAAATATTAAGGATCCTGCAAACAGTTGATTTGCAATTGCATAAATACCTGATATTGATTTTTGCAATGCAGGGAAGTTTGAAGAACTCTTAATTAAATTATATGCTCTCCAATTTATATCTAATTTCTTAAGGTCTTTTATAACATCATCTAAATTTTTATTTCCTTTTACAAAGAATGTAGCATCTTGGTATGTTGCTGTATCTTCTGTATTTCCATATACTTTCGCTGCAGTATGAATATCTGTAATTATTGTATTTTCATAAAGTTCTTGTGAGTAAGTTACTCCACCTTTATTATGTCCATCAAAAAGTCCTTTGATTTCTACTTCTACAGTTTCATTTGCACCCTTTTCATTATCTGCATCATAGATATTAGATTTTAATTTAATCTTATCCCCAATTTTTAAATTGTTTTTTGCAGCTAAGTCTTTATGCATTAATATTTTATTTTTATCTTCGCTATTTAAATGTTCCCCTTCAACTAGTTTATATACACCTGAAACAAATTTTGTTTCTTTTGTTGAATTATTAACACCAGTTAGCATTACCGTTCTTTTGAAATTTTTCGCCCTTTCAGCAGATTGATTAGCTTCTGTTCCAGGCGCTTCTACGATACTTAAATTATCATCTAAATCAGCAACACTATTTATTCTTTTAACATAATTATCAACATATCCCGAATCAACGATTTTTTTAATATCTTGACCTCTTACATTACCACCACCTCTTGGTGTACCTTGATTTACTCTTCTATTAATCTCCATTGTAAAACTATTTGTAATATTTCCAAAAGTTTCTTCTGAGGCCTTATTTGTAGCATCTTTTATTGACAAACTAATCAAGCTAAGAGTTGACATAGATAAGATAACTAATAATATAATTAAAGATTTTAAACTCTTTCTAGTTACATATGCAAAAGCATTTTTTAACATGGTTTACCTCCTAATTACTTTTCTTAACTTCTTTTAACTTTTTGTTATTAAGTTCTAGTATAATATCAGCTGCACTTGCAACTTCCTTGCTATGAGTTACAACTATTACACATTTATTTCTCTCTTTAGCAAGCTTTTTCAATACATCTATTATTTCTCCAGCTGTTGCTTCATCTAAATTTCCAGTAGGTTCATCAGCTAAAATAACAGGTGCTTCTGATACTAAAGCTCTTGCAATGGCAACTCTTTGTTGTTGCCCACCAGAAAGTTTCATAACATTTCTTCTTGTTTGACTTCTATCAAGTCCCAATTCAAGTAAAATATCTTCAGACGCCTTACTATTTACAAGTCTAATATTTTCTAATGGTGATAAATAATCAATTAGATTATAGTTTTGAAAAACAAGAGAAATATTGTTTTTTCTATGGTTACTATAACCTGTTTTTTCTATATTTTCATTATTAAATAAAATTTCTCCACTATTTGGTTTATCAAGACCAGCCATTAATGAAAGTAATGTTGACTTTCCTGTTCCAGACTTTCCAATAATTGCATAGAATTTTCCAAGCTCAAAGCTTTGATTTATTAAAGATAAAACTTTTTCTTTTGAATTCGCATAACTATATGTTACATTTTTTATTTCTAAAGTATTCATTACTTCCTCCTAGCTAATTTGTGATAATATTTCTTTTGGTTTTTTTATTAAAATTAAACCTGATGCGAAAACTACCGATAAAACAATAATTAACAATAAAATTCCATAACTTTGAACAAAAGTTATTAAATTTTCTACACTAAATCCACTACTTGCAAAACTTGAAGGAATTGATGCAGTATCTTCCGAACTAATCAACCCACCAATAATTTGATTTACAACTATATTTCCAGTTATTAAAGAAACTACAATTGCAGGAATAGAGATAAAAACTAATTCTAAAATAAATTGAGTAATTATTTTAAATTTATTTACTCCAATAGATAACAATATTCCAATTTCATATATTCTTTCTCTTAGCCATAAAATCAAAATCAGTGAAAGAACTACCGAGCCACCAATCATTATTGAATAAGTCATTATTTTAATAATATGCTTAACACCACTTAAAGATTCTAACACTTCCTTAAAAGCATTTGAGTCTTTATCAACAGTGTAATTGCTCCAATTAATATTAAGTTCCTTAACCTTATTTATAGCATCTTCCATTTTTTCAGGAGTATCTGTAAAAAATGTTATCTTATTTACAAGTTCTTTTCCTTCAATATTCAAAGCCTTTTGTGCCGAATCATAATCAGTAAACATCATATTTTCACTTAAATCAGAAGACAAGCCTGTTTGATTTTCCTGTTTCTTTCCAGTAAAAATACCAACTATTTCAAATTCAGTTTTTTTATTGCTTTTAGACATTTCATTTGTATTAACAAATTCTAAACTAACTTTATCACCAAGTTTTAAATTGTTATGTTCTGCAAATTCTTCATGAACTAAAATTTTAAACTTATCATTTTTTTCTAAATTTCTTCCCTCTTTAATAGAAAACACTCCACTACTAAACAAAACATCTCTTTTTACATTACTTGTAGATTGAATTGCAACAATATTTTTAAGTTCATTTGGAATATCATCTCTAGTAACTTGTTGACCACTTTCAACAACATTTGCATTATGTAATCTAGCCAATCCCTCATAATGATTAATAGTTTCTGCAATTTCTTTAATATCATCAATTTTTTTAAATTCATTTCTATCAAAATAACCATTGCTATCTTTTCTAGTTATAGATGAAGAAGAATTCGATGATTTGTATAAAGACTTCTCCATGCTAGTTCCAGATTTTAGTATATTTAAACAAGCATATAAACAAGAAAGTACAACTGTTAAAATAATAAAAACAATTAATGTTCTATTCTTTTTTCTTAAAACATATGCTATCGCATTTTTAACCACTATCTTATTTCGCTCCCCTCTTATTACAATGATTTTCTTCACAAAAGATATTTTAAACTGGATTTATGAAATGTTTATGAAATGAAAATGAAATATTTATGAAATGAAAAAATTTTTTTATTTTTAATAAATTTAATGGCAGGGTGCTTTAGAAGATCTCTCCATTTCGCGTTGCTCCAGTCGAGATGACGTGTTGGGGGATTTACTTTGCTTTTTGCTATGACGTGATTTATTTTATTTTTATATAAAATTTTCAATAATTTTTTTGATACCTTTTATATTTTTTTAAATATTTCTTTTGAAATTTGATGCTTATTTACTTTTAACGTTAAGCTCCTAAGCGAAGATTCTTCCTTATACGTCATCTTGAGCGAAGTCGAGAAATCTCATACTTATTCTTGTTTACAAGAATAAGTGAATGTATCGAAGATACATCAACAAAAAAAAGAATACTCTTTTGAGTATTCTTTTTATTTCATAATTTTCTTTAACACATCTCCAATATCACCGTCAATGCAAATACTTCTATCTTTTATTTGGGTTGGACAGAATGCTTCGTTATAGTTAATACAAGCATATACTGCATTTTTATTTTCCATTGTCATTTGCCAGAAAGGATATTTTATAATTACTGGTGTGTTATTTCCAACTCCTAATTCTAAAAAGAGTATATGTTTATCTTTATATTTTTCAAGAAAATCAGAATATGCTTTAGATGCTCTATGCCAACCTTCATCCTCTACAAAATAACTATCCACACGAAGATTCATAGTTACATCCGAATCATCGGGACATTTTGGAATTAACTCAGTCGGAATTTTCATTGAAATCTCATTATTTTTCGGAACTTCAAAAATACCTTCTGAATTTTTCTTAAAACCTTGAGCTTCGATGGCTTTAATAACCCAATCTTCATTATCATAAGTATTTTGGTTTTGTGGATTTACACTTTGGAATAAGCCATAATCACCTTGAGTATAAAAAAGTCTTTTTTTATCAAAACCTGCTCTTTGGAATTGATGATCTACATTTGTTGTTATAACAAAATATTCTTTATCTTTTACAATAGAAAGTAAATCTCTATAAACTGGTTTTGCAGGTTCTATATATCTATTAAAATATATATGTCTTGCCCACCAAGCCCAAAGTGTTTCTTTATCTGGAAATGGATAAAATCCACCTGAATACATATCACTTATACTTCAAATTTTTCAGAAAGTTCATTTGCTGTAACTTTTCCCTTTTCCAAAACATAATATAATATTCTAAATAATCTACTATCTCTCATTTCTTAACATCACCTATGACTATTATATCACAACCTGACATTAATTGTCATATTATAGAATTTGAAAGAAAAAAAACAGTAAATATTTTTCAATTTACTGTTTCTTAATTTACTGTAATTTATTATTTTATATTGGCAAAAAGATTTATCTAAGTTTTAATCCATCTTTATATGCTTCGCCAACTCTTCCACTTACTTTATAATAACCATTTGTATAAGGATCAAAAGCAATTGCTTCTAGTGAGTCAATATCCACCTTATCTCCCTTTAAATTTGCTTCTTCAACGGAAGTTCTAACTACTTTTCCAATAACTCCAAGACCAGTAGTATCGCTTTGATATTCTACGAATTCACATTCTATTGCAATTGGAAATTCATTGATAATAGGAGCATCCACAATTTCTGATTTTGTAAAAGTCATACCTGACTTTGCAAACTTATCTTTTTCTTCTTTTCCACTAACTACACCAAACCAATCTGCTTCAACCACATGTTTTGCATCAGCTATATGAATGACGAATCCTTTACGTTTCTTTATGTTTTCTACAGTTTTATGACCTTCACTTAAATTTAAAGCTACCATATCATAAGAAACCATAGTTCCCCAAGCTGCATTCATCACATCAACTGTACCATCTTCATTAAAAGTAGATACCATTAATACTGGCATAGGGAAAATAGCATGTGTTGTTTTAATTTGTTTTTTCATTTTGAATTCCTCCTTATACTTTTTATTAAAAAATTCAAATTTTTTAATAAATTTTAAATTACTTATTCTTTTCTACTAATAGTTAAAGCAAACTTATTAGTTGTTCTTACTTAATAAATCATATTATTGTACTTTTTCTATCATTTCTTTAGGAAAAAGTTCAAAAAGTTTTTCCATAAATAACTCTAAATCTTTTATATCATTACTTTTTACAATAATACTATCACCTTTACAATTAAATATATACCCAAAATATTTACCCTTTACAAAAAATGAATTAATCAGTATTGGCTCTATCTCATTTATTTCAGAAAAATATAACTTCTTTTCCTTATTATTTATTTTAAATACAATGCCGTTTTCAAAAAGAACAATCTCAGTCCATAGGTCAAATTCTGTTGGTAATATAAACTTTCTACTACTTTTTGCTATAAACAGCTCGTTTCCAAGAGTTTTACAAGAAAAATTATTTTCATTATTAAAAGTTAACCTTTTTAAATTATATTTTTTTCTTTTTGGCGGATTAAACATTAAATATAAAAATACTAATCCAAGTAAAATTAATATCCCTAAAATAATAAACTTGTCCATAACTTCTCCATTAATTTAATTTCAAATGAATAACCTTTGTCCTATTCCACTTATCTGAAAAATACATAAATAGTTTAGTTATTATTTTTGCATTTGAACAGATTTTCAATGCTCTAGCAAAAAAGCCTTGAACATCTATTAATTTTGTATCTGTTAGCTTTGTAAACTCAGTTACATTATCTATACTAAAATACATTTGTGCATTTACATTACCAGTTTTCTTAACATATCTATTTGCAATTTTAAGTCCTTTTGTGTTAGTCGCATCAAAGATCAACTCCCCTTTAGGAAGAAAAGATTTCATTTTTTAATCATTTCCACAATTTTTTCTTTATAAAAATATTGATAAACTCCAGAAACTGCAATCATAGTTAGTAACTTAGTATCAATTTCTTTTATCCATTCAAGAGTAAACATATCTCCTGAAATTATTTTTTCATTCTCTGCTTTTCCAATTAGTAAATTATTCTTACTCATTCCTTATTTCATTAATTGTATCTATTTTCATATATAATTATAGCACTTTTAAAAATAAAAAGGAGAACATATCTAATGTTCTCCTTAAAATTTTTATTAAAATCCAAGATATAGTAAATATAATCCGATTAGTAAAATAATTATTCCAAAAACAATTTTTACTATATCAGAAATTTTTCCATAAGATTTATTTGACATCACTTTACCAACAAATCCTGTACTTGTTCCTGCAACAATAACTAAAATACTATTTCCTATTGAATATAATAAGAATAATAACACTCCCCAAAGCAAACTTCCTTTTGAAGCAACAATTGCAAGTAAAGCAACTAAAATTGGTGTTGAACAAGGGCTAGAAAATAATCCTGCCATTATTCCAACGATCAAAGCTCCTACATAGCCTGTCTTTTTACTTTTATTTGTCAAAATTTTACTTGGAATTACATTTATTACTTCCCAAGTTTGTAATGCCATTAAAATCATTACAGTTCCTAGAAATAAATTCCAAAATTGTCCTGATTGATTGAAAATTTTACTTAACAATGCCGCTAAAACTCCAAGTGTTGTATAAGTTATAGCCATACCGATTGCAAATACAACGGAAGTTTTAAAAGCTCTTTTTGTATCATCTTCTTTTGTGCCAGTCATATATCCAATAACTAATGGAATTGAAGCAAGTGAGCATGGTGAAATAGAAGTAAGTATCCCTCCAAGTAAAGCTAAAATTGGAGCAAAGATACTAAATGATTTTAAACCATCACCTATTAAGCTCTCTAAATTATTTAGCATTTTTTAACATCTCCTCAATAACTGCCTTTAAATCTTCGTATTGAACAACTCCCTCTGAACCACCGAATTTTAATTCTCCAGATTTTTTATCTTCATAAGCAACATAGTTAATTCTTGATTCTAATTCTTCTGGGCTTTTAAATGGTGTTCCATCTGCATTAAAGTAAAATAATGTAGGTGTTACTCTTATAGGGAATTGTGACGTAAAGTCCATTTCTTTTCTAATATTAATAGTTTGTATAATTACTCTATCTTTATATTCTTCTCTTAGTTTTTCCAAAACCTTATGCTGTATAGCACAAGCATGTCAACCATCTTGGCTAAAATCTAAAATCATTACTTTCTTTTGACTTTTTAAACTTTCCAAAGTAAGTTTTTCATTTGACTTAGACTCATTTTTTGTTTCTTCTTTTTTGCTAGAGTCATTATTTGTACTTGATTCTTTTTTAGAATCTGTATTTTTATTTTGGTTTTCAGTAACTGCATTATTGCTTGTGTTTTCATCTTTATTTTTTACAAAGAAATTTTTGAAAACAAAAAGACCAATAACTAATACAAGTACTGCACCAAGTGCAATAATTTTCTTTTTCATAGTTCTCTCTCCTATCTATATTATTTTGAATATACCCTTTAATTAAAATAAATAATCATAATCAAAAAGAAGTATGATAATTTAATTGCAAAATACTTTTAATTTAGTTCAATTGTCCTTGATAATCTTATTAAATTGTTTAAAAATTATGGTGCTTAGGAGATTTCCAGAGTCTTTGAATCTTAAGATACAATTAACCCGTCAGACCTACTTTTGTTTACAAGTAATCAAAGTTAGGGCTAGATTCACTACGCTCAAGATGACGTGTTTGAGGCTTTTCTCTACATTGTGCTATGACGTGAAGTATTTTTTTTTAATATAAAATTTTCAATAATTTTTTGATACCATTTATATTCTTCAAAATATTTCTTTTAAAATTTGAAGTTTGTTTACTTTTAACGTCTTGCTCTTAAATAAAGGTATTTGTCTTATTCGTCATTTCGTTTTTTCACAATAAAAAATAGGCTATAAGCCTATTTTAAAGTTTTCTAATTGTATTTCATTTAAGCCATCAAATTTTTCTTGATTTTTTATATTTTCATATAATAAATCTTGAATTTTATCAATTGATTTTTCTAAATTTTCATCTTTCAATAACTCATTTGTTACAAGAGATGATAAAGCATCTCCAGTTCCAGAAATCTTTATTTCAATCTTATCTTTTTCAAACCATTTTGAATTTTTTTCTGAAAGATAAAATGTATTTAGCTTGTTATTTTCTTCAAAACTTTTAATTAAAACTTGTTTTGAACCAATTTTTTTTATTTTTTTCGCTATTTCTTCTACATCTTCTCTTTTAATTTCAGAAAAGTTTTTATTGTAATCTGTAAGCAAAATTGCTTCTGTAAGGTTTGGAGTTACTACATCTGTATATTTTAAAAATTCTTTGTAAAATTCAATTTGTTCAACTTTTGTTCCTGAATATTTCACTCCATTATCTCCAAGTATTGGATCTAAAATTACTTTTCCTTTAAAATTTTGCAAAATTTCTTTTATAAAATTATAATATTCTCTATTGTCAATAAATCCAATATAGATTGCATCAACATCTTTAATCTCAAAAACTTTTTTTGTTATTTCTGAAAAATTTGGCATATCAAAGCTAATATAATTTTTATAGCTCATATTTGAAGAAAATATTTTTGTTGGAACTCCAAATACTTCATGTCCATTTTGTGTGAGAACTGAAATATTAACTTTTAAAGCACAGTTTCCAACACAACAATAGTCATTTAGAACTAAAATTTTCATCTATCTTAAAACCTTCTTTAAAATTGGTTGTAATGCTTTTGTTAAAACAATAGCTATTACAACTCCTGCGATAGCATTTGTTGTTGAAGCACCAAGTCTTTGTAGTCCTTTTGCAATTGCTCCAGCTTGAGGTAAGCCCTTAACATAAATATCAGTAATATAACTCTTTGAAAGATATAAAATTACATAAGTAAAAGCTCCTACTATTGAGCCTATTAAATTTTTATTTAAATTTTCAGCTTTAGCTCCTTGTGAATAAGCAATTTTTCCACAGATGAAAGCCATTAAAAATTTGAATGCAAATGTAAATGGTGCAGAAGGTAAATAAACAGGATCAAAAAGGTCAAAAAGTGCTGAGCCAAAACCTGCTGCAAGTCCACCTGTTACTGGTCCTAATATTAAACCACATAATAGGCAAAATCCATTTCCGATATGAATTCTAGTTTCACTTCCTCCAAGAGGTATACGAATTTGGATTTGTGATGCGACAAATACTAATGCTGCCATTACTCCTATTAGTGTTATTTTCTTTATAGTTAGTTTGTTTTCCATATAAAACACTCCTTTGATTATTTTGTTCAAATATAGTATAATACATTTATTGATACTATTTGTAGTATCAAAATAATCTTTTTTTATGGTGCCAGAATGTTAATATTAAATAATGGAGTTCTCTATATTCAGATTTATGAATATTTTAAAACTGAAATAATAAACGGAACTTATAAAGCTCATACAAAGCTTCCAAGTAAGAGAAATTTAGCAAAGGAATATAAAATTTCATTAAACACTGTGGATAATGCCTATTCAAAACTAATAGAAGAAGGCTTTATTTACTCTAAAGAAAGACAGGGATTTTTTGTTTCGGATGTTGGAGAGCTTTATATTTTAGATAATAAACCAATTTATATAAAAACAGAAAATGAAAATATAGACTATGACTTTTCATATAGTGGTGTAAGCGAGGAATTTCCTTACAAGATATTTAAAAAAATCTCTTCAAATATTTTTGATAATAAAGACGTATTAGAAAAAGTTGAATATCAAGGATATCTTCCTCTTAGAATTCAAATAGCTGAATATCTAAACAAATCAAGAGGTTTTAGGACTGACGCTTCTCAAATTGTTATTTCAAGTGGTTCAGAATACCTTTTTCAAATTATTTTCAAATTAATTTCTGGAAAATTTGGAATTGAAGATCCAGGTTATAGTATGCTTTCAAATATAATGGATACAAATGATATTAAGTATAATCTTATTTCTGTTGATGAAAATGGAATGGATTTAAAAAAATTGAAAAAATCAGACTCAGATTTTTGTGTTCTAACACCTGCACATCAGTTTCCAACTGGTGTTATAATGAATATGCAAAGACGAGTTGAGCTTTTAAATATGAAAAAGATAAAATACATAATAGAAGATGATTATGATAGTGAGTTCAAATATTCAAAAAGGCCTGTCCCCGCTTTAAAATCAATTGATATCAATGATAAAGTAATATATATTGGCTCTTTTTCTAAGTCAATTTCTCCTAGCTTCAGAGTAAGTTTTATGGTTTTACCTTTTGATTTAGTCGAAAAATATAATAAGATTTTTAAATATTTTATCTGTCCTGTTTCAATTATGGTTCAAAAAATGCTAACAACTTTTATAGAGTCTGGAGAATTTGAGAAACATTTAAACAGAATGAGAAAAATTTATTCCAAAAAAAGACAATTATTAATGGATATGCTAAGTGAAAGAAAAGATATTACAATAAGAGGTGCAGATGCTGGACTTCATTTAGTTTTAGAGTATCCAAAATATTATAATGAAGAAGATATTGTAAAAAAAGCAAAAGAAAAAAAGATAAAGGTATATGGACTTAGCTCATACGGAACAAAAAGAGAAATTCCATCAATTTTATTAGGTTTTGCAACACTTAGTGACGAAAAACTAAGAGAGGGAATTAAATTGCTTTTAGAAATTTAGGAGGATTTATGGAATTAAGAAAATTCGATTTTAATGAATATTTAGAAGATATTAAGAGAATTTATAAATCAGCAAATTGGTTGGCATATCTAAAAGATGACGAAAAACTAAAAAGAGCTTTTAAAAATTCAATTTATCTTTTAGGTGCTTTTGAACAAAATAAATTAATTGGTTTTATTCGTTGTTTAGGAGATGGCGAGCATATAGTTATTGTTCAAGATTTGATTGTAGATTCCGACTATTACAGACAGGGAATTGGAACAAATCTGTTTAAAGCAGTTTCTGAAAAATATAAAGACGTAAGATCTTTTTGTCTTTTTACGGATATTCATGATATTAGAGATAATGAATTTTATAAATCTCTTGGAATGGTAAAAATTGAAGAAAGAGAAATTGTTTCATATATTAGATAAAAATAAAAGCTGTGAGTAATCACAGCTTTTTTTAAATCATCAGTTATTTTTTAGTCTATTATTTTTCATTAACTTTGGCAGATTTATAATTTAATTTGTCTAAGAAAACATCCAAAGTCTGATCTCCTGCCACTAATTTATATCTTTTATTTAGTCTAAAATCTTTTGTACTTAATATAACACTTTTATATTCAGAAGTTGGCTTATATTCAATTAAGGTTCTTCCAAAATCATCTATTAATTTTAAATTTTCTTTGGTGCTTTCAGGAAAATATAGTAAAACACTTCCTTGAGTTGATAAATCTCCAAAAGATTTAATTTTTGACTCACCACCAATTCCAACAAATGTTCCACCTGTTATTTTTGCATTGCCTTCATATCTAATTGCTGAATATTCATTATTTGAACCTTCAACAAAAGTTTCTCCACCTTCAATAGAGATGTCTCCCTTTGAATTTAGTCCATTTTTTTCAGAATAGACATTAACTTTTCCACCATTAATTCTTATATATAAAGTGTCTGTTTTGGTATCTTCTTTGCTACTAGCTAAAACCCCATCATCTTTCGAAACAACTCTTGTGTTTCCGCCTCTTATGTCTATGTTTTCACTTTCAATACCATTATCTTTACTTTTTATATTTATATTACCGTTATTTATAGTAATATTGGAATTTGAATTAATTCCATCTTTTCCGGCAAAAATATCAAAATCTCCATTTTGAATATACACTCTACCTTTATTTTCTTCACCGTCAACTTTTAAAGCAGTTCCATTATCTCCTGCTTTGATATAATATTTTCCATCAGCTATTGCTACAGAATTTTTAGAAGTTACAGAATTGCCTGAAGTTTCAAGTGCATATTTTCCATCTACAAAGACAACTTTATCTTGAGATACAATTCCTCTTCCATAAGATGAGAAAAGATTTAAAATACCTGTACCATTAAAACTTAAATCACTATTTGAAAAAATAACCGAATCCTTATTTTTATCTTTACCAAAATCACCCTTTAGTTCTAATTTATTATTAGTATTTGATGCAAGAGTTATTATAGTTTTACTAGCATTTTTTACTAAAATGGGACTTCCCTTTGAAGAAGTTATGGAAACTTCTTTTAATACCAGTCTAACTTTATCTTCATCCTTTGCATTAACTATAATTTGTCCTTCTTCAAGCACTCCAGTTAGAATGTAAGTTCCTTCCGAAGAGATTGTAATTATATTTCCAGATATACTAACATTTTCTGCTTTTAAATTATAAATATCATTTAAATCTAAAACTGTACTATTTTTTTCATCAACAATCGCATTATAATCATCATCGGTAAAAATATTTGACTTTGAATTTGACTTTGTTGTATTTATTTTCATATTTTGCATTGACTGTGGCTTTGAATTACTTGCATTTTTGCTACAAGCTACCAAAGAACCTGACAGTATTGCTAAACTAAATAATTCAACTACCAATTTATTAGCCCTCATATTTCCTCCTTATATTTTATACAAAAAATAATTTTATTCTTTTGTGTAAATACATTTTACTTAAGCAACCTTTAATCAACCTTAAATATATTTTTCTTAAAAAATATATTTGAATAAAAAATGATGTATAAGAAAAACACCTTTGTTTAATCAAAAAAGGAAAAGTAAGTATCAAAAACTTTTTTAATTATATAAAAAAGAGCTATTAATTTAATAATAGCTCTAATAAATACTTAATTTTATTCTTTTAAAATTTAACTGAAAAAATAATCTTTTTCCCGTCAAAACTATCTGCTGAAATTCTTCCTCTATGCTTTAAAACTATTGATTGAGCAATTGATAGCCCTATTCCATAACCACCAGTTTTACTATTTCTAGAACTATCTGATCTGTAAAATCTTTCGAAAAGCACATTATAGTTTTTAATTTCTAAATTATCTGCTTCATTTTCAATTGTAAAGACAATTCTCCTATTTTGTCTTGAAAGATTAACATTTATATCACTATTCTCTTTAGCATATTTAATAGAATTATCCAGTAGAATATTTATAACTTTTCTAATTAATTCTTCATTTCCCTTAAAAGAAATTCCTTTTTCTATATTAGCAACAATATTCTTATTCAAACTTAAAGCATAATCTTTAACATCAGTTACAGATTCACTTAATATATCAGAAAAAGAAAATTCAAATTTTTCTAATTCATCTGATTCATCAAGTTTAGTAAGTGAAATTAAATTACCAATAAGTTCATTTAACCTATTTACCTGTTTATGTATATTACCTGTCCATTTACATTCGCCATTTTCCATTTCAAGTACATCTGCACTCGTTTTTATTATTGCCAATGGAGTCTTTAGTTCATGACTTGCATCTGTAATAAAAGCATTTTGTTTTTTATACGCTTGAACCATTGGTCTAACAGCTTTTTTAGATAAAAGAAACGAAAATAATGCAACAAGAAATAAAACGACAATACCTATAATTATACTATTTCCTAGGTTTGAATAAATAACACCATAATCTTTTACAACATCTACAAAGGCAATAAGTTTTCCCTTACCTGTATCTTCAATTAAATATTTGAAACCTTTATAGAAACCTCTACTTTGACCTTTTGATAGAACAGTTTTCGCATATTCAACCGCTTCTTGGGCACTTGTAAAAAATACATCATCAGTATTAACAGTTATAATATTTTTTTGAACATCTGTTCTAACTGTAAAAAATCTATTTGAAATATTTTTTAAATATAATACCCTTTGATCATAATCACTATTTTCAACCATTGCAATCTTTGGCATAACACCATTATTTTCAACCAAAGTTTTTAATAATTCATCTGAATTTCTATTCAAATTATAAAAAATAGCAAAATTTACAAATCCGATAATTATTATAGTTACAATTGAAATAATACCAACTGAAAAATAGATAAACTTCTTCCTAAGTTTATTTTCCATTTATCTCCTCCAAAGAATATCCAACATTTCTTGTTACTTTTATTTCTACATCAGCTTCCATTTTTGCAAGTTTTTTTCTAAGATATGAGATATAAACCCAAACAACACTTATATCTGAATCTGAATCATATCCCCAAATTTTATCCATAAAAGTATCCGCTGAAATTATATTTGAAGGTGTTGACATTAGCATTTCCAACATTTGAAATTCCTTATTTGTAAGTTTAAAACTTTCTTTTTTAGAAGATAATTCAAAAGTTGTTCTATTCAAAGTAATATTTCCAAATGTTAAAACATTATCTGTAACATTGTCTTTTCTTCTAGTTATCGCTCTAAGTCTTGCAAGAAGTTCCTTAACTTCAAATGGCTTAGTAAGATAATCATCAGCTCCACTATCAAGTCCAATAATCTTATCATCAAGCTGTGATTTTGCTGTAAGCATAATTACTGGAATACTATTTCCATTTTCTCTAATTGTCTTTAAAACTGTGATTCCATCAACTTTCGGCATCATTATATCTAAAATAACGGCATCATAATTTTCAGCTTCTAAATAATTAAGAGCTTCTTCTCCGTCATAAACAACATCAACAGAATATTTATTTCCTTTTAAAATAGTACTTAGACCATCTGCCAAATCTATTTCATCTTCACAAATTAAAATTCTCATAAAATCACCTCGTGTTTTTATCTATACTATAACAGTATAACCTTAAAATAAATTAAAATCAAGTAAAAAAATCACTCGATTGAGTGATTTTAAAATTATATTAATTTTAATTTACTTCTTACATAACTTTCAAGCATAGCTGCTTTTTCTTTATTCATTGCAGGAACATCTTTAAGTTGATATTCTTTTCCGATTTCTTTGTATTTTTCAACACCCATAACATGATATGGTAATATTTCAACTCTTCCAATTTTATCCTTATATGGTTCAATTATCTCAACAAGTTTATCCATAGATTCCTTATTATCCGTAAAACCAGGAACCATAACATGTCTAAACCAGATTTTACCATTAAAATACTTATCAATATATTCTAAGAATTTATAAAAACCATCAATTTTTTGTTTTACCATTTCCATATAACCTTGATTGGAAAAACTTTTTACATCTAGTAAAATTGTATCTGTATTTTCTAAAATTTCCTTAAAATACTTTTCATTTCCATAACCACTAGTATCAATACAAGTATTATATCCATTTTCTTTTAATAGTTTTAGACTTTCTGCAAGAAACTCTCCTTGTAAAAGAGGTTCTCCCCCTGAAAAAGTTACTCCTCCATTACCCCTATAATATGTTTTGTATCTCATAGCTTTAGACAGCACAAAGTCAGGCGTTATCTCAGTACCGCCTTGCAATGCTTGAGTATCAGGGTTATGACAGTAAAGACATCTTAAAGGACAACCTTGTAAAAAGAAAATTGTTCTTATGCCCGGTCCGTCAACAAGCCCCATTGTTTCAATTGAATGCAACCTGCCTATTACCATAAAATCACCTTTTTAAAAATAATGTAGAAAAAACAAAGCAGGACAACCTGCTTTGTTTTATTTATCTAATTAGCAACTTATTAACAACCTTCATGGAATGTTCTGTGAATTACTTCCATTTGTTGTTCTTTAGTTAATCTGTTAAATCTAACTGCATATCCAGAAACACGAATTGTTAAGTTTGGATATTTTTCTGGATGTTCATAAGCGTCCATTAATGTAGCTCTATCAAGTACGTTAACATTTAAATGGAATGCTAATTGTTCAAAATAACCGTCCATTAAATTTGTTAAATTAACTTTTCTTTCATCTTCACTCTTTCCTAATGCTGTTGGAACTATTGAGAATGTATTTGAAATACCATCTTGACAACATCCTGCAAAAGGAATTTTTGCTACTGAGTTAAGTGATGCAATTGCACCTGTCTTATCCCTTCCATGCATTGGGTTAGCACCCGGTGCGAATGGTTCACCTTTCTTTCTTCCGTCAGGAGTAGTTCCTGTCTTTTTACCATAAACTACATTTGAAGTTATAGTTAAGATTGAAAGAGTATGTTCAGAATTTCTGTAAGTAGGAGTTTTTCTAAGTTCTTCCATAAATCCTTCGATAACTTCTACTGCAATTGAGTCAACTCTGTCATCATCATTTCCGTAAGTTGGGAAATCTCCTTCAATTTCAAAGTCAATAGCTAATCCGTTTTCATCTCTTATTGGTTTAACTTTTGCATATTTAATTGCACTTAATGAGTCTGCCACAATTGAAATACCTGCTACACCAAAAGCCATATATCTATGAACAAAAGTATCGTGTAGAGCCATTTGTCCAGCTTCATAAGCATATTTATCATGCATGTAGTGAATTGTATTCATTGTATTTACATAAAGTTTTGCAACTTTTTCTAAAACTAATTTGTAATTAGCATAAACTTTGTCAAAATCTAAAACTTCATCTTTGATTGGTTCAATTCCATCTAAAACTTTGATTAAAGAACCATCTTTTGCTCTCTTCATTTCATCAACGCCACCATTAATAGCATAAAGAAGTGATTTAGCAAGATTTGCTCTAGCTCCAAAGAATTGCATTTGTTTACCAATTACCATTGAAGATACACAACAAGCTATTGCATAGTCATCTCCATGAACTGGTCTCATTGCATCATCATTTTCATATTGTAATGAACCTGTTTGAATACTCATTTTTGAGCAATAATTTTTCCATCCTTCTGGTAAATCTAAACTCCAAAGAACTGTCATATTTGGTTCTGGTGAAGAATCTAAATTAGTTAAAGTGTGTAAAATTCTAAAAGCAGTTTTAGTAACTAATGTTCTTCCATCAACTCCCATACCACCTAGTGATTCAGTAACCCAAGTAGGATCTCCTGCGAATAATTCATCATATTCTGGAGTTCTTAAATGTCTCATCATTCTAAGTTTCATAACGAATTGATCTATTAATTCTTGTGCTTCACTTTCAGTTAATGTACCTTCATCAATATCTCTCTTAATATAGATATCTAAGAATCCGCCATTTCTACCAAGGCTCATTGCAGCTCCATTATTTTCTTTAACAGCTGCTAAGTAAGCAAAGTATAACCATTGAATAGCTTCTTTAGCATTTTTAGCTGGAACAGAAATATCATATCCATATTCCATAGCCATTTTCTTCATTTCATCTAAAGCTCTATATTGTTCAGAAAGTTCTTCTCTTAGTCTGATTATATCTTCTGAAGCTAATTCTTTTTCTAATTTTTTGTATTCATTTAATTTATCTTCTCTTAATCTGTCAATTCCATAAAGAGCAACTCTTCTGTAATCTCCGATGATTCTACCACGTCCGTATGCATCTGGAAGACCAGTTAAAAGACCAACAGTTCTTGCTTTTCTCATGTCAGAAGTATAAGCATCAAATACTCCTTGGTTATGAGTTTTTCTGAATTGATTGAAATATTTTTCAATTGTTGGATCCATCTTTAATCCATAAGCGTCTAAAGAATTAGTAACCATTCTATATCCACCGTAAGGATTTACAATTCTCTTCATTGGTTCATCAGTTTGAAACCCAACGATTAATTCATTTTCTTTATCTAAGTAACCAGCTGGAAAATTATTAATTCCAGAAACTCTTGTAGTATCAACTTTAACAGTTTTTGTTCTAACTTCTTCTAAGATTAAGTCTTCAGCTTTTTTCCATAAGTTTTTAGTTCTTTCTGTTGGTTCAGCTAAGAAACTTTCATCTCCTTCGTAAGGTGTATAATTTAATTGAATGAAATCTCTAGTGTCGATATTTTCACTCCAGTTTCCTTTTTTAAAACCTCTCCATGCGTCCATAAAATCATCTCCTCTATTTTTTCATCATTATGTAAATATTTTTGGTTTCTATATAAATAGTATATACCCAACATAAGTTTCAGTCAGTGATTAAAATCACAAAAACAAATATTTTTTGACTTTTTCAATCATTTTCATATATTTTCTTTAATTTCAATAAAATTATTTAAATATAGCTAAAAACCTAAATAGTATAGATTATATAAATTTTGAACATCGTTTTCATAAAAAGGTAAAAACATATTGATATTTTTAACAATTATGCTATATCGCAATATAGTAAATACATTATATTTATTGCTAAAACAAATGTTTAATTGTATTTTAAAATTTGTACAAAAAAAGAGGCTTATGCCTCTTTTTTGTTCTTTATTTCTTACATTTTCATATCAATAACCATACGTCCTGTAATTACTCCATCTTCCATTTCTTTGAAAATTGCTGGAGCATCTTCTATTGGACGTTTTTTAACAACTGGAACAACTAAACCTTCAGCACCAAATTGGAAAGCTTCTTCTAAGTCTTTTCTTGTTCCTACAAGAGAACCTATAATTTCAATACCGTCAAGAACAGTTTTAACGATAGATACATCCATAGTTTCTGAAGGTAAACCAACAGCCACAACTATACCTGCTGCTCTAACAGAATCAATTGCTTGGTTGAAAGCTACTTTTGAAACTGCAGTAACAACTGCTGAATGACAACCACCTGTTTTTTCTTTAATTACTTCAACTGGATTTTCTTTAAGTCCATTGATTACTATATCAGCTCCACATTCTTTAGCAAGCGCAAGTTTATCGTCGTTAATATCTACAGCGACAACATGAGCATTAAAAACTTTTTTAGCATATTGAACTGCTAGATTTCCAAGACCACCTGCACCGTATATAACAATCCATTGACCTGGTTTTAATTTAGCAGCTTTTATAGCAGCATAGCAAGTAACTCCTGCACAAGTAATACTACTTGCTTGAGCTGGATCTAATCCATCAGGAACTTTAACAGCATAATCAGCAGTTACGATACATTGTGTTGCCATTGCGCCGTCAACAGAATATCCTGCATTTTTAACAGTTCTACAAAGTGTTTCTTTTCCAGTATTACAATATTCACAATATCCACATCCTTCAAAGAACCATGCAACGCTTACTCTATCTCCAACTTTTAAGGATTTAACACCTTCGCCAAGTTCTTTTACAATACCAATTCCTTCATGTCCTAATACACGTCCTGGAACTTTCCCAAAATCACCTTTTGCAACATGCAAGTCAGTATGACAAACACCGCAGTATTCAATGTCAATTAAAGCTTCTCCATAACCTGGTTTTCTAATTTCTCTCTCAACTACTTCAACACCAGTACCTTCTTTGTTAACAACTACAGCTTTCATAAAAAACCTCCTTTTAAAATATAATTAATGACTCATAAAAATTTAATAATTACATAATAATTATAAAATTTTTGAATTATTTCTTTTTACAGGCTTATTATAACTCTACAAAAAATTCTTGTCAAGATATTTTAACAAAATAATTTAAAGATTTTTTTATCTATCGTAATTCTATTAAATAATATATACTAAGAGATAAAAAAACACCTACTAGATTGTTATCTGTAGGTGTAATTTATTATAACATAAATGCCTTATATGCTTTGTAACTCATATAAATATCTACTTTACTTGTAACTTCATAAGGTGAGTGCATACTTAATGTAGCAGGACCTGCATCTAAAACTTCTGCCCCATATTTTGCAAGAAGTAATGCGATTGTTCCACCACCACCTTGGTCAACTTTACCAAGTTCTGCAGTTTGCCATACAACATTATGTTCTTTAAATACATTTCTAACTTCTGCTAAAAATTCAGCATTAGCATCGCTTGAACCGAATTTTCCACCACTTCCAGTATATTTGCAAATTGAAATACCTGAGCCTATTACAGCTGCATTCATTGATTCACAAACATCAGGGAAATCAGGATCTAATCCTGCTGCAACGTCAGCTGATAATACTTTTGAATTTTTTAATGAACGATTAACTTTAAGTTGACAAAAATCTCCTTCTAAATTTACAAGTTCAGTCATTGTATTTTCCCAGAAATATGAAGCCATACCTGTATTACCCATTGAGCCAATTTCTTCTTTGTCCATGAATAATCCACAAGCTGTTCTCTTTGGATTTTCGATTTCGAAAATAGCACGCATTGTTGTGAAAGCACAAACTCTATCATCTTGACCATATCCAATAACCATTGATCTATCAAGACCTAAGTCTCTAGCTTCTCCAGCAGGTACGATTTCTAGTTCAGCAACTCTGAAATCTTCTTCTTCAAAATTATATTTTTCTTTTATTAATTTTAGAATGTTTTCTTTAACAGCATCTTTTTCAGTATCTTTTAAAGGAATATTTCCTATAAGAATATTCATTTGTTCTCCAACAAGAGCTTCACGAGCTGTTTTAGCTAATTGATTTTTAGATAAGTGAATTAATAAGTCTGTTACACAAAATACGGGATCATCCTTATCTTCACCAATGTGTACTTCTATTTTTTCTCCAGCTGAATTATAAATAACTCCATGAATTGCTAGAGGAATTGTAGCATATTGATATAATTTAACTCCACCATAGTAGTGAGTTTTCATTTTTGTTAAATTATTTGCTTCATACAAAGGATTTTGTTTAATATCTAAACGTGGGCTATCAATATGTGCTCCAACAATATTTAATCCATTTTCTAATGGTTCACTTCCCATTACAAATAAAGCTACTGATTTATTTTTATGGTTTAAATAGAATTTATCTCCTGCTTTGAATTTTTCTCCAGACTTAAAAAGTTCTTCTAAATCTCTAAATCCATGTTCTTTAGCTTGACGGATAATTTCTGAACAAGCAAGTCTTTCAGTTTTTGAAACTGATAAAAACTTTTTGTAGTCTTCTGAAAAACTAAAAACTAAATCTTTTTCTGCATCTTCAATTTGTAACCATGCACTTTTATTTAACATAACCTTCCTCCTAATATAAAAATTTCAACAAGACAATTATAACATAAATATGTTTATAATTAAATAACTAGCAAGCTATCTTATAGTAACTTTTCCTGCTTGACATTCAATCTTCATGTTAACATCTGAATTTCTGTTTTTTCTTCCTTGTTTTCCAAAACCCATAAAAGATTCCCCAAAAATTCTTACACTTCCCATACCAACATTATACTCGTATTCAATCTCTCCATACATTTTTTCAACATCAAGTGTAGCATTTCCTGCATTTACATTAAGTTCAAACATATCTTCGTATTCAACTTCGCCTTTAACATTTCCTGCATTTACTTCAACATCAAAGTTTTTAACTTCAAGATCATTTATATTTACATTTCCTGCATTTACTTGTAAATCGAATTTTTCAAGTTCCAATCCGTTGATTTTGAGATTTGTAGCATTGATTTCTCCTGAAATTGATATATCATCTGGAATATAAATAATAAGAGAAGAATCCTTGATAAAATCATCATCTATCATAATTCCATTTTTATCAAGTTTTCCAACTAAACCCTTATTGTAAATCTTTAATCTATTTTCATTCTTATTACAATATATTTTTGTTCTCTTTATATTTCTTGCCTTTACTCTAACAAGATTGTCATCACTTTTCTCAAATTTTACATTTAATGCATTTAAGTCAACATCTATATATTTAATACCATCAAAAAATGTATCCATATTTTCATTTGAATAGTCCATTTCGTCCTCCTCATAAATTTCATAATCTTCATCTTCACTAGGTTGATATTTAACTCTTACATATTTTTTAGTGTATTTACCTGGATTTTTTGAAATATCATTAATCAACATTTTATATAGTCCTTTTATCAACCATACAAAAATATATAATAAAATAATAAATCCTATAATCTTCACACCCCAAGCAAGAACTGACTCTAAACTAAAAATAATTGAAAACGGCAAAGTAATCAAAGAAATTATTAATCTCACAACCAAATACGCAATCCAAAATACCAAGAAAAGACTACAGATTACAAAAATTGGAACTAATAATGGTAATATTGGAAAAGATAAAATTCCAAGTCCAAAAAGAGAGAACTTTTTCCAAAAGCTTCCATTTTTCTTTCCGTTTCTTTCATTTCTCTCTTCATCAATTTCAATATCTTCTGCTAAAATTTCCATTGCGATTTTTTTGGGATTTCCAAAACTTTCAGGAACTTCATCATCAAGACCTATTCCTTGTTCATCAAACATTTCATTGTAAAAATTCTCAACATTCTGTCTTTCTGTACTAGATATATTTTTTAGATAAGACATAAGTTTTTTCATAAAAGTTCTTCTATTCATCATTACCTCCAACAATCTGATTTACCTGCTTAACATATATATTCCATTTTTCCTTATTAAAATTTAAAACATCTCGACCTGCTACCGTTATACGATAATATCTTCTGTTTCTACCATCAAAAGCGACATCATAACTTTCCAAAAGACCATTTTTTAAAAGCCTTCTCAATACTGGATAGAGTGTTGATTCTGAAATCTCAATGGTAGCCATAAGTTTCTGAGTAATTTCATAACCATAGGTATCACTTCTGTTAACTATTGCCAAAACACAAAAGTCTAGTATTTCTCCTTGAATCGAAAACATAACTACTCCTTTCATAATTATTATTAAGTTACATATATTATACAACGTATAATATCATATGTCAACAAGATAAAGTAATTTTGTTGTTTATTTTCTTTTAACGTCTAGCCACTAAACGAAGTTATTCTCCTTATACGTCATTTCGACCGTAACGGAACGAAGCGTAGCGAAGTAGAGTGTAGCGGAGAAATCTCATAGTTTTGCTTATGAATAAGCAAAACTAAAATGTATCGTAGATACATAAAAAGTATTTTTTATTTCTTTCAGAAATATTATTGTTTGTAAACAAACAATAATTGAGATCTTTCGACTTCGTTTCACTTCGCTCAAGATGACGTGTTAGGGGCTTTTCTCTGCAAAGTAATTTGACGTGAACTATTATTATTTATACAAATTTTAGTGATTTCAATTTTATTAAATTATTTAAATTTAATCAAATATATATTTTTTAAGTTTTTTTCCCACTAACGTCTAGCTACTAAACGAAGATTTCTCTATGTACGTCATCTTGAGCGAAACGTAGCATAGCGAAGTGCAGTCGAAAGATCTCATAGTTTTGCTTATGATTAAGCAAAACTAAAATGTATCGTAGATACATTAAAAATTTCCATAAAAAAACAGCGAATTAAAAAATTCACCGTTTAAATATTTTTATTTAATTATTCATAAAACGGATTGTCGTTTTCGTATTTTTCGTTGAAATCAACTTTACGTCCATTAATTTCATATCCCAATAGTAAATTAATATTTACATTTTCAGCTGCTCTAAAGATTGAACTGTCGACATTTTTAAAGTCTTTTTTTAAATTTTCTATTAAATCCTTTATCTGATATCTTTTATTTCCAATTTTTTTAGCCGCAACCATACAAGCACAATTTAAAGGCATAAGTCCCGTTGACTTCATCCATCTTATTATATATTCTTCTTCTATAAGATATAATGGTCTTATTATTTCCATATCTTCAAAATTTTTCGCTTTTAGTTTAGGTGGCATTGTCTTAAAACTTCCTGCACATAGTAAGTTGAGCATTGTTGTTTCAATAACATCATTAAAATGATGACCTAATGCCAATTTGTTACAACCAAGTTCTTTAGCTTTTGCATATAGTGAACCTCTTCTCATTCTCGCACACATATAGCAAGGATAATCTCCTGCAATTTTATCTGCCACTGCAAAAATATCTGCTGGATAGTAAGTAAGAGGAATATCTAAATATTTTGCATTTTCTAAAAGTAACTCTTTTATAGATGGATGATAACCCGGATCCATTGCAATAAATTCAAGTTCAAAATTATCTTTTCCATTCTTTTTAAGCTCTTGAAAAAGTTTTGCCATAATCAAGCTATCTTTTCCACCTGAAATTGCAACTGCAATCTTGTCTCCGTCTTCTATTAAATTGTATTCTTTAATCGCCTTTACAAATTTAGACCAAACATTTTTTCTATATCTCTTAATCAGCGACCTTTCAATATCTTTTAAATCAGCTCTTTCATTCTCTGGAAAAAGAACTGGACAAGTAGCCTGTAAATTATTCTCTCTATTTTCCATTATATCTTTTATTTCCTTGTTTTCCATATTTCTCCTATTTATGATATATTTGATTATTCATAATTTTAAAAGCTCTGTAAATTTGTTCCAATAAAACAACTCTAAAAAGTTGGTGTGGGAGTGTGAATTTTGAAAAAGAGAGTTTAAAATTACTTCTTTGTTTTATTTCATCTCCAAGTCCTAAACTTCCACCGATTACGAATACAAATTTCGAATTTCCATCATTCATTTTTTCCTCTAGAAATTTTGAAAAGTCTTCACTATCTATTGATTTTCCTAAAATTTCAAGAGTTATGACAAAATCAGAATCTGAGATTTTTCCTAGAATTCTTCCCTCTTCTTTTTTTAATACATTTTCAATTTCCAATTTACTTGGTGTTTGTGTCATAATTTTTTCTTCAGGAATTTCTATTATTTCTATTTTTGAAAAGGCAGAAATTCTTTTTTTATACTCTTCACAAGCATCTTTAAAAAATTTTTCGGAGAGCTTTCCAACACATAAAATTTTAATATTCATATTACACTTCCGTTATACTGCTATTGTCAAATCTCTTTGCAACTTCTAAATTCGTATATTGTATTAGATTTTCTTTATTTAAAATTCCAAAAACTTCGTCATAAGCAAGTTTTTCTTCATTATTTGTTTCACTTAAATGACCAAGATATACTTTTTTACATTTATCGGTTACAACTTCTGATAACACATTTCCACTTGTAACATTTGAAATATGTCCAAATTCTCCTAAAATTCTCTGTTTTAAATTATAGTCATAAGGACCATTCTTAAGCATATCTAAATCATGATTTGCTTCAAAATAAAAAATCTTTGACCCTTTAATCTTTTCTTTCATATGATTTGTAATTATTCCTGTATCAGTCAAAAGACTAACTTTTCCATAGTCAGTATTAAATACAAATCCCATTCCTCTAGCACAATCATGTGAAATTTCTAAGGTATATAAATCAAAAAGAGAAAATCTGTGCTTCTTTTCAGTGCCGATAACAACAATATTTTCATCTTTAATTTTACCTAATTTTGATGCTCCAGCTCTTAAAGTTTCAACATTACTACAAATCTTAATATCATAACGTCTAGAAAGAACTCCCGCTCCTCTAATATGATCAATATGTTCATGAGTTAAAAATATTAAATCAATTGTACTTGGATCAATTCCTAAAATTTTAAGATTGCTTTCAATTTTCTTTCCACTAAAACCCGCATCTATTAAATATCTTCTATTATCAACTTCTAAAAAGCAACAATTTCCATCACTTCCACTAAAAAGCGGACAAAATCTTAAGCCCATACTTCCTCCATTCATACAAGCTTTATTTTAACATATTTTTGACAAAAAATCCAAAATTTTACATAAAAAAGTCATCTTGAGTTTCAAGATGACTTAATATTTTTATTTCTCTTCAACTGAAGGTGGATAACCAAAACCTACTGGTGAATGTTGACAATATGTTTCAATCCATTCTTCAAGTGTTGAAATTTTCTTGTATCCAACACTATCCATTACTTTTCCATCTCCAATGTATATTCCAACATGTCCATAAATTTTACCCATTCTACTCCCACTACTGCTACTTTCAACAGCAACAAGCATTCCTAATTTTAAATCAGCTATATCTGAAGTAAATGTGTGTTTTCTATACATGTCATTAGCATTTCCACCTATATATCCAAGTCCTGCATTTCTATAAACGGTTGAAACCCATCTTGCACATAAATTCGGTCCTGGAGAACTTGTATTGTGTGCAGCTTCTACTATTCTTCTTTGAACTTCTTCAGAAGCAGAATAGACCTTATTATTTCTTTTGTATTTTCCATTTACAAATTCCTTTTCACCATTGCCATCAACAGCTTTACCAGTAAATTTTTTACCTTCTCTAAAAAAGAACCCGTCATTACCGTCGTCATACCAACCATTAGCTGGAAGATTCTTTTCATCATAAAAAATTCCATTTACATAAACTTGGCCTTTTGCTTCAACACCATCTTTATATAATTTACCTTCATAGAATCCATTTGCATATTTACCTTCTACAAAGTATCTTTCTCCGTTTCCATCAACTCCATAGCCAGTAAATTTTTTACCATCTTTAAAGAAGTACCAAGCAGTGCCATCATCACACCACCAATTAGCTAGTTTTCCATCTTTGTAATAGATATTGTCTACATATCTACTTGCATATTTACCATTGAAAAATTGCATTTCGCCATTGCCATCAACAGCTTTGCCAGTGAATTTTTTTCCATCTTTAAAGAAATACCAAGCATTTCCGTCATCAAACCAACCATTTGTTGGTTTTCCTTCATAACAGAAAATACCATCAACATAGGTATTTGCATATTTTCCATTTGAAAAGTACATTTTACCATTGCCATCTACTCCAAGACCAGTAAATTTTTTACCATCTTTAAAGAAATACCAAGCAGTGCCATCATCATACCACCAATTAGCTAGTTTCCCGTTAACATAAAAAATATCATTTATATATATTTTTTCAGTTGTTTCTACTCCGTCTTTATATAATTTGTCATTATAGATTCCATTTGCGTATTTTCCGTTTACAAAGTATCTTTCTCCGTTTCCGTCAACACCTAATCCAGTAAATTTTTTGCCATCTTGGAAGAAATACCAAGCAGTGCCATCATCACACCACCAATTTGCAATTTTACCATCTTTGTAATATATATTGTCTATATATCTATTTGCATATTTTCCATTGAAAAATTGCATTTCACCATTGCCATCAACAGCTTTTCCGGTTAATTTTTTACCGTCTTTGAAGAAATACCATGCTGTACCATCATCATACCAGCCACTAACAACTTTTCCATTTACATAGAAAACATCATTTATATAAGTTTTTTCAGTGGTTTCAACTCCATCCTTATAGAACTTACCTTCATAATCACCATTTGCATACTTTCCGTTTACAAAGTATCTTTCTCCATTTCCGTCAACACCAAATCCATTATGTTTTTTACCGTCTCTAAAGAAATACCAAGCAGTTCCGTCGTTAAACCACCAATTTCCTAGTTTTCCATCTGAATAAAATAGACCTCTTATATATCCTCTGGCATATTCTCCATTTATAATATATTTTTCTTCATCTTCTTCTTTTATAGTTCCTGTAAATTTTTTACCTTCTTTAAAGTAAAATTTTTTTATACCATCGAATTGCCATCCATTAACAGGTACTCCATATGCATAAAAAATATCATTTGCATATCCGTAGGCATATCGCCCATTTACAATATACTTGTTTATTTTTCCAATTTGTATAAATCCAGTAAATTTTTTACCTTCTTTAAAGTAAAATGTAATATCTTCATCTTCATACCAACCATTTGCAGGTTTCCCTTTTACATAGAAAACACCATTTACATAAATATTTCCAGAAGTTTCGACTCCATCCTTATAGACCTTACCTTCATAAACACCATTTGCATATTTTCCATTTACAAAGTATCTTCTTCCGTTTCCATCAACAGCTTTACCAGTGAATTTTTTTCCGTCTCTAAAGAAATACCAAGCAGTTCCGTCATTAACCCACCAATCTCCTAGTTTTCCATCTGAATAAAATAGACCTTCTATATATCCTTTGGCATATTCACCATTTATAACATATTTTTCTCCATCATCTTCTTTAATAGTTCCTGTAAATTTTTTACCTTCTTTAAAGTAAAATTCTTTTATACCATCATATTTCCATCCATTATAAGGTGATCCATAGTCATAAAAAATACCATTTGCATATCCGTAGGCATATAGCCCATTTACAACATACTTGTATCTTTTTCCAATTTGTATATATCCAGTAAATTTTTTACCATCCTTAAAGTAATATATAGTTTTTTCATATATATACCAACCATTTGCAGGTTTCCCATTTACATAGAAAATATCATCATTATAAACTATTTTTTTATCATTATTTGCTGATTCTTCAGCAAAATGATTACTACTAACTCCAAAATTTAAAGCTAGTACTAAAGAAAAAAGTACTAAACTTGATTTTTTAAATACTCTCATTTTTCCCTCCTAAAAATATAAATCCTTTTGCTATTATATATTAAGAAAATAAAAATGTCAATTGTAAAAAATCTATAATTATTTATGCGAAATATTAAATATACACACAAAAAAGTCATCTTGAATTTCAAGATGACTTAATATTTATATTTCTTCACAGTCTTCCCATTCTATATCTTCTGTTTTTAAAAGTTCTAACATTTGATTTTTAAGCTCTGGACTACATTCCCATGCAATTCCACATCCTGCTGATAGAACTCTTGGAACTGGTACAAGTTTTCCTTGAATGTTATTTTCTTTACATGCACTTTCAGTTGCCATTGCCTCTGCAGAAGTATAAAATGTTATATACAGCTTAGTTTCTTTCATTATTCAACAGTTATTTCATAGTCTAGGCCAACTTCTTGAACAGAAACTTTTTTGCCTTGACTATTTGCATAATGAGTAATATTTTTTACAACATGAGCTTCACTAGCTAATACTTTGTATGTTTCTTCTTTATTTTCTTTAAGAGCATCTTGTAAAATTAAAACTGGTTCTGGACAAGATAATCCTCTAACGTCTAATTCTTTCATATTAATCTCCTTAAATCTTATCTAGTTTTTTCTTTCTTTAATCCTAAGAAAGCTATGATAAATAAAACAAATATTGAAGCAACAACAAATATTTGTCCATTTAATCCTGGACCACCTGCTACAGCCTTAATTCCTTTTGCTGCATTTTCAGCTACTGCTGAAGCACCAGCTAATTTAAAGTTATGAGCTAAAGCTGCTCCAACAAACATTCCTAGAACTGTGATAACTGAATCTGATGATCCTGTTCCAGCAAGAACTAATTGTCTTAAAGGACAACCACCAAGTAATACAGCACAGAATCCTACTGCATACATTGATAAGATATTCCAAACTGTTTGAGCATGAGCTATTGGTCCGAAAGCAACGAATTTAAAGTTGTTTGTTGCTATATTATAAACTAACATAACTATAAAAATACCACTAACTACTGAGAATAATCTAAAATCTTTTAGTAAGATAATATCTCTTATTGAACCAGCAAAACACATTCTACTTTTTTGAGCAATTACACCAAATAAAAGACCTACTCCAAGTGAAGCATACCAAATTGCATGAACACTTCCTGGACCTTTTTCACTAAATGCATAAAGTGAAGGAACTGCTATAACTAAAGCAAATAGAACTGCTACAACTAATGGGAAAGCATACCCATTTTCTTTTTTGGTTGTATAAGCTCTTCCTAAACTGAAGCCTTTTCTTAAGAAATAAGCACCAGTAGCAATACCTGCAACAAATCCTACAAGTCCTACATATGCACTAATGTCCCCTGCTGACATTCTTAAGATCATTCTTAAAGGACATCCTAAGAATACTAGAGCACATACCATCATTATTACACCTAAGAAAAATCTTATAACTGGTGAAGAACCAGCTGTTGATCTGTATTCTTTAGTGAATATTGAAATTAAAAATGAACCAATAATAATTCCTACAATTTCTGGTCTAAAATATTGAACCACTTCCGCATTGTGGAACTTCATAGCTCCTGCAGTATCTCTGATAAAACAAGCTATACAGAAAGCCATATTTTTTGGATTGCCTAAATATGCAAGTAATGCTGCTCCCAAACCTGCAATAATGCCTAATGTGAACAATCCTTTTTTTGTGTTAAAAAAACGCATTTGATTACCTCCTATCATTAATAATTTTTTTAATCGCGTTTATAGCAAGCTCAATCTCTTCATCTGAATTTGAATGAGAAAAGCTAAATCTAACCATACCTTGTTCAACAGTCTCTAGCGCTTTGTGTATAAGAGGCGCACAATGAGCTCCTGGTCTTGTTGAAATTTTAAACTCTTCATATAACATACTACTTACTTCTGAAGAATCCATATCTGAAATATTTAAAGAAACTATTGGCGCTCTATATTCTGTTTCAAAATCTCCATAAATTTTTACTTCCGGTAATTTACTTACTCCATCATAAAATTTTCTTGAAAGCTCCAATGCTCTTTTTGTTAAATTTTCCATCTTATTTCTTAAAATATATTCAATAGATACATGTAATCCTGCAATTCCATGTGCATTTAGTGTTCCAGCTTCAAGTCTTGTAGGCATTTTATCAGGTTGAAACTCATCATAGCTATGAGTTCCGCTACCTCCAACAATTAGAGGTCTTATGTAAATTTCTTCTCTAACGCAAAGCACTCCAACTCCCTGAGGTGCAAGCATAGATTTATGTCCTGTAAAGCAGAGCACATCAATATTCATTTCTTTCATATCAATATTGAAAGCTCCAGCAGTTTGTGATGCATCAACAACAAAAATAAGATTATTTTCTCTACAAAAATTTCCAACTTTTCTTATATCAGTTATATTACCTGTAACATTTGATGCATGTGTTAAAACTATCCCTTTTGTATTTGCTTTTATTAATTTTGAAAGCTCATCTAAATTAAGAACTCCATTTTCAAATACATTTATATAACTTACTTCAGCTCCCTTTGCTCTTAAATAATTAATAGGTCTTAAAACTGAATTATGTTCAGCAACAGAAGTTATTATATGATCTTTTTCCGAAAACAATCCATTAATTGCAATATTTAAACTTTCTGTAGCATTTTTTGTGAAAACTACTTGACGAGAATTACCAACATTAAACATTTTTGCTAATTTTTTTCTTGTATCAAATACTACTCTATCAGCACTTAGACTCTCTTCATAAACTCCACGAGAGGAATTTCCAAAGCTTTTTAGCGCATCAACAACTGCATCAATAACTTCAGCTGGTTTGTTTTTTGTAGTAGCTGCATTATCAAAATAAATCATAAATCCTCCTTCGTGAACTAGAAATTATACTTATAATTAAATATAAACACCACAAAACGCATAAAAACTTATTTATCTATATTTATAAATCAAAAGCCTTTATGCTGTAATAGCAATATATTCACCACATAACGTAAATATATTACTATTATACATGAATGTAATAATATTGTCAAATTTTATGCTTATTTCAAAAAAATATATATTTAAATAATATTTTCTTATTAATAAAAAATGATTTGAATAATATAGTTAAAACTTGTTCAAAAGAGTCATTTTTTTCTAATATATTTTATTTTTTTAACAATCAATTTATAGAAATTTTTAATCAATTTTTATGGTAATATATTGCAAAATACAGCTAAAAAGCTATTTAAAAAGTACTTAATTTATGGTATACTATATGTGATTACTTATACATACTTAAGAATTTGTTATTTTTTGTACAAAGAAAGTTCTTTTTTGAAAATAGGTAATAAAAATAAATTTTATAGGAGGAAAATATGCAAAATTATTTAGTTTTAATCGGTATTGTAATTATTGTTGTTGGTTTTGTACTTAAACTTGATGTAATTTCTGTTGTATTAATTTCAGGTATCGCAACAGGTCTTGCCGGTGGAAAAGGAATTGTAGAAATTTTGGATATTATAGGTAAAGGATTTATCGAAAATAGATATATGAGTTTATTCTTTACAACACTTGTAGTTATAGGTATCATGGAAAGATACGGTCTTAAAGAAAAAGCAGCAGACGGAATTAAGAAAATCAAAGGTGCTAGCGCTGGTTTAGTTATCTGGTTATACTTATTCATTCGTTGGTTAGCGGCTATTTTCTCTTTACGTCTAGGTGGTCATGTACAATTTGTTAGACCTTTAATTTTACCTATGGCTGAGGGAGCTGCAACTAAGACAGTAGATCTTACAGAAACTAAACTTGAAGATTTAAAAGCGTTAGCTGGAGCTGTAGAAAACTATGGTAACTTCTTCGGACAAAATGTATTCCCTGTTGCATCAGGTGTATTACTTATCGCATCTACACTTAATGATAAGGGATATAATGTAACTGGAGCTCAAATTGCTTATTATTCATTATTTGCAGGTATTGCAATGATTTTATTATCAGTTGTACAATGCTTCTTATTTGAAATGAAACTTAGAAAGGTTGGTGAAAAAGATGCTAAATTGGATAAATAGTAATAAATTTTTTATTGACGAATTTATGTATATTCTTTGTGGATTAATTTCAATTTTAACAGCTTTTAGAGGTTTGAAAAATAAGGAAGCAAGAATTGGTACATTCTTATTTTGGTTTTTAGTTGGTATAATATTCGCTTGTGGTGGATTCTTAGTTAAATACTTACCAGAATCTGGTGGAGCTATCGTTGGAGCTTTACTTGTTATTTGTGGTATTTTAACTCTTACAAATCAAGTTAAAGTTGGAGAATTTAATCCACCTACTGATGAAGAAAGAAGAAAGAATGCTGACAAAGTTGGTTGGAAAATATTTATTCCTGCATTAGTAATGGCTGGACTTGGATTCTTTATGTCACAAGTTAGATCATTCAATATAGTTATTGGAACTGATGCAAAAGGTAAAAATATTATTTTTGGATTTACAACTGCTCAAGTTCTTGGAGTTTCTTCATTAATAGCTTTAATTCTTGTAGTTCTTATAACTAAAGCAAAACTTAAAGATACAAAAGAAGATACAACAAGACTTTTAATGCACGTTGGAGCTTCAAGCTTATTACCACAACTTTTAGGTGCTTTAGGTATCGTATTTGAAGCAGCTGGTATTGGTAATATAATTGGAGAACTTGCTGGTGGTGTTGTAGGTGGCGGCGGAAGAGTTGCCGGTGTTGTAGCTTACTGTTTAGGAATGGTAATCTTTACTATGATTATGGGTAATGCATTTGCTGCATTTACTGTAATAACAATTGGTATAGGTATTCCATTTGTAATCGCTCAAGGTGGTAACCCTGCTGTAGTTGGTGCCCTAGGTATGACTTGTGGATACTGTGGTACATTATTAACTCCAATGGCTGCAAACTTCAATATAGTTCCTGCTGCAATATTAGAAAACAAGGATAAATATGCTATAATCAAGAAGCAGGCCCCAATGGCTATTGCAATGATTTTAATTCATATTATTCTTATGTTAGTAATGGCATTTTAGGAGATGATTAAATGAAAATATTAGTTAGTGGATTTGATCCATTTGGTGGAGAAAAAGTTAATCCTGCAATTGAATCTGTAAAATTATTACCAGATGAAATTAAAGGAGCACAAATTATTAAATTAGAAATTCCAACTGTTGCTAGAAAGAGTCTAAAAAGACTTGAAGAAGTTATAGAAGCTGAAAAACCAGATGTTGTTATAAATGTTGGACAAGCTGGTGGAAGACCTGACATAACTGTTGAAAGAGTTGGGATTAATATGGATGACTTCAGAATAAAAGATAATGAAGGAAATCAGCCAATTGATGAAAAAATTGCTGAAGATGGCCCAGACGCTTATCTTGTTACTATTCCTATAAAAGCAATGGTTCAAAAAATGATTGACAACAAAATTCCTGCATCTGTTTCAAATACAGCTGGAACATTTGTTTGTAACCATGTTTGCTATGGAATGGCACATCTTGCAAGTACAAAATATCCGAATATGAGAACAGGATTTATTCATATTCCATTTTTACCAGAACAAGTTGTAGATAAAAGAAATATGCCATCAATGCCTTTAGAAATGATTGCAAAAGGATTAGAATATGCAATTGAAGCTATCATTGAAAACAAAGAAGATATCAAGGTAGAAGGCGGAGCAACTCATTAGTATATAACAAAAGGTTAGAGAATACTCTAACCTTTTTTCGTTTAAAATAGTATAATATTTTTTATATAAGTCCTTTACAGGACTTACTATTATTTGCAAACAAATAATAGTAGTGAGATCTCTCGACTTCGCTCGAGATGACGTGTTGAGAGAATTCCTATGCTAACTGCTATGACGTGAACTTGTTTTATTATACATATAATACCTTTTACAATTTTTTTATACATTAAACTCACACAACTTTTTTATCATAAGCAAGTCGCTCTAGTTCTCCTTGTAAAACTACTTCTCCAGCATATTTATAACCACAAGATACAATAAAATTATTCATCTTTATATTGTCCTTATGTGTATCAATTCTTAAATCCATTTTCTTTCTTTTTGCAAAATTTTCAACATAATACATCATCTTTTTTGCAAAACTTTGCTTTTTATATTCATTTGAAGTCGCTACCTTATGAATACTAATATAAGGAATTGAGGTATTCCATTTTCCTTTTATATTTTCATAATCTTCATCTATTCCTTCAACCAAACAAACTGTAGAAACAATTTTTCTATGATATTCTAAAACATATAAATCTATTCCCAAATGTTCATCAATATCTTTAAAACTTGGAATATAATTACCTTGCCATTGATCCACTCCATCCTCTTTTAAGGAATTTGACCCCTCAAGATATATTTCTAAAATACTTTCTCTATCTGACTCATTAGCCATTCTAAATGTTAAAATTTCATATTTTAAATTTAAAGAAATAAAAAATGAGAAAATAAATATACTAATAATCAAAAGTGTAAATATAATTCCTATAAAATATTTAATATTCAATCCCAACAATGAATCAAAAAATATATATACAAACAAGAAATCAAATTCAAAATTTAAAATATTCAACATTTTTAAAATATTTTTGTGAAATTTATTTGAAATTGTATAATTTACAGAATTAATATAATTAAATCCTATCTTAAAAGCAAATTCAATTAATAATAAAACAATAAGTAAAATATAATCTCCAGTTGTGGCTTTTAAAAAAAGTCCAAATATAAACATAATTACCAAAAGAATTAATTTAACATAATCAATTAAATGATTTTTTATAAGGTATGAATTCATTAAAAACCCTCTTTCTAAATATATAATACATTAATTATATATTAAATACTTTTCTTATACAATAATACACAACAAAAAAATCACTCTTTCGAGTGATTTTAATTTGTTTGGCTGTTTTCTATTCTCCCAGTACGAGATGTACTAGTACCTTCGACGTTTAGGAGCTTAACTTCTGTGTTCGAGATGGGAACAGGTGTATCCTCCTAGCCATCACAGCCATACTTATTTGTTTGTTTTTTTTAATATATTTCTGTTTGAAATCCTCCAATTAAAGAGTATATATTTCTGGTCAAGCTTTCGATTTATTAGTATCAGTTAGCTTTGATGTTGCCACCTTTACACCTCTGACCTATCTACGACATTTTCTGTATCGAATCTCTCTTGCATTGCTGCAACAGGAAATCTCATCTTGAGGGGGGCTTCGTGCTTAGATGCCTTCAGCACTTATCCCTTCCAGACTTAGCTATTCAGCATTACCATTGGCATGATAACTGATACACCAGCGGTCTGTCCATCCCGGTCCTCTCGTACTAAGGACAGCTCCTCTCAAATTTCCTACGCCCACGATGGATAGGGACCGAACTGTCTCACGACGTTCTGAACCCAGCTCGCGTGCCTCTTTAATGGGCGAACAGCCCAACCCTTGGGACCTACTCCAGCCCCAGGATGAGACGAGCCGACATCGAGGTGCCAAACCTCCCCGTCGATGTGAACTCTTGGGGGAGATAAGCCTGTTATCCCCGGGGTAGCTTTTATCCGTTGAGCGATGGCCCTTCCACTCGGTACCACCGGATCACTAAGTCCTAGTTTCCTATCTGCTCCACTTGTTGGTGTCGCAGTTAAGCTCCCTTTTGCCTTTGCACTCTTAGAATGATTTCCATCCATTCTGAGGGAACCTTTGAACGCCTCCGTTACTCTTTAGGAGGCGACCGCCCCAGTCAAACTGCCCAACTGACAGTGTCCTTATACTCGTTTCAGAGTATCAAGTTAGAAATTTAGTATCAAAAGAGTGGTATCCCAACGTCGACTCCACGAAAACTGGCGCTCTCGCTTCATAGTCTCCCACCTATCCTGTACATTTAATACCAAATTCCAATGCCAGCCTACAGTAAAGCTCCACGGGGTCTTTCCGTCCTATCGTGGGTAAGTCGCATCTTCACGACTACTACAATTTCACCGGATCCTTTGTTGAGACAGTGCCCAAATCATTACACCTTTCGTGCGGGTCGGAACTTACCCGACAAGGAATTTCGCTACCTTAGGACCGTTATAGTTACGGCCGCCGTTTACTGGGGCTTAAGTTCTATGCTTCGATTGCTCTAACATTTCCCCTTAACCTTCCAGCACCGGGCAGGTGTCAGCCCCTATACTTCATCTTTCGATTTAGCAGAGACTTGTGTTTTTGGTAAACAGTTGCTTGGGCCTATTCTCTGCGACCACTCTATGCTCCATACGAAAGTATCTCACATCTAATGGTACCCCTTCTCCCGAAGTTACGGGGTCATTTTGCCGAGTTCCTTAACAAAGGTTCTTCCGCGCGTCTTAGGATTCTCTCCTTGCCTACCTGTGTCGGTTTTGGTACGGGTATCTTCTCACTCAATAGTACCTTTTCTTGGCAGTTTGGAATCTGTTGCTTCACTACTTATTTTTCGCTCCCCATCGCATCTCGATATTAAAAATAGGGATTTGCCTCTATTCTCTACCTACTTGCTTAGACGTGCTCTACCATTCACACGCTCAACATATCCTCCTGCGTCAGTACATCTCTCAAACATTCAAAGATAGTACAGGAATCTCAACCTGTTGTCCATCGCTTACGCTTTTCAGCCTGGGCTTAGGTCCCGACTTACCCTGAGAGGACGAGCCTTCCTCAGGAATCCTTAGGCTTTCGACGGGAGGGATTCTCACCCTCCTTTTCGCTACTCATGCCAGCATTCTCTCTTCTGTAAAGTCCACTTCGTCTTCCAACTTAGCTTCGCCCCTTACACAATGCTCCTCTACCACTAATTAAATTAGTCCACAGCTTCGGTATTAGATTTTAGCCCCGTTCATTTTCGGCGCTCTACCACTTGACCAGTGAGCTATTACGCACTCTTTAAATGTATGGCTGCTTCTAAGCCAACATCCTGGTTGTCTAAGTAGTAAAACATCCTTTACCACTTAATCTATATTTAGGGACCTTAGCTGGTGGTCTGGGCTCTTTCCCTTTTGACTATGAAGCTTATCCCACATAGTCTGACTCCCAATCATCATTTATCAGGTATTCGCAGTTTGATAACTTTCGGTAATGTCTAACACCCCTACGGTATTCAGTGCTCTACCCCCTGTAAACTAAATTGAGGCTAGCCCTAAAGCTATTTCGAGGAGAACCAGCTATCTCCAAGTTCGATTGGCTTTTCACCCCTATCCACAAGTCATCCGATAGCTTTTAAACGCTACCCGGTTCGGTCCTCCATGAAATTTTACTTTCACTTCAACCTGCTCATGGATAGATCACCTGGTTTCGGGTCTATGGCATACGACTTATCCGCCCTATTCAGACTCGGTTTCCCTACGGCTCCGTAACTTCATTACTTAACCTTGCCGCACACCATAACTCGCTGGCCCGTTCTACAAAAAGTACGATATCATCTCTCTTAAGACTCTATCTGCTTGTAGGCATAAGGTTTCAGGTTCTATTTCACTCCCCTCCCGGGGTTCTTTTCACCTTTCCCTCACGGTACTATTCTCTATCGGTCACTGAGTAGTATTTAGCCTTAGGGGGTGGTCCCCCTATATTCACACAGGATTTCTCGTGTCCCATGCTACTCTTTCTAAGCCAGAATCAGTTAGATTTCGTTTACAAGACTTTCACTTTCTTCGGTTGGTCTTCCCATACCATTCTACTATCCTTCTTCTTCATTGACTTAATTTGGGCTCTTTCCATTTCGCTCGCCGCTACTTTGAAAATCGAATTTTTTCTTTCTTTTCGTCTGGCTACTTAGATGTTTCAGTTCACCAACTATTCCCTCTTGTTGCTATGTATTCACAACAAGATACTTGAGGTTTGCTCAAGTGGGTTTCCCCATTCGGACATTCACGGATCACAGGATATTTGCTCCTCCCCGAGACTTTTCGCAGCTTATCACGTCCTTCTTCGGCTCTCAGTGCCAAGGCATTCACCTTATGCCCTTGGTCGCTTGACCAGAAATATATTTCTCTTTAATTGTCAGGTTTCT
>NZ_JBKICJ010000004.1:0-167442 GCF_046569675.1 Parvimonas pharyngis
TTGAGCTGAACCCAAAAATACGGACAGTTAAATAAATTATTCAAAGGAATGTAATCTATAATCAATAGGAGACATTCCTTTTAAATTCTCCTTAATTCTTTTCGTATTGTACCATTTAATATACTCTTTTATATCTTCTATTAATTTTTCATAAGAAGAATAATTTTCTCCATAAAACATTTCTTGTTTCAATATTCCAAAAAAATTCTCCATTGGTGCATTATCTAAGCAGTTTCCTTTCCTAGACATACTTTGTCTTATATTGTTATTTTCTAATATTCTTACAAAACTACTATGTTGATAATGAAAGCCTTGATCTGTATGAATTGTTAAATCTTCTTTGTTTTTTATTCTTTTTAAAGCTTTTTCTAATGACTTATTTGTTAAAGTTACTGTAGGACTAAAACCTATTGAATATGATATTATTTCTCCATTAAAAGTATCTAAAATCGGTGATAAATATATCTTCTTTTCACTATTTCTTATTTTAAATTCTGTTATATCTGTTAGCCATAATTTATTTGGTTTATCAGCTTTAAAATTTCTATTAACAATATTATTTGCTATCTTTCCTACTGTTCCTTTATATGAATTATACTTTCTAACTCTATTTTTAAACTTTATACATAAAAGTTCATTTTCTTTCATTATTCTTAAAACTTTCTTGTGGTTTACAATAAGTCCATATTCTAATCTTAATACCTTACTTACTCTTCTATATCCATATCTTCCTTTAGATTCTTTTACTATATCTTTTATTTTTTCAATAATATAAATCTCTTTTGACTTTATCTGTTTATATAGTTTTTCTTTCCACTCATAAAAGGAACTTTTATTTAATTTAGCCACTTTTAACCATTGTAATATTGTAATTGATTTATATTCTTTTGCCTTGCTTAATTCAATTATCGCTTTTGCTTTTTCTTTGTTTTTAAGTCCTTTTCCATAAGCAAGGCTTGAAGTTTTTTTTCATAAGCTATAGCTGCCTTTAATAGGAGATTTTCTTCTCTTAGTCTTAAAAGTTCTTCTCTTTCGCTTTCTTGTAAATTTTTTTTTCTTTTTTGTTCTATTGGTATAGATTTTTTCATTTTAGGCTTTCTTCCTTTTGTTTTACTATTTAAACCTTCTAATCCATATTCATCATATTTCCTTTGCCAATTAACTATGATTGAATCATTTGTTATATCAAATTTAACAGCAGTTTCTCTGAAAGTTAGATTATTAGTTTTTTTATATTGTAATACAAACAGCTTAAAATTACTAGTATAACTTTTATTTTTTACTTTTTTACTTACGCCTTTAATACCATTATCCATATACCATTTTATCCAATTTTTGATTGTTGATAGTGGTATTTTATATTTTTTTGATAATTTACATTGACTAATATTATTTTTCTCATATTCTTTAATTACTTTTATTTTTAATTTTTTATCATATTTTGACATTCAAAAACCCCCAAATCCTTTGTCCGGATTTAGGGGTTCACATCAATTTTGCTCCTTTTTTCTTTTTATTACTTACTTTTTTCTCTTTATTATCATCACTTTTCAATTTTTTAAAATGGTCTAAAACACTAAGTGATTTTAGAATTAAAATAGTTACAATTATTATCTTTTTAAAAAGTTCTAAATTTAAAAATATTAACATTAAAATACAAATAACAACGATTAATACATTAATTACCACATTTAATTTTCTATAAACAAATAAATTCATAATATCCCCTCATTCATAAGAAATCAAAGAAAGTATATCATTAATTTTTTTTATTGTCAATTTGATAATAATTTACAATATTTTTATAATCGTGTATAATAAATATATAAAATTAATTTGGAGGTTGTTATGGATAGAAATTATGTTAAAAATTTACTTGAAGAATTATTAAATATCTACAGCCCTACTGGAGATACTGAAAATGCAATTCGTTTTATGGAAGAAAAATTTAAAGAATTAAATATTCCTTCAAGAAGAACAAATAAAAATGCTCTTATCGCAACAATAGAGGGCGAAGAAAAAGAAGCTATAACTTTTTCAGGTCATGTTGATACATTAGGATTGATGGTAAAAGAGATAAAATCAAATGGACGTTTAGCTTTCTCATTAGTTGGTGGTTTTTCTCCAACAAGTGTTGAAACAGAAAATGTATTTATTAAAACTTATGATGGAAAATTAATTCCAGGAACTGTTTTATATAATGAAGCCTCAGTTCACGTTTATGATACAACTACTTCTGCTCAACGTTCAATTAAAAATATGGAAGTAAGAATTGACGAAGTTGTTGAAAATGCTGAAGATGTAAAAAAACTTGGAATTTCAGTTGGAGATTTCATCTACTTAGATCCAAGATGCAGAATTTATGATTCAGGATTTATTAAATCAAGACATTTAGACGATAAAGCTTGTATAGCTGCTATGATGGGACTTGCAAAACATTTAGTTGAAAATAATATAAAGCCAAAGAATACAATCAATTTCTTTATAAGTAATTATGAAGAAATTGGACATGGTTCAAGTTATATCCCTGAAAATACTGTTGAATTCTTCGCTGTAGATATGGCTGCTCCAGGAGTTGGTCAAGAATCTGATGAAAGAGCTGTAACAATTTGTGCAATGGATTCTTCAACACCTTACGATTTAGGAATGAGAAATAAATTAAGAAAAATTGCTGAAGAAAAAAATATTGACTATAGAATTGATATTTATCCACATTACGGATCAGATGCATCTGCTGCTCTTAGTTCAGGATATGATATACGTTGTGCATTAATTGGTCCAGGAGTTGATGCAAGTCACAGCTATGAAAGAACTCATATTTTAGGAATTGAAAACACATATAGATTAATGTTAGAATATCTTTTAGATAAATAATTTAAAAAAATTAAAGGCATAGATTTAAAATCTATGCCTTTTTTAATCAGCTTTAACATCTGTCCAAATATTATCATATTCTTTTATAAAATCAGAAGGATCTCTAAAAACTTCTAATTTTTCAAAATATTCATCATCAATTTCTGTAACTGATTTTACTAATTCATTTTCATCTATAACTTCTTGATTTGGAACTGCATAATAAGTATAATCCATATTTTTTGACAAAATATCTTTTCTTATTAAGAAATCTATCAATTTATATGCATTTTCCTTATTTTTTGCATCTTTTAAAATTACCATTGAATCAAACCAAAGATTTGTTCCCTCTTTTGGTTTTACATATACAAATTTTTCATCCTCATCCATAAGCTCAGTAGCATCCCCAGAATACATTACTGCTATTGCAGCATTTTCAGCTAACATATTATCTTTTGTCTCATCTACAAGATAAGCAAGAATTGATTTCTTTTGCTTAATTAAATCTTTTTTTGCAATTTCAAGTTCTTCTATATTTCTTGTATTCATTGAAAATCCATTTTTTAAAAGAGCAGCGGCTAAACTATCTCTTGAACTATCTAACATAACAATTTTATCCTTATGTTTTAAATCCCATAAATCAGCCCAAGAAGTAATTTCTCCGTCAACTAAATTTTTATTATATACAATACCTAATGTTCCCCAATATAATGGAATAGAATAATTTGATTCGGGATCATAGTCTTTATTTAAAAATTTCTTATCTATATTATCATAGTTTGATAATTTACTTTTATCAATTTTTTCAAGCATATCTTCTTTTATCATTTTTTCAATCATATAATCTGAAGGTACAACAATATCATAATTACTTCCACCTTGTTTTATCTTCAAATACATATCTTCATTCGTAACAAAAGTTTCATAATTAACTTTAATTCCAGTTTCTTCAGTAAACTCATCTAAAACTTCTTTATCTATATACTCTCCCCAGTTATACATGTTTACAACATCACCTTCTCTTTTATTACAAGATGAAAGCAAAAACATTAAACAAAGTGAAAAAAGTAAATTTAAAAATATTTTCTTTTTAGTCATACAAAATACCCTCCTCACTTTTTTTATTTATAATAAGTAATAAAACTATCATAGCTATAAACATCAATGTTGAAAGTGCATTAATTGAAGGATTTATTCCCTTTCTAGCCATAGAGTAAATTTGTGTACTTAAATTTACAACACCATTACCACTATTAAAATATGCTATAACGAAATCATCTAATGAAAGTGTAAATGCTAATAATGAACCAGCAAATACTCCTTGTTTGATTTCAGGCAATATAACTTTTCTAAGTGCATAAAAAGGCGTTGCACCTAAATCCATTGCAGCTTCAGGCAGAAACTTATTCATCTGTTTCATTTTTGGATATACGGAAAGAATAACATAAGGAGTCGCTAAAACAATATGTGAAGCAAGTAATGTTAAAAAACCATAATCTATATTAAATGCCTTATAAAGTACCATTAATGAAATAGCAATTACTATATCTGGATTTAGAACAGGAATATAATTTAAATTCAGCACTAAAAACCTTTCACTTTTTTTCATATAATATATACCAATCGCAGCTACGGTTCCTATAAAAGTAGCAATTATAGTAGTTAAAACTGCAATTACAATTGTGTAATAAAGTGAAGTTAAAACTTCCTTATCATTAAATAACTCCATATACCACTTAAAAGTAATTCCAGAAAATGATCCACGAAGTTTTGAATCATTAAATGAATATAGTATTAGAACAAAAATCGGTGCATAAATAAATATAAATACAAGTGAAATATATAATTTTCTAAACTTATTTTCCATTTTCCACCTCTTTTGAATATTCAGGATCAAATTTATTCATAACAAAAAGCGAAACAAGAATCATAACTAAAAGTACCATGCTCATAGAAGATCCAAAATTCCAATTTCCAGTTACTCTAAATTGTTGTTCTATTACATTTCCGATTAAGTTTTCTTTATTCCCACCTAAAAGAGCAGATATTTCAAATGTTGATATCGCAGGGATAAACACCATTGTAATACCAGTTATAACTCCAGGTAAACTCATAGGAAATACTAATCTAGTAAATGTTTTAATTCTATTTGCACCTAAATCATGAGATGCTTCAATATATTCTTTATCAATCTTAATCAATGTTGTATAAATAGGTAAAATCATAAACGGCAAAAAGTTATATACCATCCCTATTAAAATAGACGTATTTGAATACATAAGATTTACAGAAGGTAAACCAAAGAAATTCAAAATAGAATTTAAAAGTCCATTTTTGCTTAAAATACTTATCCATGAATAAGTTCTAAGTAAAAAGTTCATCCACATCGGAATAACAACTAATAAAATCATCATATTTCTAGTTTTAAGCTTAAATTTTGTAATAAAATATGAGAAAGGATATCCAATCACTAAGCATAAAATAGTAGAAAATACTGCCATTTTTAAAGATCTAAACAAAACTTTCATATAAATAGGATTGAAAAATCTTTGATAATGTTCCATAGAGAAAGTAAAATTTTCTCCACCATAGTCAATAGAATATTTTGCTATGAAAATTAGAGGAACAATGATAAAAATTACTAACCATACAACATATGGATATGCAAACCTCTTAAATTTCATCTATACTTCTTTAGCTCCTTTTTTCATAATATGAATATTATCTGGTGTTACTTTTAGTCCAACTTTTGAACCAATTGGTTTTGTAATTGTAGAGTGTACCATATAATCAAAATCTCCTACTTTAACAAGTAATTCATAATGAACACCCTTAAAAATTTCAGATTTTACTATACCAACTAACATACCATCTTCTTCATCAACAAGCTCTAAATCTTCTGGACGAATTACTACATCAATTTCTTCATTAAGTGCGAATCCTTTATCCACACATTTGAATTTTCTACTTGAAAAGCTTACAAGAAAATCTTCATTCATAATACCATCTAAAATATTACTTTCACCAATAAATGATGCAATAAAAGCATTTTTAGGTTCGTTATAAATATCAATAGGTGTTCCAATTTGTTGAATCTTTCCATCATTCATAACTACAATTGTATCACTCATTGTAAGAGCTTCTTCTTGATCATGAGTTACATACACAAAAGTGATACCTACTCTTTTTTGAATATTTTTAAGTTCAACTTGCATGTCTTTTCTAAGTTGTAAATCCAAAGCTCCTAGTGGCTCATCTAAAAGTAGAACCTTTGGCTCATTTACTAAAGCTCTAGCTATAGCAATTCTTTGTTGTTGTCCACCACTTAAAGATAAAATTGATCTTTTTTCAAATCCTTTTAAGTTAACAAGTCTTAACATTTCTTTAACTTTTTCATTGATTACACTTTCAGACATTTTCTTTATTCTTAGTCCAAATGCAATATTCTCATAAACATTCATATTTGGAAAAAGTGCATACTTTTGAAAAACTGTATTTATATTTCTTTCATATGCCGGAACATTTGAAATATCTTTTCCTTCAAATAAAATTTTTCCGCTTGTAGGAGTTTCAAATCCTCCAATAAGTCTTAAAGTAGTTGTTTTCCCACAACCAGATGGACCTAAAAGTGTTAAAAACTCTTTATCTCTAATATATAGATTTATATCATCTAGAACAATATTATCTCCAAATTTTTTATTTACATTAACTAACTCAACAGCATGATTGCTCATATATCCCTCCTAAAAACTTGGTGGATTTGTAATCCACAAAACTTTTGATTCTTTTTTAGATAAATTAATTATACTTCTTTCAAATTGACCACTTGTATAAAAGCACTCTCCTTCATTTAAAACATATGTATTTGTTCCAAGATGAAGTTCTACTTTACCTTTTAACACATAACCAAATTCTTCTCCTTCAAATGGTTCATAAGTTCTTGAGTAGCTTTTATTCTCATTTAAAGTCACAATTATTGGTTCCATTGAATTCTTCTGTGCATTTGGAACTATCCATTCTAATTTACTATTTCCATTTTCAAAAATCGTTTCAAATGCATCAATTTTTTTAAAAACAAATCTCTCTTCTTTCTCTTCTTTAAAAAAATCTGAAATATTTGTTCCAAGAGCCTCTAAAACATCCTCCAAAGAACTAATCGATGGAGATGTAAGTCCCCTCTCTAGCTGAGAAATAAAACCTTTTGTAAGTTCTGCTCTATCAGCAAGCTCTTCTTGAGTAAGTCCTAAAATGGTTCTTAAATTTTTTATTTTTTCTCCGATATCCATTTTTTCTTTCTCCCAATATAACACTATATTAAACAAATAATATCTCTATACTAAACACTACATATTATATCACAAATAAATCATTTATCAATAGTTTTTATACAAAAATTTAAAATTATTTATAAAAATTTTAAAATATTAAACAAAAATGATTTATTACCATATCACATCATTTTTTTTATTTTTTAAAAATAAACTTATAAGAAATTTTAATATTTTATTATATTACCATAAGAAATATTAATGGTATAAATATTGAAAATACAATATTTATAGTTTATAATATAATTGTATTTTTGTTCTTTTTTTTTTTATTGAATATACAAATACTTTATAAATTTATTTATAGGAGGATTGAAAATGAAAAAAATCTTTTCTGGATTTTTAGCATTTTGTTTAGTTTTTTCGATTTTTAGTACAAATTTCATAACAAAAGCTGAAGATAATGCAAAAAAAATAATCTTAAAAGTCGATACTTCAAAAATTTCAAATGAAAATGTCGATACATATTTAAAAAAAGGAGAATATGATAAAGTAAAAGAAATTAACTCAAGTTCTTTAAAGATTGCCAAAGAAAAAATTAATGAGCTTATTGGTGACTTCAAAGAACTATCTAGAGATGATTTTCTTTTGCCATTTATTTCTTTTGAGGCTACAAATGCTCAAATATCAAAACTAAAAACCTTAGACTTTGTTAAGGATATAGAATTTGATATTGAGTATGAAGAAACTCTAAAACCAAATATTGTTAGACCTACCCCTCGTAGTTCTGCTGATGCAACAAAAATAATTGGCATTGATGATGAATTATTAAAAAAATATGATGGACGTGGTGAAGTTGTTGGTGTTATTGATACAAACTTTGACCCAAATCATGAAGTTTTTAAATTAGACAATGATGTAACTCCTTCAATAACTAAAGAAGATATACAAAAATTAGTTAAGCATAAAAATGGTGCTCTAAAGAATTTCACTGAAGATAAATTATATTTTAGTTCAAAAGTACCTCTAGGATACCATTATGTAAATGAAGATACAAATTTAAATCCCGAAAAAACTGAAGAAGGGCATGGTCAACATGTTGCTGCAGTTATTGGAGGAAGCAAGACTAAAATAAATAATAAATATGACTGGAGAGGTGTTGCACCTAATACACAACTCCTAATGATGAACTGTTTTGCAAATGAAGGTACATCCTCTACATACTATATAAAAGCTATCAGTGATGCTGTTTACTTAAGAGCAACTGCTATAAATATGAGTCTTGGTAAACCAAAAGGTACAATAAGAAATCATAGTTCAGTAGATAAGAGTGTTTCTGAGATAATTGATAGAGCTGCTTCCGTTGGTACAAATGTTGTAATAGCAGGTGGTAATGAAGGAGAATACCAAGGAGATATGTCCATTGATCATCCTGATTTCGGAACTGTTGCATCTCCAGGGATTCAACAAAGTGCTATAACTGTAGCATCTGTAGAAAATAATTCATATATGGCAAAATTTTTAACCGTAGGTAATGAAAAAATTCCATATTATGAAGTTAAAGAAAGAATTTTTGAAAAAAATACTTTTGATATAGTTAATTGTGGTGAAGCATTAGAAGATGATAAATTACCAAATGTTAATGGAAAAGTTGCTCTTATTAAGCGTGGTGGAGATACTTTCAAAAATAAAGTTAAAAGAGTTGAAGATGCTGGTGCAATAGGTGTTATTATCTATAATAATGTACTAGGATCATTTTCAATGAGTCTAGATAATACTTCTACAATTCCTGTAATTGGTATTTCTATGGAAGATGGAGAAAAACTTATTTCAAAATTACCAGTAAAAATAACTATTACTAATGAACAAGATTTTGTTAAAAACCCACTAGAAGGAAGAATGAGTAGTTTCTCAAACTGGGGACTTACATCTGATGGAATTTTAAAACCTGATTTAACAGCTCCTGGTGGACATATATATTCTGCAAAAAACGGAGCAGGATTTGTAGAAATGAGTGGAACGTCAATGGCAACCCCTCATGTATCTGGTGCAGTCGCAATTGTTTCACAAAGTTTAAAAGAAAGAGAAGAATTCAAAAATTTAAGTGTTGCTAATAGAGGAAAATTAGTTAAGACAATACTTATGAATTCAGCAAAACCACTAAATGATAAAGAAAATAATGTACCTGTTTCCCCTAGACAACAAGGAGCTGGTATTGTTGATATGAAATCTGCTGTAGAACTAGATTTTACAGTTGTTGATAAGGATACAAATGTTGCATCAACTTTTATTAAAGATATAAAAGACACTATTACTCTAAAATTAAGAATTAAAAATTATTCTAATCATGATAAGGAAATTACTCCATCTGTAATAGTAACTATTGATGCTCATTCTGGCAAGAAAAATCTATTAAAGCCAACAGAATTATTTACAAAAACTTTAAATTCTGACAAATTTACTATTGGAGCTAATCAAGAAATTGTTAAAGAAATTAATATTCCATTAGAAAATTTAGATAAAATTAAAGATTTTGATAAAGGTGCTTTTGTTGAAGGATTTTTAACTTTATCAGCTAATGATGGCAAAAAAGCAAACTTCCCATTCGTTACTTTTAAAGGAGATTTTAATAATCTTTCTGTAATAGAAAAACCAGTGTATGAATTTGATTTTGATAAAGAAAGTCCAATGTACTGGAATTTAAAACCTTCTGCAAATGCTTGGCATAGATTCTTTACTCATATTGAAAGTAAAATTGATGATTATCCAGTTGTTTTAGGCATGAAAAATTTCGATGAAATTAATGATGTTAAAAAATTACAAAAAGATACAGACATTAAACCAGTATTTAGTAAAAAATTAGTTATTAGCCCTAATGGTGATGGAAAATTAGACGATATTACCCTATACTCTGTATTTACTAGAAATGCTGATGCAAGATATGAAATAAGAAATTCAGAAGACAAAGTTGTTGCAGAACAAAAAAATACTAAGCTTATACTTAAAAATATTTCAGATTGGGCGGATAAAGAAGATTTAAATCCAGAATTTTTAGGATATACTAATATTGATATTTCAAATCTTAAAGATCAAAAAGATGGTGAATACACTCTTAACATATTAGCAAAACCAACTGTAGAAGGTGCTAAAGAGCAAAAACATTCTATTAAATTTACAATAGATAATGAAGCTCCTAAATTTAAAAACGCAAAACTAGATACTGAAACTAAAAAATTTACTTTCACGGTAGAAGATTCTAATGAAATTAAATCTGTAAAAGCCACTGGAATAGAATATCAAATTCCTTATCCTGATTATCCTGACTATAAGATAGCAAAAGAAGTTAAACTTGAAGTTAATGATATTGGTAATAATCAATACGAAATCCAATTAAAAGATGATACAGATTTAAAAGATGTCAATATTACAGCAACTGATATTGCATATAATGAAAATACAGAAGACTGTGATATGATGACAACAGATAAAACACTAGGAAAGCTTGAAGTAATTTCCAAATCTGAAAATGGTGAACATGTACCAATAAAATATGATGTATATGATGAATCAAATAGAATTGTAAAGAATACTCAAAAGCTTAGACCTGGAAAATATACTTTTGTATATAAATTCTGCCCTATCGAATACAAATTAATTAGTGAAAATTTAGAACAAGAATTTGAAATTACTGAAGAAAACTTAAACCATGAAATAGAGCTGAAATTTTCTAAACAAAAAATCGGACAAAAAATGGTATTAGTTAGAGGCACAGGAGATCTTAGTTTTAAGGATTTTAAAATTACTGCTGTAAATGTTGATAATCCAAAACAAAAATTTAGATTAAGACAAGAAGTTGAAGAAACTCCACAATTTTTCTTCTCTGCCCCATTTGGAAAGTATAAGATAGTTGTAGAAATTACTAACCCAAATAAAGCATTAAAATACAACTATGTACTTAGTACTGATGACCAAAAAGAAATATCCGAAGTAACAATTGATGAAAATTCAATTAACAAGAGAGTGGATTTACTTTTCTCTGAAAATTTATTTAAAGTAGTTCCAATTACAAAAGGATATGATGGACATATAGATTATATGGGAATGAACCTTTCAGTTGGACAACCAGTAGATATTAGAAGTATTGGTAGAGGTCGTTCAGAAATAGTTCCTAAAGAAGTTCCTGAAGGATATTATGTTGTTCCTGGTATGCAAACTGTAAAATTAACTGATGAAAATCCAGTACAAGAAGTTGTTTTTGAATACTATAAAGAAAATGAAGATGATAAATTCTCTTTATTAATTCAAGATAATGCTAAAGAAAAAGGTATTGAAACTAAGTATAAAATCTATAACTACAATGAAAGATTTAATTTTGAAAAAGGAAAAATCAGTTTAGACTATACTCCTGGTATGAAACTTAACCCAGGTTGGTATTGTATCGAAGCTCAAGAAGAAGATTATGGAGAATACAAAGCACAAGCTAATGAGCCTACTCCAACTTACAACTTAAAAGAAAAAGTAATAGAAGTTAAAAAGGGTGAAAAAAATGTTACTGTTGGATTTACTTGGGGAAAAAATAATGAAGAAAATTTTGTTGAAAAATACTCAAGAAAAATAATTGCAAATATTCCTGAAAACTACCCTAATGATGAAATTAAACTAGAAATAAGAAAGAAAGATTCTGGTGAAGTTGTTGTAAAACACACTTACAAACAATCCGACGAAAATACGCATTCAGTTATTATTCCTAGTGGATCTGGTTATGATGTTGTAGCTACAAATATTGCTAATGGATATTCTTGTCCTAATGGTGAAGCTTGGGTTTTCGGAGCAGATGGTCACCCAATAACTCTTAACATTACAAAAAATGTTATTGATGGTAAAGATGTTAATTTCAAATTTAAAGTTGGAGATACTGAAATTCCTAATGTAAAATTCAAATTAAATGATTTAGATTTCAAATCAGGAAATAACAAATTAGAATTAGGAAAATATAAGGTTGAAATATTAAGTCCAGAAAGCTATAAAGGAAAGAATATAGATAAAGAAATTGAAATTACAAAAGATACCAATGAAATTTCTATTAATCTTGAAAAAATAACTACTGGAACAATAAAAATTGGACTAGAATATATTGATACAACCGATAAATTAAGTAAAATTGAACTTGACGGAAAAGAAATATCCTTAACTGGTAATAAAATTCCTGTTTCAATAGGAAATCATAAACTTGAAATTACAGATGTTGATGGCAATATTTCAAATTATGAAATCTCCCCTAACGCTGTTAATAATTTCAATTTAAACTTTGAAAATCCTGATCAAGTATTTAATTTCAAGATAAAGAGAAAACCAAGTAGTATTGATATCTCTGAATTAACAAAATTAGTTGAAGAAAGCAAAGAAATCAAAAAATCAGAAAAGTATCTAAATGCTATTGACGAATTAAAAGAACTTTATGATAATTCAACAAAAGCTGCTAAAGACTTATTAGACAATGAATCTACAAGAACTGAATTTAATGTAAAAAAAGCTGTTGAAGAGTTAAAACTTGCAAAAGATTCTTTAGATGGTGATAAAGCACATGCAAAACTTGTAAAGAAATTAAAAGATTTAATCAATGAAAAAGATGTTTTATCTGATGGTAATCTTTATATTAATTCAGATGAAGAAGAAAATGAAGCTTATTTAGATGCAATTGAAAATGCTAAACAACTACTAAACGTTAATTTCAAGCTAAAAGAACTTGAATCTGCAATTAAAGATATTGAGGATGCAAAATCAGTTATGGGATATATAATTAAAATTAATATTTCAGGAGAAAATATCCCTAACAACTTAAAAGTAAAAGCTATTAATGAAGTTACAGGCGAAGAAATTGAACTTGAAAACAAAGGCAAATCTTTTGAAAAATCTGTAGCATTAGGCAAATATAAGATAATCGTTGAATTAGATGAAAAATACAATATTGACAAGAACAATTTTGAAGTTGAACTTACAAAAGACAAAAAGGACGAAGATACTGTAGTAATTTCTAAAATACAAAATGATGATAATCAAACTCCAATAACTTTCCATTATGGGGATAACCAAACTGTTAAACTTGGAGAAAAAATTTCCGATATCAAAATTAGTGAAGACATTTCAAAATTTGTTAGACTTTTAGTTGACGGTAATGAAGTTAATAAAGATTATTATTCATTAGTTCAAGGAAGTACAATAGTAAAATTCAAAGAAGCTTTTACAGATACATTAGCTGTTGGAACTCACACACTTGTATTTGAATTTACAACTGGTAAAATAGAAACTACTCTAACTATTGCTAACAGAGATAGTTCTGATAATAATAATAATTCAAATAACAACAGCAATGATAACAGCAATAATAGTAGTAGTAACAACAACACTAATAGTAACAACAGCAATAATAGTAGTAACAACAACAGTAATAATAGCGAAAACAATAACGCTAATAATACAACTAAGACAAGAAATAATAAACTAGTTAAGACTGGAATTTCTAATAACTATAATATCCTACTATTTGCAATTACTGCTATAATATTAAGTTCATTATTTGCTCGTAAAAGAATAAATAAGTAGAAAAAAAGGAAGTGATTTTATCACTTCCTTTTTTATTAAAAAATATAGAATCACCTCTACATTTATTTACCAATTTTTTCTTCTCTTCCATAATAGAAAAGATACTGTTGAGCATAACCGGCATATTTTCCAAATATTCTGTCTGCTTCTTTTGAAATTTTCTTAACTGGAGTTTCTTCTTTTATGAAAAGTTCTTCCATAACTCTCTTAATCCAGACATCTACTGGGAAAACTTCCCCTCTTTTATATGAAAATAGCATAATACAATCTGCAACTTTATTTCCAACTCCCGAAAATTTTAATAGTTCTTCTCTAAGAACATCTGTTTCTAAATTTTCAAAACTATCCAAATCAATATTTTCATTTTTTATCATATTAACTGTATCAAAAATTCTCTTATCTCTAAACCCTACCTTAGCGAATTCTCTTAATTCTTCTACTGTGGCCTTACTCAATTCTTCAACAGTTGGAAATGAATAATATTTTCTATTTTCATCTTCACAAATAAATTTTCCATATCTCATAGAAATTACTTCAATGGATTTTCTAATTCTAGGAATCATATTATTAGCTGATATTATAAAACTTATTAACATTTCAAAATGATTTTGATTTAATATTCTAATACCTTTTCCGTATTCCATTGCATTTGCTAAAATTTTGTTATTTGCTAAGCTTTTTCTTATAGATTGATAGTCTGTATTCAAGTCGAAATAATCTATCCAAATTTCGTTAAATTCTTCTAAATTTGTTCCTTTAAATATAACTTTGTCATCTTTATTTAATACATTTAAAACTCTTCCTAAATGTACTGTTGTAAAACTACCATCTTTTTCTTCATACCATCTAAAAGCCTGTCCACAAGTAAAAATAGCCTTAGCATCAAAATTTTCTACATCTTCTAAAATTACTAAATTATCTTTTTCGTAAAGTTTCATTATTTTTTTGACTTTGGTCTTGCTTTATTTTGTTTTATAAGAATTGAAAGTTTTTCCGCATTTTCTTTTTCAAGAGGAATAGTTAAAATTTCATCTTTTAAATCACCAGTAACTACAACTTCAAAAAACTTACTATTTAGAGCACCCCATTTTTTGATTTTCTTATACTCTCCAAGTTTTCCATCAAAGCAAAATCCATTATCTCCAATATATAACCTATCAAGAGATACTATTGAATAAGTAATACCAATTAAAACATATACGATACTATAAATATCTTGAATTTGTACAGCATATACAACACCAAATGCAACTAACGCAATAGATAAACCAAACAATACTTTTCTACCTCTAAGAGGCATAGTAGTTAATTCTCCAGTTAATTTTTTTCTAGTTTGAAAAATTGCTACTATTTTCTTAATTACAAATATTAATATTACCCCGAATACTATTAATAATAAATCACTACTTCCCATAAATCCTCCATATAAATTAAGTAGAAGCAAGCTTCTACTTAATTTTAATTTTCATCATTTTCTATTTTTTCTTCTACAGTTTCTTTAGTAGTATTTGCTTTTTTCTCAGTTGATTCTTCATCAACTTCATCACCAAAAACTTCTTCTACCTTTTCTACTGATTCTTCAACTACTTCTTCTTCAATACCCATATACTTATTATACATAGTTTCAAATTCTTTTCCACTAATAGTTTCTACTTCTAAAAGTTTGTTAGCTATTATGTGTAAGAATTCTATATTTTCATTTAATACATTTTGAGCAGTATTATATGCTTCATCAAGAAGATCTTTAACTTCACCATCAATAAGTCTTGCAACATCTTCAGAATAAGTTCTTCCCTTTCCAAAATCTCTTCCTAAGAAAGTTTCTTCTTCTCCCATATCATAATTTATAGGTCCAATTTTAGTACTCATTCCATAAGTAGTAACCATACTTCTTGCAAGTTTAGTTGCTCTTTCAATATCATTAGATGCTCCAGTTGTTACATCTTCAAAGATTATAAGCTCAGCTGAACGTCCACCAAGCATCATTGCAAGTCTAGACTTCATTGCTTTTACAGTCATATATTGACTATCTTCATCTTGAGAATAAGCAGTAAATCCACCTGCTCTTCCTCTTGGAACTATTGTAATCATTTGAACAGGATCTGATAACGGAACAAATCTTGAAACAATAGCATGACCTGCTTCATGATAAGCAGTTATCTTTCTATCTCTATCTGTAACAACAGCAGATTTCTTTTCAGGGCCAGCTACAACTTTTATTGCAGCTTCTTCAAAAACCTTCATAGGAATAGTCTTTAAATTATATCTAGCTGATAATAATGCAGCTTCATTACATAAATTTTCAAGATCCGCTGGAGTAAATCCAGTAGTATGTTTAGCAATAACTTTAAGGTCTACATCAGGATCTAATCTCTTATTTCTTGTATGAACCATTAATATTGCTTCTCTTTCTTTTACATTTGGTATACCTACATAAATTTGTCTATCAAATCTACCAGGTCTTAAAATCGCTGGGTCAAGAATGTCAGGTCTATTTGTTGCAGCCATAACAATTATTCCTTCATTAACACCAAAACCGTCCATTTCAACAAGTAATTGGTTTAATGTTTGTTCTCTTTCATCATGTCCACCACCAAGGCCAGCGCCTCTTCTTCTACCAACAGCATCAATTTCATCTATAAAAATTATACATGGTGCATTCTTCTTAGCTTCTTCAAATAAATCTCTTACTCTTGATGCCCCAACACCTACAAACATTTCAACAAAGTCTGAACCACTTATACTGAAAAAAGGAACTTTTGCTTCTCCAGCAACAGCTCTTGAAAGATATGTCTTACCAGTTCCCGGAGGACCTACAAGTAAAACACCTTTTGGAATTCTAGCACCAATGTCACTATATTTTTTAGGAGATCTTAAGAAGTCAACAATTTCTTGTAATTCTTCTTTTTCTTCTTCAAGTCCAGCAACATCTGTAAATGTTACTTCATTTTTCTTATCTTTATGAAGTCTTGCTTTACTCTTTCCAAAATTCATTACTTTGCCACCACCTTGAGCTTGTCTCATAAATAGAAACCAAAGTACTCCAAGACCTATTAAAACTATAAGTGTAGGCAAAATTTCTAAATAGAATGGCTTTGTAGGCTCAGCCTTACCATTATATTTTATAGTATTGTTATCTACCTTTGCCTTTAGATAATTATCATAAAAATTAATTCTAAATTCTGAAGGTAAATATGCCTTAAATTCTGTTTTATCTTTATCATTTAATTTTCCAGTTATATATGAACCTTGTGTAGTTACTTCCGTAACTTCATCATTTTTTATTTTTGATACTATTTCTGTAACTGTGTACTCTTTAACTACTGGTGTTGAAGTTTTTATTACAAAAAAATATGCAGTTAAAAACAAAATTGGTATCAAATATACAAGATACGCTTTAGTTTTTTTATTCACGCTTTCCCTCCTAATATTCTATTTATATACCTCTTCCTTAAGAGAAATAATATATGGTAAATTTCTATATGATTGATTATAATCTAGTCCATAACCTACAATAAAGTCATTTGGAACCTCAAATCCTACAAAATCTCCAGAAATTTCTACAAGTCTTCTTTCTGGTTTGTCTAGCATACTTGAAACTTTAACAGTTTTTGCACCTCTATCTTTAAAATAATTAAAAAGATATTTTAATGTTTTTCCAGTATCAATAATATCTTCAACAATTAAAATATTTTTACCTGAAACATCAGCTTCTAAATCTTTAACTATTTTTACAATTCCACTTTCAGATGAGTTTCCATAAGATGAAATTGCCATGAAATCTATTGATATCGGAAGATTAATAGCTCTAATCAAGTCTGCAAAAAACAATATAGAACCTCTTAAAATTCCAACTACAACAAGTTCAGCATCATCATTTTGGTAATGATTAGTTATTTCTTGTCCAAGTTCCTTAACTCTATCTTTTATAGTTTTTTCATCAAATAATAATTCTTTCATATCTGATTTAACTATAGATTCTAATCTCTCCATAAAATCTCCTTTGATAAAACCTTAATTTTTATTATATCTTCATTACTGTCTACTAAATATCTATTTGATCTCCTCACATTAGCAACCCAAATGATATCTGAATTAATTTCAAAAATAGGTATATTATCCCTCATTTCAAGATTTATTTTTTCATCAATAAATATATCCTTTAGCTTTTTCTTTCCAAAATTAAATTCTAGAAAATCCCCATTTTTTCTATTTCTAATCTTTAACAATTTTAAATACTTTTTATTTATAAAAAGTATATCTTTTTTTTGTTTAAAATTATTAAATTCTTCTATATTAGACTGTTCTATAATTATATCAAAAAACTTAGTAGAATACAAAGAAAAATCTAAATTTTCAAAATAGAATTCTATTTTTGAATTTTTAAAAATATTTTTATCACAAATGAGTAGTTTATCGTATTCTATTTTAAAAATTACATCTTTTATTTCTATATATTTACCCGTTTTTGTAAAAATCAAATTGTCTATTTCTTCAATAATCTTATAATTAATTCCATCAGGATCTTTACTTATAAATTCAAAAAATTCTCTATACATTATATTTCTAAACGATTTAGATTGTTTTTTTAATTTTTCAATATAAACAACAATTTGCTCTTTATTAAATTCCCATAATAATCCTTCTTTTGAAAATATATATTCTCTAGAAATACTATTATAATCATTTGCAATATTTGATAATCTAGACAAAGCATCTAATATTCTTGGATTATAGTCATTTTCTAGAACAGGCATTAGATTTAATCTAATTTTATTTCTTAAATATAATTCTTCAAAATTAGTTTCATCTTCAACAAAAGGAATTTGATTTTCTTCAATATATTGTTCAATATCATCTCTTGAAAAATTCAATAAAGGCCTAATTAAATCTCCTCTTTCTGACTGTATGCCAATTAGTCCATTAATACCTGTACCTCTTAGTATTCTCATAATAACAGTTTCAGCTAAATCGTTCTTATTATGAGCAGTGGCTATGTAATCTAATTTTTCAATACTTTTAATCTCGTCAAAAAACTTATATCTTAATGTTCTTGAGCTTTCTTCTATAGACATCTTATTATCACTAGAAAAAAGTGTAACATTTTCTTTTTTTGAGTAAAATTTTAAACCATATTTTTCGCATTGTCTTTTAACAAAAACTTCATCTCTATCAGCATCTTCCCTTAAAGAATGATTAAAATGACAAACAATAATATTTAATTTAAAATCATTTTTATAATAATTAAATAAATCTAACATAGTCATAGAATCTTTACCGCCCGAAACAGCTAATAAAATTCCAGAACCATATAAATCATAATTTTTTACAGTTTTTAAAAATTCATTTTTCATAAAAATAAAAAACCGAGTATAAACCCGGCTCCTTTCTCTACTAAATTAAACTAATCGACATCTTTATACTTTACTATTACTTCGTCTTTTTCTACCATTTTAAGTTTTTCTCTAGCTACTTTTTTAATAAATTCTTCATTGTCTACATTTTGAAGACTTTCTTTTGCTTCTGAGATTTCAGCATTTAGTTTATCTTTTCTATCTACTAAAGTTTGAATTTTTTTACTTAATCTGTTTTTTTCCTTAGCTTGATAAACAATAGCTTTTCCAAAAACAATACATAGAGCAAAAAATACTAACGCATAAAATCGAATTCGAGCTTTATTTCTCTTATTCATCAAGCCACCTCCCTATCTCTTATAAATTATATACTAAAAAATTATTTTTTTCAATACTTTTACAGATTTTCGTACATTTTTTGAGCATCTTCTTTTTTCTGACTATCAGTTATATCTAACACTCTAATTTTAACATCAGAATTTCCAAACTTTAATTCTATGATATCTCCAACTTTTACTTCATCAGAAGGTTTCATAGCTTTTCCATTTCTAAAAATTCTTTCTTTTTCGCAAGCTTCTTTTGCAACAGTTCTTCTTTTTATAAGTCTTGAATTTTTTAAAAATTTATCTATTCTCATTAAATATTATACTCCAAAATAGAATCTACTTGATATTCCTTGTTTTTATCTCTACCGTTTAAGTCAGTTAATTCCATTAAAAATTGCATTGAAACAACTTCAGCCCCTTGTGACTCAATTAATTTTGCACAAGCATTAATAGTTCCACCTGTGGCAAGTAAATCATCAACTATAGCAACTCTGTCTCCACTTTTTAATGCATTTTTACAAATTTCTAGCTTATCCGTTCCATATTCAAGAGAATATTCAAAAGAAACAGTTTCTCCAGGTAATTTTCCAGGTTTTCTAACTGGTATAAATCCTACATTTAAAGCGTAAGCAACTGCTGATCCAAATACGAATCCCCTCGCTTCCGGCCCTACAATATAGTCTATATTTTTATTTTCTAAATTTTTCTTCATTAAATTTACAGCTTCTCTAAAAGCTTCACCATCACTAATTAATGTAGTTATATCTTTAAAGCTAATTCCTTCTTTTGGGAATCCTTCTATAACTCTTATTTTTGATTTTAAGTCCATAACTTCCTCCTAAATTTTCATCAGCAACTAATTATATACCATTTTAAGTTCATTTTCAATCATTTAATACAAGTTTTTTTAATCATTATATTTTATTAAATCTTCTTGTAATTGTAAAAGACCAAGTCTTCCTAAATGAGTTGCATCTTTAAAGAAATATTTTGTATAAGAATATTTACTATAATCTATCAAGTTAACATTATTCTTATCAGAAATTTCTCTAATTCTACTATAATAATATTCTATCTCTTCTTTAGGAACACCAGTATAATCAGCCCAATATCCTTGAAGCGGTACTAAAATCAAATTAACTTTTAAACCTAAATCTTTTGCAACATCCAAAAATAATTGTAAATCTCCATATTCTTCTTCACTTCTATACTTTATATTCTTTGCGGAATCTTTTAATTTTGCAAGTTTCATCTTGAAATTTTTATCAAAGTATTTATTAAACATAAAGAACTCATTAGATGAAGAGTCAGCATCACATTCTGAAATTGCTTCTTTTCTCAAAGCATCCCAATCAATTTTTTCAGGAGCTTTTTTTTCATTAACACTATAATCTACTTTATAATGTTTCATAAATTTACTATTTGCTATCAACTTATATTTTTTATACATAAGATTATTAACAAATTGATCAAATTTTGTATTTCTTTTTATTCCTTCTACTATTCTAGTTACTACACCATTACTTTTAGAAAGTTCAAGAATCCTATTATATATCTTTGTTTTTGTTTCTTGCGAAATCTTTTCACTTCTATATAAATTATATAAATGATCCACTGAAAATCTTGGTTGAAAAGCTTCGGGCCTCATTCCAATACCTTCAAACCATTGCATAGATAAGATTAAATTTACAGTTGTTATAGGACTATCTTCTCCTATTGATCCTAATGTTATCGCATGTATTATAGATTGATAAAAACCTTCCCCAATTTGCATAATATTCAAATCAGAATAGTCTAAAACTCTGAAAGGATGCTGTTTCCAATCATTAGTAACAATAAGTTCAGATGAACCAAAAAGTGTTATAGTTCCTTTTCCTATATTTTTAGTTAAGACATCATGTGATTTATATTTTTCTGTAATATCACTATATCTAATGGAATTGTTCTTAACTGAAAATAAATTAAATGTTTTTTTCTCTTTATTAATATAAAAATTTAAGAATGTAAAAGAAATAATTAAAGATAAAACTATTGATACCGCTAACGCTTTTAATCTTTTCATATTTACTCCTAAAAATTGCTATATATAAAATCTTTTACGACATTATAATCATACAATACACTAAATATAATTAGTGAGGTAATCATTATTGTATAGAAAAAAACTCTAAATATAAATTCTTTCGTTTCTTTTTTTACCATAATCTACCTCCTATTACTTGAAAAACATATACAAATTTTTCAGAAAAAATAAAAAATCCGAACATAACTAAATTAAATGTAATAAATATTGAAGAATATTCAAACCATTTTTTATTTTTATTATTCTTATAGAATTTTGTTTTTTGTAAATATTCAGTAATTGCTAAAATAATACCATGATATAAACCATATAAAAGATAACTAAAGTTTAATCCATGCCATACTCCCATAAGCGTCATATTTACAATATAAGCAACCATTGCTGTAGTTAATGAGTTTTTAAAAATTTTTTTCTTAAACATAGCAAAAACTAATCTACTAAAAACAAAATCTCTAAACCAATGAGACAAGCTCATATGCCATCTATTCCAAAAATCTTTCATATCTTTTGCTAAAAAAGGTTTATTAAAATTCATTGGTGTATCTATTCCAAATATCTTACTAACACCAACTGCCATTAAACTATATCCAGCAAAGTCAAAAAATAAGTAAAACCCATATAAATACATATATATTGTAAGATTTTCAAATGTATATGTCGCTTCTGAAATAATATTTATCTTATCAAAAATTAGTTGAGATAGAATCACTTTATACACTAATCCTTGTAAAATATATTCTATCCCTTTTCCTAAATTATCTAAATATTCATTCTTACTAATTGTTTTTTCTATATCTTTTATAAACCGTCTACTTCTATCAATAGGACCTGACGATAAAGTTGGAAAAAATATCATAAATGATAAATAATCTATAAAATTAACATCTTTTATCATATTATCTTTTATTTCTACAAGAATTTGCATTACTTTAAAAGTTATGTATGATATTCCTAAAAATCCAAATTTATAATCTATTTCTAAAATCGGTAATATACGAGAAATAAAAAGTGGTACTAAACTTAAAATTACAAATATAGTAACTCTATCACAATTTTTTTCTATTTTTAATCTCAAATACACTTTTATTAACATATACTCATATATTAAAAATATAACTAAATATATTAGTGAATTTATATTTTTTGAATAAACTAAAAAGCAGAAAACCAATGACGAAAAAAGAATATAATATTTATTTTTTTTCTCTTTAATGCCTAGGAATATTGCAGGAATACTCAAAATAATGAGTAATAGCCAAAAATTTAAACCACTAAAAAACTCCATTACTATTTCCTACTTTTTAAAAATTCAATAATTTTATTAGGAGTATTAACTACTTCCTTATCTAATTCCATGATTCCTAAAGTAATTCCAAATTGTTCTTCAACTTCAACAATAAATCTAACAAGTCCAAGGGAATCCATCAAACCTTCTTCAAATATATTAACATCAGGAGTTTCTCTTAAATCTTCTTCACAAATATCTTCTAAAATCTCAAATACTTTTTCTTCCATAACTTTCTCCTATTTATTTTCTAATATTCTCTTTAATTCTTTTCTATCTACCTTACCATTATTATTCATTGGTAATTTTTCTAAAAATTTAATTTTCTTTGGTATCATATAAACCGGAATATACTTTTTCAATTCATCTTTTAAAAATTTTGTATATTCTTTTTCATCTTTTATATCATTACTTACAACAAATGCTGTAATACTCTTAACTTTATTATCTGAATCATAATTAGGTAATGCACAACAAGAAATTACTCCATCAATATTTAAAAGATTGCTTTCAATATCTCCTAGTTCAATTCTATATCCATTTAATTTAACTTGAAAATCTTTTCTATTTGAAAAGAATAATTGTCCATTTTTATAAAAACCTAAGTCTCCTGTTTTATATGCTCTTTCATTATTTTCAGTAATAAAAAATGATTTTTCAGTTTGAATTGGATTCTTATAGTATCCACTACTTACTGTATTTCCTATTATAACAATTTCACCGATTTCTCCATCACCTAAAATTTTATCTTCATCTCTTATTTCAATTCTACTTCCTTTTTTTACATCACCTAATGGAAGAGTTTCATATTTTTCAATAACTTCATCAGATATTAATATATCAGTAACACAAACAGTTGATTCTGTTGGACCATAAGTATTAATTATTCTTGCATTAGGAAATCTATCATTTAATCTTTTAGCTGTTTTCTTAGTTAACACCTCTCCACAAAATAGAAAATATTCAATGTCTTTTACATTCTCAGAAGAAAATTCCGTCATAGACAAACACATATCTGCAAACGAAGGTGTCGATACCCAATTTGTAATTCCGGATTTTTTTAAATGTTCATATAATCTAGCAAAATCTTGTTGATCTTCTTTAGTAATAGCATATAATGTAGATTCTGAATATAATGATAAATAGAGATCCATTACAGATAAATCAAAAGAAAAAGGCGCTTGGTTTAAATATACTTTATTCTTTTTATTCTCCACTACATTATGCATCCAATCAATATAATTATTCAAATTATCGTAAGTTATTTGAACTCCTTTAGGTTTTCCTGTACTACCTGAAGTAAATATTATATAAACAATATCCTCCGGTTCGATTTCATACAGACCTTCATTAGTAATTTCATCATATTTTTTATCATTAATTATTTCTAATATATCTTTTTTAGTCAATGTGTTAAACTTTTCATCTACCACCAAATCTTCTGTAAATAGCGAAAATTTAGACTCTGTAATATTTAACACATCCTCAACTCTATTCCTTGTAAAAGTAATATCCATTGGACAATAAGGATGTCCTGATTTTGTACAAGCTAAAAAACTTACTAACATTAAATAATCCTTATGACCAAAAACAGGAATTGCCTCTTTATTTTTAGAACCAAAATTTTTTAAAATATATTTTGCTAATCTGTCTGAAAATAGCATAAGCTCCTTATATGTAATAGAGCTTTCATTACAAATATAAGCAATTTTTTCTGAATATTTGTAACTGTTTAAAGTTTCTAAATACTTCACAAAAAATCCTCCTAAAAATTGATATTTTTTTATATTTAAATTATCGTATTTTTATAATTATTTAAAACATATATTATTTTTATTAATCAATAATCCTAACATATTTTATAATATATACTTTAAATAAAACTAAAAGTGGAATACTTGTTTTTCAATTATAAGTCAGAACTTTACAATCTATATTATAGCAAAATAATTTATAAAATTAAATATATAAATTAAGAAATTTTTAATTTTAATAAATAAAATCTACATTTTATACAAACTTCTCTTAAATTTACAAAAAAATACTGATGTTGAAACATCAGTATTAAAAGTTATTTTTAAACAGCAGCTACTGCTTCAATTTCAATTAAAGCATCTTTTGGTAATTTTGCAACTTGAACTAAGGCTCTAGCTGGTTTATGATCACCAAAGAATTCTGCATAAACTCCATTTATCGCTTCAAAGTCATTCATGTCTTTTACAAAAACATTAACTTTAACAATACTTTCTAAACATCCACCACCTGCTTTAATGATTTCTAAAACATTAGTTAAACTTGCAAGTGTTGCAGCTTTTATTTCAGTTTGTAATTCTCCATTAGTAATTGGTAATTGTCCAGAAACAAAAATTAAGTTACCAACTTTTCCAGCTTGTGAGTAAGGTCCAATTGCCGCTGGAGCCTTATCAGTTTTTAAAAATTCTACGCTCATTTTACTACCTCCTAAATTTATGCCCACAATCTTTCAAGATTGTAATAGCTTCTATAATCTTCTGTCATAATATGAACTATAACTTCTCCACAGTCTAATAAAATCCAATTTCCATCTTTATATCCTTCTGTACTTAAACAGTCCATATTATTATTCTTTAATTGTAATACAACTTCATCACAAATAGCTTGATTATGATTAGTTACACTTCCAGTAGCAATAACAAAATATTCAGCAATTGAAGATTTTCCTCTTAAATCAATGCTTACAATATTTTCTGCTATTTTATCATCTAATGCTTTCAAGATAATATCTAGTTTTTCCATTAAATCACCTCATATTTACTAAATAATCCCTTGCTCTAATAGATAGCGGATGTATTCTTTCTGATTTTTTCTCTAAGTAATTAAAACTATCATTTAAAAATTTAATAATAGCCTTATCAATATTATAATCTGCAAGTTTTCTTAATTCCTCAACAGTATCATACTTTCTATTAGGCTCAATTTTATCTGATATAAATAAAATCTTTTCAATCATAGACATATTTTCTTTAGCTGTTGTATGATAACGAACACCTGAAAGTATTTCATCATCAACTACACTATAGATATTTTTACAAACAACAGAACCTATTGGACCATGTTGAATTTTTGGATTATTTTTTTCTTCAGTATCAAGTATTATATCAGAATTCACCTTATTATTCAACATATAATATTCTTCCAAATTTTTAGCACAATCATGAACAAGCCCAGATAAATATGCTTTATTCTCATTAGCATTATATATTTTTGCAAGTCTTCTACAATAATCAGCAACTCTTAGAGAATGTTCATATCTATTTTCTGAAAGCTTTTCTTTTAAATCTTTTTTTATTTTTTCAATATCATAATAATTAAGTTCATCGTAAATATATCTACTTACTTTTTCAGGAACAAGATACCTTATAGATTTTTTTTCATACATTCTATTTCTAATATCAGTAGATGATATTGAAATTACTGAGTTATTAATAATATTTACATCATATTTTTCTATAATATCTCTATTTTTCTCAAGAACATAATTATAATCATACTTCCTTAAAAAAACAATTATTGAAATAATTTCTAAAAATTTTTCATATTCTTTCCAAGACTTAATATTTAAAAATTCATCATCTCCCATTATAAAATAATATTTATCTTCAGCATCATAAAAATTATCTCTAATTGTATTATATGAATAATGAATTTTTGTTAAATCTTCCTCAACTAAAGAAATACCAAATTTATCATTATCTTCAATTGCCAATTTTAACATCGCAACCCTTATATTAAAAGGATATTTATCCTTGGCTTTGTGAGGAGGATTTGAGTTTGGTAGAAACAATATTTTATCAAGTCCCATTTCTATCAAACAATCCTGTGCAATTTGTAAATGTCCATTATGAACAGGCGAAAAACTTCCACCTAATATTCCTATTTTTTTCATTATTATGGTAACTCTATTCTATTTTCGTCTTTTCGTTTTCTTCTATAAATAACAAATTTATTTCCGATATGTTGAACAAATTCTGCTCTTGTTTTTTGTAAAACAAGTTCTACTAGCTCTTTATTATCATCTAAATTATTATTTAATATCTTAATTTTTATTAGTTCTCTTTTTTCTAAAGCTAAATCTAATTGTCTTATAGTCTCATCATTAACTCCATATTTACCTATATTCATAACAGGCTCCATAGAGTGAGCTAAAGACTTCAAATATGCTCTTTGCTTTGGATTTATCATATACTCTCCTTATTATTCAAAAAATTCGAATTCCATTTCTCCTATAACAATAGTTTGGCCTTCTTCTACACCTTTTTGTTTTAACTCTTCAATAACTCCTTTATCAGTTAATACCTTTTGGAAATATTTCAATGAATCATAATCCTCAAAATTAGTTATATAAACTAAGTATTCAATAAGAGGTCCTTCAACATAGAATGTACCATCTTCACTGTAGATTTCATAAGCTTCTTTTTCAAGTTCTTCTACATATTCATATTCTTCATCAAAAGTTTCATAATCTATTTCGATTTTTGATAATTCTTCAAAAATTTTGTATTTTAATTCTCTTACTCCCATTTGAGTAACAGCAGAAATTTCTAATACAGTTCTATCTTTAAAATATTCTTTTACTCTATTTAAATTGTCATCTGAAGTAAGTAAATCTATTTTATTAGCAACAATAATTTCTCTTTTATTTTTTATATTTTCATTATAAAGTTCTAACTCTTTATAAATCGTATTGTAATCTTCAATAGGATCTCTACCTTCAATGCCTGAAACATCTAACACATGAACTAATAGTCTTGTTCTTTCAACATGCTTTAAAAATTCAAAACCAAGTCCAATTCCTTCACTAGCACCTTCAATAAGCCCAGGAATATCTGCAATTACAAATGATTTATTCTCTTCAACTCTACAAACTCCTAAATTTGGTTCTAAAGTTGTAAAATGATAATTTGCAATCTTAGGCTTTGCATCACTTAAAACAGAAAGCAAAGAAGATTTACCAACATTTGGAAGTCCTACAAGTCCAACATCAGCAATTAACTTTAATTCTAATTTTATTGTTCTCTCTTCTCCCTTTGTTCCAGGTTGTGCAAAACGAGGTGCTTGTCTAGTACTTGTAGCAAATCTAGCATTTCCCTTTCCACCTCTACCACCTTTCGCAACAATAAATTTATCATCTTTAACTTTAAAATCATGAATTACTCTATTTGTTTCAAAATCTTTTATTAAAGTACCAACTGGAACCTTTACAATTAGGTCTTCACCTTTTCTTCCATATTGTTTTTTAGTTCTTCCATTTTCTCCATTTTGTGCGAAATAGTGTTTCTTATATCTAAAGTCCATAAGAGTTCTTACGCCCTCATCAGATATAAAAATTACGCTTCCACCATCTCCGCCGTCTCCACCGTATGGGCCACCATCTGGTTCATATTTTTCTCTTCTAAAAGAAACACAACCATCTCCACCTTTCCCGGCTCTTAACTCGATTTTTGCAATATCTATAAACATATTTACCTCTTTTTCTTTCATACATTATAAAAAAGATTGAGAACTCAATCTTTTTATATATTACAGCTCATAATTATTTTTTATAATTATTAAAAATATCATTATAAGCCTTAATTCTATTTTCTTTATCCGCAAAAACATCTGAACCTGAAACTATCAAATCCGCTCCAGCTTCAATAACATCTTTAACATTAGTAGTTTTAACACCACCATCAACTTCTACTATAACATTTAAGTTTCTTTCTTTTATCTTTTCTTTTAAGTTTTTAATTTTATCTAAAGCAGAAGGTATAAAGCTTTGACCACCAAAACCTGGATTTACACTCATGATTAAAACTAAGTCTAAATCCTCTAATACATAATCTAAAACATCAATATTAGTTGCAGGGTTTAAAGAAACTCCGGCCTTCATCCCTAAAGATTTTATATAAGAAATAGTTCTATGAAGATGTTTACAAGCTTCATAATGAACAGTTAAAATATCAGCTCCAGCATCTTTAAAACTTTGAACATATCTATCAGGATCTTCTATCATTAAATGCACATCAAAAACCATATTTGTTAAAGGTCTCAATTGTTTAATTATCATTGGACCAAATGAAATATTTGGAACAAACATCCCATCCATTACATCTAAATGTAAATACTTAACTCCGTTTTTATCCAAAACTTCAATATCTGATTTCAAATTTGTAAAATCAGCTGATAACAATGATGGTGATAATTCTAACATTTAATACCTCCTATTTTTTAGATACTCATTTAAGTAAAATATATAACTATCGTATCTACTCTTACTAATGTCTCCACTTTCTAATTTATCCTTTACATAACAATCAGGTTCATTAATATGTTTGCAATCTGAAAATTTACATTTTGTACCATATTCAAATTCAACGAAAGCATCTCTAATTTGAGCTTCATTGTCTATAAATTTTGTAAGATCTAGAGAAGTAAATCCAGCGGTATCAATAATAAATGAATTATCAAAAAATTCATATAAAGTTGCCGCTCTAGTAGTATGTCTACCTCTTTTTGTCTTGTTGCTTATTTCTCCAACCCAAATATTATATTCTGGATTAAGGAAATTTAAAATTGTACTTTTCCCAACTCCTGAAGGTCCTGTAATTACAGAAATTTTATCTCTACAAATTTCTTCAAACAAATTTCTGTTATCCAAACTAATACTATTAAAAATTACTTTATATCCTAATTTTTCATAAGTATTTTTAAAATCTTCTTCTATTTCTTTATCAATCAAATCGCATTTATTCAAACATAAAACTACTGGAACTTTCATTATTTCATAATACATTATATATCTGTCAATTATTTTATATGAAATTTCTGGTTCTTTTAAAGAAAAAACTATTATAGCCTGGTCAACATTTACAACCGGTGGTCTTAAAATTTCATTTTTTCTTTCAAAAACCTCTACTATATACGCAGTAGAATCTTCAAAAATTTCAATTTTTACATTATCTCCAACCATTGGAGAAAATTTATGTTTTCTAAAAACTCCCCTAGCCTTTGACATATATCTTCCAGTTTCGGTTTTTACATAATATAAATCTTTTGAAATATCATAAATAACGCCTATTTCAAACATATTAATTCTCACCTGATAAAATTAGTTCTCCATTTATATAAATATTGAATCTATCAGAAGACTTAGCTTTTATATTAATTGTTAACTTTCCTCCGCCAGTTACTATTGTTTTTTCATAAATCTTAGTTTCACCTGCGTCAGTATTCTTAGTGATTCGTAATTGGTAATTTTTATCTGGTTCACTTATAGTATATTTCTTAATAACAGCATCAGCTTCAGTATAATGATTTAAGTTTAGAACACTATCTGAATTAGACTTACCTGAACTAATAACAATATCTATCTTAGTTTCAGCGTCAACTTTTACTCCCTTACCATAAGATTGCCAAATAACTGTTCCAGCCTTTTGGTTGTCTGCTTTCTTTTCAGTCTTACCAACAGCAAGCCCACTATCATAAAGAATCTTAATAGCTTCAGCTTCTGTCTTACCCATTAAATCAGGAACTTCAACTTTTTTATCTTCTTTTCCTCTGCTGACTACAATATCAATCTTAGTTCCCTTTTCAACTTCTTCTCCAAAATTTACACTTTGACTGATTATTTTATTTTCATCAACTTTATCATCATATTTTCTTTCGACTTTTCCAAGAGATAAATTACTCTTTGATAAAATATCTTCTACTTTATCTAAATCAATATTTGATAAATTAGGAACTATAGTTTTATTCTTACCAACACTAACAGTCAACTCAACATTTGTTCCTTCTTTTACTTCGGAATTTGCAGCTGGTGATTGTTCAACGATTTTTCCTGCTTCAACAGAATCATCATTAACTGTCTTCACTATAAGACCATTTAATTTCTTTTCTTTTAGTAATTTTATTGCTTCATCTTTATCTAACCCAGTAACCGCAGGTACTTTAACATTGTCTGTAGCCTTATTTGAAACAGCTAATCTATAAATGAAAAATACAGAAGCAATAATTAGTAACGCTAGAATTACATAAGTTATACTATAATCAAAAATTCCTTTTTTCTTATTTAATTGTTCTCTATTTTTATTACTATTTCTAATAATTGGCTTATTAGAATCTTTTGCTTTACTTGTCTTATAAACTGATTCTCTATAAATAGCTCTATCAGAATTATCATTAAAAGTAACTTTTTGATTATTATCAATATGTTTATCATCTAATGCTTTAATCAAACTACTAGCACTATCAAATCTATTTTCTGGTGTTTTTTCCATACATTTAACAATAATAGAATTTAACCATGGCTCTAAATTTGGTACAAGCTTTATCGGTTCAACTAAAGGTTCATTAATATGTTGCATAGCTATTCCAACCGCATTATCTGTATCAAAAGGCACTCTACCAGTTACCATTTCATACATTACAACACCTAAAGAGTAAATATCAGATTTTTCATCAATAAATTTTCCCTTTGCTTGTTCTGGAGAAATATAATGCACAGTTCCAAGAACTGATGAAGTATAAGTTATAGTTGAACTAGTAGCAATTCTAGCTATACCAAAATCCGTAACCTTAACATTCAAATTTTCATCAATAATAATATTATGAGGTTTTATATCCCTGTGTATTATATGATGTTTATGTGCACAATCCAACGCATTAGCTATTTGTTTTGAAATAGAAACTACTGCAGTTGAATTTAATCTTCCCTTATCTTTAATTAATTCATTTAAAGTCTTACCATTAATATATTCCATAACAATATAGTTAAAGATTTTTCCGTCTTCTATATGTTGCCCAACATCATAGATTTTAACTATATTTTGATTGTTTAAATTAGCAACAGATTGAGCTTCAATAACAAATTTTTTAATGAATTCTTTATCATCAAGATATTGTTCTTTCAAAACTTTTACTGCAACTATTCTCTTTAAATAGATATCTTTAGCTTTATATACTATGGCCATTCCGCCAATTCCAACTTTTTCAATTATCTCATATCTGCCATTTAAAATTGATCCTAACATAAAGTCTCCTCATCATTCTTAAAAATTCCAACAGTAACATTATCCTTAGCTTCACCATTTGTAACAGTAGAAATAATATTATCAACCATTTCTTTGGCACTATACTTAAAGTCTAACATTCCTGAAATTTCTTCATCGCTTAATTCGTTTGTAAGTCCATCAGAACATACAAGCAGAATATCTTTAGGTTTAATTCTAATAGAATCGACATCAACTTCTACATATTTTTCAATCCCTATAGCTCTTAAGATTGAATTTTTATCGCCATAATTTTTAACTTCTTCTTCTGTTAATGCTCCGCTTGAATATAAATATTGAACTAAAGAATGATCTTTAGTTAACATTTTAAAATCATCATTTTTTATATATATTCTACTATCCCCTACATGTCCAAAATATAGAATATCTCCATCAATTAATAGTACTTCTAAAGTAGTTCCCATTAATCTCTTGGAAACTCCTTCATCCCCTGAATTTTTTTCTAAATTAATTTCATATATAATTTTATTAGCTTCACAAAAAGCATCAACTAACAAATGAGAATAATCCGAATACAGTTTATAATTATCCTTAATATACTTCATAACTATATTTACCGCATAATCAGATGCAATCTCTCCACTATCATGTCCTCCTATACCGTCAGCTAAAATTAATATATTTAATTTTTCAAATCTTTCATAAAGAAAATTATCCTCGTTATTCTTCCTAACATTTCCTTTATCTGAATTCATATAAAAAGACATACTACACCCCTTTAAAAAGCTTTACGAAAACCTATGTTTTCATAAAATATTATATTCTAAATACTTCAATAAGTCAAGTTTTGTTTTGAAAACATCGGTATTTTACACGTTTTTGACACTAAAAATAAAAAAATTTTTTTATTATTATATCAAATATTCCTTAAAATTAATTTAAAAAATATAACTAAAAAAGCAACTATTTAAAATAGTTGCTTTTTTTAAATCCAAAATATTACTTCAACAATTCTATAGCCTTTTGTAATTGTGGATCGATATCTAAATGTTCAATACCAATCTTTGAATAATTTTTTTGTTCAACTTTGTGATCAGGTTCTAACCCAACTTTATTTATTTTAGTTCCATTCGGTCCAAAATATTCTGCAATAGTAATCTTAATTCCTTCAGCTTTACCTTCATTATTAATTGGGAAAATTGATTGGATAATACCTTTACCAAAAGATTTTTCTCCTAGCAATTGAGCTTTTTTATTATCATGAAGTGCAACACTAAGCACTTCAGATGCAGAAGCTGAACCTTTATTTATTAATACTATTATTGGCATATCAAGACCACTTCCGCTTGCTTTTTCAATTGTTTCATGACCTTTACTATCTACAACCTTCATTATAGTAGCATCTGGTAAAATCTTATCTGCAACTTGCTTAACAGCTGTTACAAGACCACCTGGATTATTTCTAAGGTCAATAATTAGAGATTTTGCACCTTTCTTTAGCCCTTCATCAACAGCTTTTTCGAAATCTTCTCCAGTTTTTTCTGCGAAGTTTGTAATTTGAATATATAATATTCCATTATCTAAAAGCTTAGAAGAAACTGATTCAGTAGTAATTTCTTCTCTTTTTAGTATAAAATCTAGAGTCTTTTCTTCAGAATCTACAACTCTCTTAATAGTTACCTTAACTTCAGTACCTGCTTTTTCTTCTCCTCTCATAAGTTTTACAGCAGATTCTAAATCATTTTTTGCAAGTTCTTGATCATCAACTTTAATAATGATATCTTCTGCTTGTATTCCAGCCTTTTGACTTGGACCCCCTTTGATCGGAGCAACAACAACTATTTCTCCTTTATCATTAACACTTACTTGAACACCGATTCCAACAAACTTTCCTGTACTTGTCTTTTGAAGCTCCTTCATATCACTTTCAGTCATATATTGAGTGTAAGGATCTCCTAATGAAGAAAATATTGCTTTCTTAATTTCAGTATTCATTTTATCATAATCTATATCGAAATAGTATCTATCTTTTATCGCATCTACAAATGGTTTAAAACTACCATAATCTGTAGAATTTTCATCTTTTTTTCCTGAACTATTACTTTGCGGAATTATTCCCGCAGAATTTTTTCCAGCCTTATATGATACAAATGAACATAAGAATATCATTAAGACTAAAAAAGCCGTTATTTTTTTATTTTTTATCATATATTATTACTCCTAGTGATTCAAATATTTTAGAGGATCTACTGGCGAGCCATTATATCTAACTTCAAAATGTAAATGTGGTCCTGTTGAATTTCCTGTAGAACCAACTAAAGAGATAACTTGTCCCTTACTTACTTTTTGTCCAGCTCTAACTACCAAGCTAGAATTATGACCATATACAATTACTATATTATTTGTATATTTAATCATAACAGCATTACCATAACTTCCATTCCAACCTGAAGATATTACTTCTCCATCTGTCGCTGAATAAACAGGTGTTCCTGATGGCGCTGGAATATCAATTCCTCTATGTCTTTCTCCACCGCTTCCTATCGGTGCATTTCTCCATCCAAAAGGACTTGAAATATGGAAATGACTCTTTAGTGGCCACATCATTTCTCCATTTGAAGGACGAGCATCTATTTTACCATCTTCAAGATCTCTTTGGATTTTCTTTTCATTCATACTTCTTAAAATATCAGCTTTAACTTTTTCTTCAAAACTAATATTCGCATCTAAGCTCTTAACTTTGCTTTGTAATTGGTCAATTTCAGATTTAGTATATTCAATACTTTCTTCCAATTTTGCAATACGTTGTTTATTCTTTTCAACTTCTTCAGAATAAGCTTGATACTTAATTTCCATTTCTTTTTTCTTAGCTACTTTTTCTTCTTTTCGAGCTTCAAGTTGTGCTTTTTCTTTTTCTAAAGCAATTTTGTCATTTTTTAAACTAGTAATTAATTTTTTATCATAATCAGCAATTGATTGCATCATAAAATATCTTGAAATGAAATCTCTTATATTCGATGAAGAAAATAATACTTCAATTGAATTTAAATCTTTATTTCCATACATAACACGAACTCTTTTCTTAAAAAGTTCTTGTTTTTCCTTAATTCTTTCTTCTAAAATTGTAATTTTTTCTTTAGAAGCTTGAATTTCTTCAGATAGTTTATTAATTGCGTCTTCTAATACTGTAAGTTCTTTATCTAATTGATCAATAAGTTTTTGTTTTTCAACAATTTCCTTAAATGCAGCATCTTTTTGAGTTGTCATATCATTGATTGATTTCTTTTTGTTTTCTAGATTTTGTTCTTGACTTTGTTTTTCTTTCTTTAGATCATCAACTTTATCTGCATAAGAAATTACACCTGAACTAAACATAGAAAATAGCAATACAAATGCTAAAAATCTTCTTTTTTTCATAAACAACCACCTAAACCTTCATATACTTTCTACTTGAGAATATTGATGCTAATACTCCAATTCCTATACCTATTCCAAAATATGCAATTGCTACATATGTACCAAAAACATTAACTGGTAATAAATAATTAGAAACTAAATTATTTACTCCCCAAGCAAAACTATCATAAACATAACCATATGCAAAGAATATCATTGTAAAAGATATTCCAGCACCTATTATACCAAGCAACATTCCTTCTACAATAAACGGACCCGTTATACTCATATTCGTTGCCCCAATATACTTCTTTATACTTATTTCTTTTCTTCTTGCAATAACTGTAAGTTTTATTGTTATTGACATTATAAAGAAACTTACTAACAACAACACGCCTACCAATGAAATACCTACATATTTAACAATTTGAGACATTTTTGTTATCTTATCAACTATATCCTTATAGTACACAACTTTTTCAACATCTTTAATATTATTAATATTTGATGCTACAGTATTTGAATTTTCAATATTTTCAACTTTTAACTCAAAACTTTCTGGAAGAGCTGATTCCATTCCATCTAATAAGAATGAATTTTCTTTCCATTGTTCTTTCATCTTTGAAAGAGCTTGTTCTTTTGAAACGTAATGTACTTCTTTTACATTTTCTATTTTTAATAATTCTTCTTTAATCTTTGCAACTCTATCTGTACTTACTTCAGGCTCTAAAATAACATCTATTTGGTCAACTTTTGTTTTCATGTCTTCTACTATATTATTAGCAACAAAAACACCAAAAGTAATTCCACCTAGAATTAAAAGCATAGAGCAAATAGATACTATTGATGCAATACCCATGGATATATTTCTCCATAGACCAACCAAGCCTTCTCCAATTGCAGAAAAAAATCTTCTAATTGAACTCATCGAAATAACCTCCACGTTCTTCATCATTAATCATTTCCCCATGATCCATACTAATTACTCTCTTTTTAAGTTTATTAACTATATCCTTATCATGAGTTGAAACAATAACTGTAGTACCTTTAGCATTAACATCCAATAGTAGCTTCATAATATCTTCTGAAGTATTTGGATCTAAGTTTCCTGTAGGTTCATCAGCTATTAAATATTTTGGTCTATTTACTAGAGCTCTAGCAATACAAACTCTTTGTTGTTCTCCACCTGATAATTGATTTGGAAAAGAACTTGCTCTATCCGACAAGCCAACCAATTCTAAAATCTCATTTACTCTTCTAGTTATTTCTTTTTTTGAAACCCCTAAAATTTGAAGTGGATATTTTATATTATCAAAAACAGTCTTTCCTTCTAATAATCTAAAATCTTGAAAAACAACTCCCATTGTCTTTCTTAACTCAGGAATTTTTCTATTTCTTAACTTAACTATATTAACATTATCAACTATTATTTCCCCTGATGATGGTTTTATTTCTCTTAAGAGCATTTTTATAATACTTGTCTTCCCTGCACCACTAGCTCCTATTAAAAAAATAAACTCTCCGTCTTCAACTCTGAAGCTAAGATCCTTCAAAGCGCAAACGTCATTATTATATATTTTATTTACTTCTATAAATTCTAACAAAATATCACCTCATTTAATTTTTTAATAATGATCAGTAATATTATAACACAAAATTTATAAAATGTAGTAAAAAAAGCAAAAAAAGTTACAAAATAATTACAATAATATTACAAAAAGTTAACATTTGGTGTCTTTTTTATTTATTATCAAAATAATTAATTACTGAACGACCTGTTTTAAACTTATTTATATTATCAAAAAAATCTAAATAATTATTTTGATCAAATAATTTTATCCTTTTCTTTATCTTTTGTAAAACATCATTTGTAACACTAAATTCATCAATTCCTAATAATATTAAAAGCTCAACAGCATCTAACTCACTAGCAAAATTACCACACATTGATACAATTTTTCCATTTCTATGAGCAATATCAACAACACGATGAATTGAACGAATAACAGCTGGATTATAACAATCGTAAAGAAGTTGCATCTTCGAATTTTCTCTATCACAAGCTAGAGTATATTGAACTAAGTCATTAGTTCCAATACTAACAAAATCAACCTCTTTAACTAAAATATCAAAAAGAAGAACTGATGCTGGTGTTTCAATCATAATTCCAAATTCAATATTTTCATCAAAATCTATTCCATCTTCTCTTAATTCGTCTTTAATCTTGGATATCTCATTTTTAATCCATAAAAGTTCTTCTAATGTAGTAATCATTGGGATCATAATTTTTATATTACCAAACGCTGAAGCTCTAAGAATTGCCCTTAGATGTTTTCTAAGTTCCTTATGAAATTCTTTATAAATTCTAAATCCTCGAAAGCCTAAAAAAGGATTCTTTTCTTCATCAAGCTTAAAGAACATTGATTTTTTATCCGCACCAATATCAAAAGTTCTAACTATTATAGGCTTATCAGATACTTCTGCAATTTTTTTAAATGAATTAAACTGATACTCTTCAGTTGGTGCTTCAGATGACATATACAAAAATTCAGTCCTAAATAAGCCACATCCATCAGTTCCATTACTAAGAGAAATTTCATATTCTTCAACACTTGAAATATTACTACAAACTCTTATAAATCTATTGTTTTTTGTCCTTACTATATTCTCATCTAAAAATTCTTTTTGAGAAGATTTTAATAATTTCTTATAAGATTCAATTATTTCTTTATCAGGACTTAAATATAATTTTTCTTGGTTACAATCTAAAATACAGTCAAATCTTTTATCCTTCAATTCTTGAAAATCTAAAGAATCACAAATAATATATGGAATTTGTAAATTTTTTGCATACAAAGATGCATGTGATGTTTTTCCACCATTTTTTGAAACTATTCCAATAAGTTGATCCTTATATTTATCAATTATCTTAGGAGATAGATTTTCTGTAAATAAAACAAATTTATTTTCAAATATTTTAACCTCCTCTACAGAAGTTAAAGTTCTAATAAATTCTTCTTGAATTGAAATATAATCATATATTCTATCCCTCATATAATCAGAATCTAAATTATTTAACTCATAACAAATATGAGAAAAAGTCTCTTCTATAGCTTTTTCCAATGATTTATTTTCATTTAAAATTTTATTTTTAATACTTTCCTTTAAAAATGGATCATCAATTAACTCGAGATGTACATTTAATAAATTTTCTAATTTTTTATCATTAGACTTTATTCTATCTTGTTCCAAGTAACTAGAAAATAAGTCTTCAAATCTAATTATTTCTTTTTCTTTTTCACTGTCAGCAATTTTTTCTCTAATTACATTTGTATCATAAAATACCGTGACAGCATTACCATATGCAACTCCGTTAGAAACGGAAAAACCATTATAAATTTTCATAATACTCCACCAAAAAAGCTTCTCTTACGAGAAGCTATATTTATTATTAATCAGCTAAATTTTCTATGAAGTTAACAACTTCTCCTAAAGTCTTTTCTTCATTTTCTCCATCTACTCTTAATGTTACTTCTGTTCCTTTAGAAATACCTAAACTCATAACATTAAAAATACTCTTTGCATCTGCAACTTTGTTATCTAAAATAATCTCAATACTTTCATTATATTTTTTTACAAATTGAACCAAAGATGCAGCAGGTCTTGCGTGTAGCCCTGTCTCGTTCTTTATTATAACGTTTTTTTCTAACATAATTAGCCTCCTAAGATTTTTATATTTGAATACACATATATTTTACCACTATTGTTTAAACAATTCAATACTTTTAATGAAATTTTTTAAAAACGTTTTTCATAAATGTTGAATTAATTTGATATATGCTTTTTTGTGTAAAATATAATAAAAAAACTCATAAAAAATCCATATTACTAAGTTTATATTTAATACAATTTTTTTGCAATTTTTTGACTATATAATAGTGTTATACACATTTATAAACGTAAAAAAAGACTTCAAATAATCAATTCATTCATTAATAATTTGAAGTCTAATAATACTTTATAAAATTGGAATAAACTTTATATTTATATCCATTATATCTTTGAGTGTATTATAAATAAAACAACTATTCAAAGATTTCTTACAAAAATCCACTAATTCATCATCTTCAATATCTGAAAATAAATATATAGTTATTTCACAACTATCAATTTTAGCTTCTTCAGTATATCCATTAACAGCTAAAACTGTAAGGGGATTTTTTAATTTAATTTTAATCTTCCCTTCAATATCCTCTAATTTTATATTAGATTTTTTTGAAACAAATATTAGATTATGAATTATTCCCGAAATAATAGAACTTGTAAAATAATTAAAAGATGTTTTACTACTATCCTCTATATCAAAACTTATCTGAGAATTTACTTCAATACAATCCCTTTCTGTAAAAACTTTTACAACATTATTTGAATTTACAATAGCTCTATAAGAAACGTCATAATTATATGATTCATATAAACTACTCATATTTTTCCCTTAAAGCATTCTTAGCTATTTCTAACTGTTCTAATTTCTTTTCAATTATTTCAAATGTACTTACTGGTCTATTTGAAAAAGTTGCAAAACCACAATCAGGATTTAACCAAATTCTTTCTTTCGGTATAAATTTTAAAGCTTCTTCTGCTTTTTCTATTATTGACTGAGAAGACTCAATAATATCAGTTCTTGGATTTATAACTCCAAGAGCAAGAATCGAATTTTCTTTTATTTTTTCACTAGACAATAAAGAATCTAACTCTCCTGCACGAGGAGTTGAAAATTCTAATGCTAAAATATCTGGTGAAGTCTCTTCAAAAAGTGGAACAAGTGGTGTATATGGGCCACTAAGAAGAATACTTTCATCTTTACTCCAATTTCCTCTACAAACATGAAGTGAACTTAATACATCCTTTTCTTTAATGTAATCCATAACACTTTTTATCAAATTAGTAGCAAATTTTAATTCTTCACTTGGGTCCTTTCTTTCAGAAAGAGCAGCACACATAAAAGATCTTGTTTTCCCCTCTGAAAAAACAACTTCTGTTAATACAGGTTCATCAAATTGAATTACATCCACACCAGCTTCTACCAAATTATCTATTTCTTGTTTTAAAATTTTAATTACATCTTCGCCTAATTCTTCCTTGTTATTATAGAATTTCTTACTAAGAGAAGGAAGCCACATAGATCTAGTCATTAAATAAGGACCTGGAAGTGTTGCTTTTACTGGTGAGTTTGTGATTTTCTTTAAAAATTTAATTTCGTCAGAAACTAAACTCTTATTATATTTTAAAACACCATTACAAATTGCATTTTTTATGCTAACAGATGGAACATCTAATGTTTCCAAAATTTGTTCAAATGCTTGTTTATCTTCTATATACTCAAGCATATCTCCCATATTCATCATTACAACGCCATCAATTCTATCTGCAACGAAAGAAACATAATTATCTCTTGCCAATTCCCCATTAGTTATTAAATCTATAGAATACTTTTCTTGAAGCTTAACTAAGTTTTCAGTTTCAGTCTTGATTAAATCTTCATATTCTTTTTCATAATCCATATCCATTTTTAATCTTCTATTTAAAGCCATTATTTTTTTACTTCTAGGCATACTTCCGATTAGAGATGCTGAAAATGGTTTAAAAGTTTTTTTCATTTCGTACCTACTTATAAAAAGTTTCTAAAAAATTAATATATTCATTGGCATTTTTTATTTGTTCAAATCCTGATGTTCTACCAACAACCCATTTTTTTAGACCTTCCATATCCATCATTTCTTTGTGGTCAGGATTATTGTAATCCATTTTGTGTAGTATTTTACCAAATAATTCAAATCTTTCAACTTCAAGATCTGGTCTTCCTGAAAATATACAATGATCAAAATTTGGAGTTTTATAAACTATCTCAACTTGATTTTCATCAAGAGTTCCATCAAGTATCCATGCTTCATAATTTAAATCTAACATCCAAGTTGCGTCAACTTCGCCATTAATCATTGCTTTTGCAGAATCCAATTCTCCACCAACATGATCTCCGTGTAGACCAATACCTATATCAAATCTTTTTTCAACATAGTCTTTTCCAAATTCAAGTCCATGTTGATGTAAATTATATATTGGGATAAGTCTAGCTTGAGGAGAATCTATAGCTCCAAAACCAATTGTTTTTCCTTTTAAATCTTCAATTGATTTTATATTTGAAGATTTTTTTACAACCAAATAAGTTGAACGGTCATTATCAGTATCTCTCATAGATCCATTTAAAGATTTTCCATTTGTTCTTAAATAAGCATCTAACCAAGCAAGTGGTGAATTCCAAGCTACATCAATTTCACCTTTCATAAGACCATCTACTTGAGATCTATAGTCTTTATAATAAACTGGTTCAATTTCAAAACCTTCTTCTTTAAAGAAATCAGCTATTATTCCCCAGATTACAGTAACTCTAGGCGCATATACTACTGCACCAACTTTTAATTTATCCATATTTTTCTCCTATTTTTAATTTTAAACTGAAAGCTTAACCATTTAAATAGAAATTAGATTAATGGTAATCCCATTAGAGCTCTTCCTAACCAAAGAATTAGAACATCAACTCCTGGAGCCATTATTTGTCCAGCATAAGAGTCTCTTAATAATCTTTCCATTATTCCCATCTTATTATAAGCTTTTCCTCCGCCTACTCTCATACCTAATCTTGCAACTTCTATTGCAGCTTCAGATGCGAAAATTCTAGCTGATATAATTTTTAAAATAGCATCACTTTCACCAGCATCAGCAGCTCTAGCAGCTTCTTTTGTTCCTAATATTGCAGCATTTGTTTGAGAATAAATTCTTGAAATATGAGTTTGTATAGTTTCATATTCTGCAAGTTTTGGTCCAAAAGTATGTTGTCTGTTTGTAGCATGATTTAAAGCTTCTTGAAGAACAGCTTCACATACACCAGTATAAACTGAAGCTAAACCAGTAATGAAGAATGGTGCAACAACTTCGAAAATATGAGTCATAGCATCGCCGATTTCTCCAATTCTATATGATTTTGGTAAATGAGCATCTTTTAATTCCATAGGACATGAAACATTTCCTCTCATACCTAAACCATTCCATTCGCTTTGTTTAAATTCAACACCAGCAGTTTCAATTGGAACTATCCAGTTATCAATTCCTTCACCAGATTCTGATGGAGATAGTAATAAATAATATGATGCTTGTCCAGCAGAAGTAACCATACTCTTTGAACCATTTAATATTACTTCTTTATCTGTAAATTCAGCTTTAATATCTGGAAAATAGAAGTTTGTTCCTGATCCAAATTCTGAATAAGCAAATCCTAAAAATTTATTATTTTCTACTATATCTTTAACTATTTTATTTTTTAATTCCTCGCTACCATATTTTAAAACAATGCTTAAACAAACATTATGCATCATATAGCAAAGTCCTGCTGTTGCACTACTTTTTGCAAAAGCTCTACAAGCTTCAGAATGCTCTGTCATTCCTTTTCCTAATCCACCTAGTTCTGTTGGAACCATTAATTTAAAATATCCAGCTTTTCCCATTTCCTTAAAAGATTCAACCGGAAACTCCATCTTTTCATCAATTTCTTTTGCATAAGGCAAAATATGTTCATTAGCAAATTTTAATGCTTCTTCGTAAAAATTACTCATGTTAACCTCCAATTTTTGAAATATAAATAATCTTCATAATCTATGAAGATTATTTATTGTTTTCCCATTATAGCATATTAATAATCATTTTTAAAAATTCAGTTTGATAGTATAAATAATATTATGGTTATTTTTAGAGTTTAGTGATTTTTCAATATTTATAAGCGTTTTTCTATAAATATTTTTTATGGAAAAATATATTATTATAAGTTTTATTAATCGTTAATTTTGTAAATGTTGTTATTTACAATTATAAAAATTTAAAAGCATAAAAAAAATTAATAAAAAATATCAAACTTTCTATTACATTTTAGTCATACTTTGATATTATAATAAAACTATTTATTTTAGACATAAAAAAACTGACCTTTCAGTCAGTTAATTTTCTTGTTCTAATACACCCTGTCTAAGTTGTCCACAAGCTCCATTAATATCATCACCTTGTTTCTTTCTTATCGTAGCATTAATTCCGAAATTTTCCAGAATAGATTTAAATTGATAAATGTACTTTGTACTTGGAGCAACTCCATCAAACTCTTTAATTGAATTTAAAGGAATAATATTTATATGGCAGTTTAAGCCTTTTAGAATATTTTTCAATTCTAATGCATGTTCTCTTGAATCATTTTGTCCTTTTATTATAGTATATTCAAAACTAACTCTTCTCGATGTCTTATCAAAGTAATATTTACATGCTTTTAATATTTCATCAATTGAAAAACTATCTGAAATTGGCATAATCTCCCTTCTTTCCTTTTGGAATGGATTATGAAGAGAAATTGTAAGTGTTACTGGTAATTTTTCATCAGCTAATTTATATATATTATGGACAATTCCACAAGTTGAAATAGTAATATTTCTAAGACTTAAATTCTTACCTTTTTCAGAATTTATAAGTTTTAAAAATCCTATAACATTTTTATAATTGTCAAGTGGCTCGCCTATTCCCATAATAACAATATTATTTATAGTTAAATTCAAATCATTTTCTATCAGATAAATTTGATTTAGCATTTCAGCAGAAGTTAAATTTCTTTTAAAATTTTCTTTTGTAGAAGCACAAAAAGTACAACCCATTCTACATCCTACTTGGCTTGAAATACAAACTGTACAATAACTACCATAATCCATAAATACAGTTTCAATTATTCTATTGTCGTATAATTTTATTAAATATTTTTTCGTATTATCTATCTTTGATTCATACTTTGTATAAATTGTTGAAGCATTTATAAAGCCAATATCTTTAAGCTTTTCAATTAAAACCTTAGGTAATTGTTTACAATTTTCTATATCATAGTTTTTCTTTTGATGCATAAATCTAAAAAATTGTTCTGCCCTAAACTTTTTCTCTCCCAAGCTTAAAAATATATCTTCTAATTCTTCAAGTTTCAAAGAATTGAATTCTATTTTTTTATTTTCCATTATTTTCTTCCTTTAGAATAAAATCTCTTAATAAATTATCAACAGACATAAAACGAACTTGTTTTTCTTGTACTTTACCTTTAATTGTACGAATAAGCGTATAAGCAAGCTCACCTGCAAGTCCTGCCCCTCTGGCAGTAATTATATTATCATCAATGCAAATTGCATCTTCTTTTATATTTGCATCTAATAATTCTTCTTCCATTCCTGGATAAATTACTGCATTTCTTCCAGATAAAACACCTGCCTTTGCAATTACAGAAGGTCCTGCACAAATCGCAGCAATTAATTTATGGTCTTCATCAAATTTCTTAATTATATCTAAAACTCTCTTATCATCTCTAATATCAAAAGCAGCAGGAAGTCCGCCAGGAATAATTATCCCAGCATACTCTTTTAGACTTATATTTTCTATCAAATCATCTGCTAGAACAGTTATTCCTCTATTACTTGTAACTTGAAGTTTTCCTGTAATTGAAATCATATCTACTTTAATATCAGCTCTTCTTAAATAGTCAACTTGAGTAAGTGCTTCAACTTCTTCAAAAGTATCTGTTAAAATTAAAATATATCTATCCATTTTATTCTCCTAATATTCTCTTTAAAAATTGTCCAGTATATGATTTTTCGCACTTAGCAACTTCCTCTGGTGTTCCAGTAACGACAATAGTTCCACCACCATCGCCACCTTCAACTCCTAAATCAATAATATGATCTGCAATTTTTATCATATCTAAATTATGTTCAATAACAATAACAGTATTTCCTTGTTCAACTAATGTATTTAAAACTTCAATTAATTTTTTTATATCATCAATGTGTAGTCCAGTTGTTGGTTCGTCTAAAATATAAACAGTTTGACCAGTACCACGTTTTGCAAGTTCAGATGCAAGTTTAACCCTTTGAGCCTCTCCACCTGAAAGTTCTGTCGAACTTTGTCCAATCTTTATATAATCCAATCCTACATCATAAAGTGTTTGTAATTTTCTTTTTATTGAAGGGTGATTTTCAAAAAATTCAAGTCCGTCTTCAACTGTCATTTCCAACACTTCAGAGATATTTTTTCCATTGTATGTTACTTCTAAAGTTTCTCTATTATATCTTTTTCCACCACAAACTTCGCAAGGAACATATACATCAGGTAAAAAGTGCATTTCAACCTTAATAGTTCCATCTCCTTTACAGGCTTCACAACGACCACCATGAACATTAAAACTAAATCTGCCTTTGCTATATCCTTTCATTTTTGCCTTTGTGGTCATTGCAAAAACATCTCTAATATTATCAAAAACTTTAGTATAAGTAGCAGGATTTGAACGAGGAGTTCTTCCTATTGGGCTTTGGTCAATTTCAATAACTTTATCAAGTTTTTCATAACCCTCTATTCTATCAAACTTTCCTGTTTTTTGTTTACTTCTATTTAATTTATTTGATAATTCTTTGTTTAAAATAGAATTTACCAAGCTACTTTTACCACTTCCTGAAACACCTGTTACACAAGTAAATACACCTATAGGAAATTCAACGTCAATGTTTTTAAGATTATTTTCCTTTGCTCCAAACACTTTAATTGTATCTGTGTATTTTCTTCTTTCTTTTGGAACTTCTATTTTACTTTTACCTGAAAGATAAGCTCCAGTAATGGACTTTTTACTCTTCATAATATCTTTAAGAGTTCCTTGAGCAACAACTTCCCCACCATGAATACCAGCTCTTGGACCAATATCTACAATATAATCTGCACAACGAATAGTATCTTCATCATGTTCAACTACAATTAAAGTATTTCCAAGGTTTGTTAAATTTCTTAAAGCATTTAAAAGTTTTTCATTATCTCTTTGATGTAAACCGATACTTGGCTCATCTAATACATAAACAACCCCAACTAAACCTGATCCTATTTGAGTAGCAAGTCTAATTCTTTGGCTTTCTCCACCAGAAAGAGTTCCAGCACTTCTTGCTAAGGTTAAATATTCAAGACCAACATCTTTTAAAAATTTAAGTCTTTCTCGAATTTCCTTTAAAATTCTTTCTCCAATTATACTTTCAGTTTCTGTTAATTCTAAATTATTAAACCATTCATTTAATTTTTGAACTGACATTGCAGTAACATCTGAAATATTCTTATCTCTTATAAAAACAGAAAGAGCTTTTTCATTAAGTCTTTTTCCCTTACAAGTTTCACATTCCATTTCAGACATAACTGTTTCTATTTTTTCTCTCATAGAAGACATTGGAGAAGTTGCATATCTTCTTTCCAAATTCTTAATAATCCCCTCAAAAGGTTTATTAAATGTTTTATTCTCATTTGTAAATTTACTCTCAAACTTGAACTTTACTTCTCTTGAACCTGTTCCATAAAATAGTTCATCTATAGTTTCTTTACTCAAATCTTTAAAAGGAGTATTTTCATCAAAACCATTATACTTTATTATTTCATGGAATATTTTATAATAGTATCCATCTTCTCCAGTAGTCATATTGTAACATTCAATAGCACCTTCTAAAAGTGATTTTGTTCTATCAGGAATTACTAAATCAGGATCTATAATTTTATGACTTCCAAGTCCATTACAATCATGACACATACCAAATGGACTGTTAAAAGAAAAAGTTCTAGGCTCTATTTCATCAAAAGAAATATGTCCATTTGGACAGGACATTTTTTCAGAGAACATAATTTCCTCTCCATCAACTACTTTAACTTTAACAATACTTTCACTAAATTTAAAAGCTGTTTCTAAACTTTCTGTAAGTCTTGATTCAATTCCTTCCTTTACTACAAGTCTATCTACAACAATATCAATATTATGTTTTTTATTCTTATCAAGTTCAATTTCTTCTGTAAGTTCATATTCCTTATCGTCAATAATAGCACGAACAAAGCCTTGAATTTTTATATTTTCTAGAAGTTTTTTATGTTCGCCCTTTTTCCCACGAATTACAGGAGCTAACACGAAAATTTTACTTCGCTCTTCTAACTTCATAACTCTATCAACCATTTGGTCAATACTTTGACTTTTTATTTCAGTTCCACATTCAGGACATCTTGGAATACCAATCTTTGCAAAAAGTAATCTTAAATAGTCATAAATCTCTGTTACAGTACCAACAGTAGATCTCGGATTTCTATTTGTTGTCTTTTGATCAATTGAGATAGACGGACTAAGTCCATCAATATATTCAACATCTGGTTTATCCATTTGCCCTAAAAATTGTCTTGCATAACTTGATAAACTTTCAACATATCTTCTTTGCCCTTCAGCATAAATAGTATCAAAAGCCAAAGAAGATTTTCCACTTCCACTAAGTCCTGTAAAAACAACCATTTTATCTCTAGGAATCTCTAAATCTATATTCTTTAAATTATTTACTTTTGCTCCTTTAATTCTAATTGTATTTTTAGACATCTAATCCCCACATTTCCTTTAATTTCTTTATTTCATCTCTAATTGATGCTGCTCTTTCGAAGTCTAAAGAGTCGGCTGCAGATAACATCTCATTTTTCAAATCTTCAATGAAACTTTCATAATCTGTAATTTCAACATCTTCATTCTTATATTCAACAGCATCCTCTGCAACTTTAGTCGCTTGAATAATCTCTCTAATATCTTTCTTAACACTCTTAGGTGTAATATTGTGCTCTATATTGTATTTATTTTGAATTTCACGTCTTCTATTTGTTTCTTTAATCGCAACATCCATTGACTTTGTAATTCTATCTGCATACATAATAACTCTACCATTTACATTTCTCGCAGCACGTCCAATAGTTTGAATCATTGATGTTTCAGAACGCAAAAATCCTTCCTTATCTGCATCCATAATAATAACCATACTTACCTCTGGCAAATCAAGACCTTCTCTAAGAAGATTTATTCCTACAAGTACATCATATTTACCAATACGCAAATCTCTAATTATTTCCATACGTTCAATTGTGTCAATATCACTATGCAAATAAGTGGTTTTAATTCCAACATTTTTTAAATAATCCGTTAAGTTTTCAGCCATTTTTTTAGTCAAAGTTGTAATTAAAACACGTTCTCCTTTTTTAATAACTGAATTTACTTCTCCAATTATATCATCAATTTGTCCTTCGGTTTTTCTAACTTCAATTAATGGATCTAAAAGACCAGTTGGTCTTATTATTTGTTCAACTTCTTCTAAATTATGGCTCTTTTCGTACTTACCGGGCGTTGCAGAAACATATAAAATTTGATTAACCATATTTTCAAATTCTGCGAACTTTAAAGGTCTGTTATCTAAAGCTGATGGTAATCTAAAACCGTAATCTACAAGATTTTGTTTTCTACTTCTATCTCCTTCATACATCGCACCTATTTGAGGAATAGTAACATGACTTTCATCAACAATAATTAAAAAATCATCAGGAAAATAATCAATCAAAGTATAAGGTCTAGAGCCTCTTTCTCTACCACTTAAATGGGCAGAGTAGTTTTCTATACCACTACAAAAACCAATTTCTTGTAACATTTCTAAATCATATTTTGTTCTTTGTTCAAGTCTTTGTGCCTCAACTAATTTATTTTCTTTATTTAAAACTTCAAGTCTTTCTTCTAATTCTTGTGAAATTGTTCCTATAGCTCTTTCAATTTTTTCAGAACTTGTAGCAAAGTGAGATGCCGGATAAATAGCAACATGCTCACGAGTTCCTATGACATTACCTGTTAGAGCATCAATTTCTGAAATTTTATCTATTTCATCCCCAAAAAACTCTACTCTAATACTATTTTCGGAAGAAGAAACTGGAAATATCTCTAAACTATCTCCTCTTACACGAAAAGTACCACGAATAAAGTTAATATCATTTCTCACATATTGTATATCAACAAGTTTTCTTATTACTTCATCTCTATCTTTTATCATTCCCGGTCTTAATGAAACTACTAAATTTTCATAGTCAATTGGATCTCCTAAACCATAAATACAAGAAACAGATGCCACAATAATTACATCTCTTCTTTCAAATAATGACATTGTAGCGGAGTGTCTAAGTTTATCTATCTCATCATTGATAGAGCTGTCTTTTTCGATATATGTATCGGATTGTGGAACATAAGCTTCTGGTTGATAGTAATCATAATAGGACACAAAAAACTCAACAGCATTGTTCGGAAAAAACTCTTTAAATTCACTCGCAAGCTGATAAGCCAAAGTTTTATTATGTGCAATTACAAGTGTTGGTTTTTGTACTTTTTCAATTATATTTGCCATTGTAAAAGTTTTTCCGCTTCCTGTAACTCCTTTTAAAATTATCTCTTTATTTCCTTTTTTAATTGAATCCGCAATTTTTTCAATAGCCTCGGGTTGATCTCCCGTAGGTTTAAATTTTGAATTTAAAACAAACTCCATAATCCACTCCTAAATATCTATATAACATATTAAATCTCATCTTTATATTATACTATAAAATAGTCAATAACAAAAATAATATACCGCAAAAATCTCTTTAATAATCAAATTAAAAAGTACTATCTATTATAAAATTTTATTGTTGATAATAAATATCAAAAGTGCTATAATTGGTTTAAAGTTAAATAAATTTTTATGGAGGTATTTATGTTTTTAGTTGTAAAAAATTTAAACAAATCTTATGGAACAAATGAAAATAAAATTTCCGTTTTAAAAGATATAAATTTTTCTTTAGAAAAAGGTGTACTTTGTACTCTATTAGGACCATCTGGTTCAGGAAAATCAACATTACTTAATGCCATTGGCGGACTTGAAAAAATCGACAGTGGTTCTATAGTGATAAATGAATATGAAATTTTAAATTTAAAACAAAATGCCCTTTCAAATTTTAGAAGAAAATATTTAGGCTTTATTTTTCAATTTTACAATTTAATTCCGGACTTAACCGTAACAGAAAATATTCAGGTTGGTTCTTTTATACATAATGACCCTATGGATATTGAAAAATTAATAAAAGATTTAGGTTTATGGGAACATAAAAATAAATATCCAAGACAATTATCAGGTGGACAACAACAAAGATGCGCAATAGGTCGTGCTTTAATAAAAAAACCTGAAATATTACTTTGTGATGAGCCTACGGGTGCTTTAGATTATAAAACTTCAAAAGATATTTTATCACTACTTCAAAGAATAAATAAAGAGTACGAAACTACGATTATTCTTGCAACTCATAATGAAGAAATAACTAAGATGTCTAATATTACAATAAGGCTTAAAGATGGAGTTATATGTCAAGAAATTGAAAATTACAAAATAATGGATGCACAAGAATTGGAGTGGTAACATGAGAAATTTAAACAAAAGAATTCTTAGAGGATTAAAAGCTCAATGGTCAAAAAATTTATTTCTCTTTATACTTCTGTTTTTTATGATTTCCACAACTTCAGGCATGTTAGTTTCATCAGGAAGTATCAAGACTTTATATTATGAACTTATGTCAACTGGAGTTGTTGAAGATGGAAAAATTTTATTCGCATTTGACCCTACAGAGGAAGTATTAAAATCCATTGAAAAAACTAATGTTAAAGTCGAGAAAGCTCCTTATGTTGATGCAAAAATTAATAAAATTAAAGATGATAAAGACGAAAAGACAATTAGGCTTTATACAAATAGAAAAAATATAAATCTCCCTGTTTTAAATGAAGGTAATCTTGCAAAAAACAAAAATGAAATAACTATAAATAAATTATTTGCTGAAAATAATGATTTAAAAGTCGGTGATACTATCACTTTTAAAAAAGAATTTTTTAAAGATAATAAAGAACGAATTTTTAAAATAGTTGGATTTATAGTAACTCCGGATTATAATTCATCATTTCAAAAATCTACAGATTTAATATTTAATGCAATAGATTTTGGAGTTGGATTGGTATCTGACGAGGATAAAGATATTTTTAATGAAAGTAAGCTAAAATATCAAGTTTCTTATAGATTTAATGATAGAGATCTAAGCGAAAAAGAAACGAAAGAAAAAAATAAAGAAGTTGTAAATTCTGCTAATATATCAAAAACAGTTTTAGAACAACTTCCAAAAAAAGATAATAATGCAATAAGTTATTTAATTGACGATATGGGTGGAGATAGGCCAATGGTTATTGTTTTGCTTTGCTTAATGGTAACGCTAATAGGATTCATATTTGCACTTTCTATTGTGAGTAAAATACAAGAAGAATCTGAAATAATCGGAATACTTCTTGCGAATGGATATAAAAAATCAGAACTTGTTATAAATTATATAGCAAACTCTCTTATAATTACATTTTTTGCTGCTGTTTTAGGAAATATTTTTGGGTACACAGTTTTTACAAATTCTTTTAAATCTGTTTACTACAAATCATTTAATATGCAGAACTTCACTCCTAGTTTCAACTTTGAAGCATTAATAATTACAACTATAATCCCTATTTCAATAATTTTAATTTTTAATTATATCTATATTTATAGAAAATTAAACTTCACACCATTAGATTTTTTAAGAAAAAATTTAAAACATTATAAAAATAAAAGAAAGTCAAAGCATGAAAATGAATTAAAAGTCAACAAAAACTTTTTAGGTTCATTTAGAAAATCAATTATAAAATCCAACAAAGGTGATTATGTAGCGATAGTACTAGGAATATTTTTTACTTCAATATTATTCATCTTTGGAATTTCTGCAAAACCTACATTCGATAACTACGGAAATAATATAAAAGAAAATTTGATTAGTAAATATCAATATGTGCTAAAGGCTCCTATTGAAATTAGCAATAAAACAGCAGAAAAATATACGACTACACCAGCAAGAGTTTATCATAGTATCAAAAAATCAGATGAAGACATACTTCTTTTAGGAATTACTGAAAATTCAAAATACTTTGAAAACACCAAACTACCCGAAAACAAAAATGAGATAGTTATTAGTGAAAATCTTTCAAAGAAACTTAGAAAGTATATTGGAGATGAAATAACAGTTAAAGGGAATTTATCAGATAAAGAAAAGACTTATAAAATAGTTGGTATACACAAAAAGTCTGCTAATCTTTCAGCCTTTATAAAGCAAGAATATTTGAATGAAGAATTAGAGCAAAATAAAGAATTCTTTAATGGATATTTTAGTAATGAAAAATTGGATATTGATGAAAAGTATGTTTCAACGACAATAGATGAAAATTCAATGACAGATGTTTCTAAACAGATGTCTAAACTCATGGGACCAATGCTATCTGCATTTATAGCTGTATCTACAATATTCTTAGCAGGCTTTACTTACAGTCTAATGAAAATAATAACAGATAAAAATACTATCCAAATTGCATATTTAAAAATTTTCGGTTACACGAATAGAGAAATTTCAAAAATCTATATTCGACCAGTAACTCTAACAGTATTATTAAGTTTAATAGCTTTAATACCACTTGAAATATATACAGTAAAACAAATAATGTATTATTCAATGCTAAAATTTTCAGGATATTTAGAGCTTGAAATTTCGCTAAAAATTGTAATAATGTCAATTGTGATAACTATTGCTACTTATCTATTTGTAAGTATATTACAATTTTATAGAATATCAAAGATGAATTTCAGCGAAGTTCTAAAAAACAGAGAATAATTTACTATCGCTTAATTCTGTCATAATCAAGAGTATAATCTTATAAACAACGGAAAAAAATTCCGTTGTTTTTTATAACAACTCTAATCCCATTAAATTAATATATCTAGTATTCAACAGAGAATTATGGTATAATATGTGTGTATAAATTTTAGGAGGAACTATGAAAAAAGTAGTTGGGATAAGATTCAAAGAAGCCGGAAAAATTTATTACTTTGATCCCTGCAACTTTAGTATAAATAAAAATGACCATGTAATTGTTGAAACTTCTCGTGGAATTGAATATGGAGTTGTAGCCATTGAACCTAGAGAGGTTGAAGAGTCAAAACTTGTTTCTTCATTAAAACCAGTTTTGAGAATTGCAGACAACATGGATAAATATATCCATGAAGAAAATAAGAAAAAAGCTAAAGATGCTATAGAAATTTGTAAAGTAAAAGCACAAGAACACGGCTTAGATATGAAATTAGTTGATTGTGAATATACATTCGATAATCAAAAAGTAATTTTTTACTTTGTTTCTGATAATAGAATTGATTTTAGAGAATTAGTTAAAGATCTTGCATATATATTTAAAAATAGAATAGAACTAAGACAAATCGGAGTTAGAGATCATGCTAAAATAATTGGTGCAATTGGCTCATGTGGTCAAGAATGCTGTTGTAAAAGATTTTTAGGAGAATTTGCTCCTGTAACTATTAAAATGGCAAGAGATCAATCTCTATCTTTAAATCAAAATAAAATTTCAGGAACTTGTGGTAGACTTATGTGTTGTTTAAAATACGAACAAAATGTCTATGAAGAAAAGCTAAAAAAAATACCACCTTGTGGAACATTTGTTATTACTGATGAAGGGAAAGGTGTTGTAGTTGATAGCTATACTCTATCTGAAATAGTAAAGGTAAAATTATTTAATGAGGACAATAACACAGAGACTATTAAACCTTTTTTTGTAGATAATATTGCTGTTACAAAAGAAAGAGATATGGCTTATGCTAAAAAAGATGAAGATATTCAATTTGAATACATCGAGCAATTATTGTAGTAGATATTAAATAGAGTTGATAACAACTCTATTTTTTTAATATAATATTTTACCTCTCTAAACTATTGACAATATTTGAAGAATATAGTATCATTAATTCTATATTTTAGTAAATTATTAAGGAGTGATCTTATGAATAATATTGTTATCCCCGAAGGATATTCTTCAGATTTAAACATAATAGAAACACAAAAAGCAATTAAAGAAATTAAGGATTTTTTTGAAACAAATTTAGCAAATGAACTAAATCTAACAAGAGTTTCTGCGCCTTTATTTGTTAAAAAGAACACTGGAATAAATGATAATCTAAGTGGAACTGAATCCCCTGTTAGCTTTTCTTTAAGTGAAATAGAAAATTTTGAACAACTAGAAATAGTTCAATCTCTAGCAAAATGGAAGAGAATTGCTCTAAAAAATTATGGAATCTCAGTTGGAGAAGGAATATACACAGATATGAATGCCATAAGACCTTGTGAAACATTGGATAATATTCACTCTATCTATGTTGATCAATGGGATTGGGAAAGAGTTATAAAGAACGAAGATAGAAATGAGAAATTTTTGACAGATATAGTAAAGAAAATCTTTAATGTATTTAAAAGAACTGATGAATACCTATCTAGAAGATTTTTAAACTATAAAAAGTCTTTACCAGAAAAAGTATTTTTTATTTCTACTCAAGAACTTGAAGATATGTTCCCTAACGATACTCCAAAAGAAAGAGAACATAAGATAGCAAGAGCAAAAAAAGCAGTATTTATAACAAAAATAGGAAATGTTTTAAATAGTGGAAATAAACATGATACAAGAAGTCCGGACTATGATGACTGGAATTTAAATGGAGACTTAATTTTCTGGAATCCTATCTTAAATTCATCATTAGAACTATCCTCAATGGGAATTAGAGTTAATAAAGAAATACTATTAAATCAATTAAAATTAAGTGGTAACGAAGATAGAAAAACATTAAACTACCACAAAATGTTACTTAATGATGAATTACCATTTACTATTGGTGGTGGAATTGGACAATCAAGAATTTGTATGTTTTTCCTTCAAAAAGCACATATTGGAGAAGTTCAATCAAGTTTTTGGCCAGATGAAATGTTGAAAATTTGCAAAGAAAACAAAATAAATTTACTATAAAAAAGTGCCAATAATTGCTCATCGATGCCTTTGCCATAAGTCTGGATGTATCTACAATACATTTACTTTTGCTAAAGCAAAAGTATGGGATCTCCTCAGTCGATTGTACTCAAATCAAAGATTTGAACAATCTTTGCGTCAGACCTACTTTTGCTTGTAAACAAGCAAAGTTAGGGCTAGATTCGCGTTGGTCGAGATGACGTATAAAGGAAGTACCTTTGTTTAAAAGCTAGACGTTAAAAGCAAATAAACTTCGAAAATTATTTTAAAAAAGGTGATAAAATATATATAAAACAAAATAATGCACGTCAAAGTTATTTGTAAAGAAATACTCCTAACACGTCATCTTGAGCGAAACGTAGTGTAGTCGAAAGATCTCAATTATTGTTTGTTTACAAACAATAATATTTCTGAAAGAAATAAAAAATATAATTACTACATGTATCTACGATACATTCAGAGCAAAGACAAAGTATAATTTTTGTCTTTACTTTTTTATATTTTTGTTTTTATTGTGAAACAATAAGGTTCACGGGTACCAACTAGATGAGAAGCATCGTAGAAGGTTGGATTTCTTTTTAAATTATTTGATTATAGTCTGATTATTATACTACTTATTCTCTTTTTCCCCCACTAAAAAAGTGCCAATGGCTGCTCATCGACACCTTTGTCATCAGTCTAAGGATATTATTATCATATCCTTTTTAATTATCTCCCAGTTTTATAAACTCGATATTATTTTTTTTGAGTAACTCAATTGCATACTCATCCATTCTATAACTATTATCATAGTATATTTTTGAAATTCCGGCTTGAATTAACGCCTTAGTACAATTCAAACATGGAAAATGAGTTACATAACAAGTGCATCCCTTTACTTTTATTCCTTCTCTTGCACAATATAAAAGTGCATTTTGTTCAGCATGAATTGTTGCGATACAATGACCATCTCTCATTGTATGACCTATTTCATCACATTGAGGATTTCCTGAAATTGAACCATTATATCCAGTTGAAACAATTCTATTATCTTTATTAACTAAAACACAACCAACATAAGCTCTATCGCATGTACCTCTAGTTGCAACCATTTTAGCTAAATCCATAAAATATTCTGCCCAAGGTTTTCTCATAATTCCCCCTACTTTCCAAATAATTTTTCTTCTATTTCATCTAGTTGATTTAATGCTTTTTCATCTAGTGTGTTGAAATAGCTTTTGTTAGAAATTCTATTTTTTATTTCATAACGGTTACTTTTATTTTTTAAATTCTCATAACGATACAATAATTCTTTTGCAGTTAAGACATTTCCACCTCTTTGTGTAACAAGTTTTTGAATAAGAGTGTCATCAGTTCCTACTGAAACTAAGATTTTTCTTCCCATTTCATCTAATTTTTTTTCGATATATTGGTCCGCAGTTTCATTTTGTTTTGTATAAACTACCTCTATACCTTTTATAATCTCAGAGCTTCCTTTAAAATTAATCTTGTAAGCATCAAAAACTAATAGCAAATCTATTCCTACAAGTTTTGAATACTCTCCCATATCATATATCAGCTCTTGTCTAGCATTTTCAAAACTCAACTTTAAAAATGGTTTATATTTTTCCCAAGCATTTAAAATATTGTATCCGTCTATAATTATTAATTTTTTAGTTTTCATCTCTTTGTCTTAATGCCTCATAAACTAGAATAGCACAGGCATTTGATGCGTTAAGGCTTGAAACTTTACCTTTCATTGGAAGTTTAGTTAAGAAGTCACATCTCTTTCTTATAAGTTGACCTATTCCTTTTCCTTCGTTTCCAATTACTATTGCAATATTCCCTTTAAAATCCATATCCGTATAAATTTTTTCTGCCTCTCCACATGCTCCATAAACCCATACATTTTCTTTTTGTAATTTCAAAATAGTATCTGCAATATTAGCAACTTTTGCTATTTTAATATGATTTACTGCTCCAGCTGAAGACTTTTGAACAATTGATGTTACTGGTGCTTGATTTCTTTTTGAAACAATTATTCCATGAACACCAACAGCTTCACAAGTACGAATGATAGCTCCGAAATTATGTGGATCTTCAATTTCATCTAAAATAACTAAAAACAAATCTTCATTTTTTGATTTTGCACTATTAATAATTTCCTCAACTGTTGAATAGTCAAAACTAGAAACCAAAGCACAAACACCTTGATGTACAACACCTTCTGCCATATTTTCTAATTTATGTTTATCAATTTCAGAAATTAAAATACCATTAGCTTTAGCCTTTCCAATTATTTTATTTATTGAGCCTTTTAAATCACCTTTTAAAATGTAGATTTTTTCTACTTTTCTATCACTTTCTAAAGCCTCTAAAACAGCATTTCTACCAAATATATAGTCGCTCATATTACACCCTTTTCCAAATAACACCATTTCTAGTGTCTTTCAATTCTATATTCATTTCTTTTAAGATATCACGAATTTCATCTGCTCTCTTGAAATCTTTATTTTTTCTAGCTTCTTCTCTTTCTTCAATTAATTTTTCAACTTTTTCGTCCAAATTATTATCTTCTTCTTTGTAAAGAAGACCTAAAACAGAAGCAAAGTCATCCAATAATTTAACTGCTCCTTTAACTACTTTTAAATCAGTATTTTCATCAAATGAATTAGTATAACGAATAAGCTCGTAAATCTTAGAAATTGCATCTGCAGTATTTAAGTCATCATCCATAGATTCTAAGAATTCTTTTTTAAGCTCAACTAATTTAGAAATATCTCCATCTTCTTTTTCTTCACAAATTTCTAAAAGTCTTTCTAAATGTTCTTTGCCATTATACATTCTTTCAAGACCATTTTTTGTTTGTTCCATAACTTCTCTACTGAAATTTAATGGATTTCTATAATGAGTAGATAAAATCCAAAGTCTAACAACTTCTAAGTCATATTCTTTTTGAATATCTTTAACTGTAAAGAAATTACCTTTTGACTTACTCATTTTTTCGTTATCAACATTAATCATTCCATTATGCATCCAGTAGTTAGCAAAAATTTTGTCATTACAACATTCGGATTGAGCAATTTCATTTTCATGGTGGGGGAATTGTAAATCTTCTCCACCAGCATGAATATCAATTGTCTCTCCTAAAAGTTTTTTAGCCATTACTGAACATTCCAAATGCCATCCTGGTCTACCCATTCCCCATGGACTTTCCCAAGCAGGTTCAGTTTCATCTTTTCTTTTTTTCCAAAGAGCAAAATCAAGAGGATTTTTCTTTTCGTCAGAAATATCAATTCTTGCTCCAGCTCTTAAATCCTCAATATTTTTTCTTGATAATTTACCATAATCTTTTGCTTTAGTAATATCAAAATAAACATTACCATCAACATTGTAAGCAATGTCCTTTTCTTCTAAAATCTTTACAAATTCAATCATCTCATCAATACATTCTGTTGCTTTAGGATGAATTGTATGACTTTCAAAAAGATTTAATGCATAACTATCTTCAAGATATGCTTCGATATATTTTTTAGTAATATCTGTAAAAGGTACATTTTCTTCCTTAGCTCTATTTATAATCTTATCATCAATATCAGTAAAATTACTTACATATTTTACATCATACCCTATGTATAAAAGATATCTTCTCAATGTATCATATACAATCATAGGTCTTGAATTACCAATATGAATGTAATTATATACAGTTGGTCCACAAACATAAATTAATGCCTTGCCCGGTTGTATAGGTATAAATTCTTCTTTCTTTCTTGTTAATGTGTTATAAATCTTCATAATACACCTCTCTATTTTGAAATATTTTATTTTTATATAAAACAAAACGCCTCTTGAAAAAAACAAGAGACGAAAAAATTCCGCGGTTCCACTCTAATTGAAAACTCCACTTAAATTGCTATAAAGTAGCAAACAATACTCCAAGGATGCACCTTCAACATTGATGTTTTTCACCACACAACATCTCTCTAAAATTCGTTGTTTCTTTTCCTTTTCAACGTAAATATTCATTTATAATAGGATACTAAATTATTAAGAAAAAGTCAATAATTTACCCTTAAAAATCTAATCTATTTATACAATTCTTTTTTTAACTTTAAAAGCAAATCAACCCTATCAGTTATTATTCCATCTACCTTTTTACCAATTAGTTTTTTCATTTCTTTTTCCGTATTTATGGTCCAATAACAAACTGCCATATTATGTTTATGGAATTTGTAAATTAAATATTTTGTATCTAATGGTAATTTCTCAAATCTTGGAATCATCATTGCATTAGTATTATATTTTTTAAAACTATCAAATCCTAAATATGAAGATAATACAACTTCTATAGTTTTTTTCATTGAGCCAGAAATAATTATTTCACCTTTACTTATCTTTCTTAAAAACTCCAGATTATCCTCATTAAAACTTGAAAAAATAACATTTTTTTCTAATCTATATTCTTTTACACAATTATATAAAAGCTCCACTGATTTTAAACCATTTTCTCCATTATCTTTAACATCAATACTATATATAACAGAATCTCCAAATTTCTCAAAAAGTGAAGAAACTTCCATTGGATATAGACCACTTACTCTATTATCTGCATATGGTAAATTACCATTTAAGTCTTTAAATCTGTATCCAAAATTAAATTCTTTAATTTCATCAAAAGTATAATCAATAACTTTTCCTGTTCCATTAGTAGTTTCATCGATATCTTCATTATGTTGAGTAATGATTTTCCCATCTTTAGTTAATCTGATATCAGTTTCAAAAGCATCAACACCCATTTCAAAAGACTTTATAAAAGCTAATTCTGTGTTTTCTGGATATAAATGACTAGATCCTCTATGTGCAAAAACTAATGGAAAATCTCCATTCCTATAAATCTTTCTTGCTTTTTTCTCTTTCTTAAAACATGAAAATTGGAATAAAACATAAATTACTACAATTAAAACGAATAAAAATAAACCCATTAATACAACTCCTTAAATTTTTATTAAAAAAATCGAATTTTTTTAAAGAAAAATACGATAATAACAGTATAATTATATCATATAAATAAAAATTATGATATAATTATACTGATTATATATCGTTAAATAAAATTGAAGAGGTTGGTGTTTATGTTAGAATCTTTTTTTGGGGATAGAAGCTATTTTTTTAGAACATTATTTTATATAATACTTGATACTTGGAGATTTAATATGCTCCTTTGCTGTAGTTAAATTTTTAGTACCAGCAGGACTATTATCCGGTGGCCTTGGAGGTATTGGACTTATGATTGAATATTTATCTGGTATTCCAACTGGAGTTTCAGTATTTGTACTAAATTTACCTATGATGGTTATTGGGGCATTTTTCTTAAACAAAAAATTCATGACTTATGCATTTTTATCAACATTTATCTATTCATTCATCTTGATAGCAATGCGTAAAATTCCAATTGATTTTAAACTTGATAATAATATGCTATTTGCTATTTTTGGTGGTTTTATAAATGGAGTTGGAATGGGTGTTTTATTTAGACATGGAGCTTGTCAAGGAGGACTTGATATAATAGCAACTATATTTAAAACCAAATTAAATATGAATATCGGTTCATCTCTTATGATGATAAACGCAATGATAATTGGAGTTGCATCTTATATATTCAGTCTTGAAAGAGGACTTTTAACAATTGTATCAATGTATGTTGCATACAAAATGCTAGATAAAATCCAAATGGGATTTGGAGATACGAAGAAAATTATGATTATAACTTCAAATCAAAGAGAAGTTACTGATAGAATTCTATCAGATCTTAATAGAGGTGTTACTCTTCTTCACGGAGAAGGAGCTTATACACATAAAACACAAAATGTTATATTCTGTATCGTTAGAACAAGAGAAGTAGTAAATATAAAGAGAATACTGGATGAAGTTGATCCAGCGGCATTTTTAATTATATCTGAGGCTTATGAAGTTAAGGGTCGTGGCTTTAAGGTACAAGAAATTTAGGAGGGGTTTATTATGAATAATATTTTAACTTTCAATGAACTTAAAGAAATAGCAAAAAAAATTGCAATGGATGATGATAGAGTTGAAAAACTGTATATCGAACAACTTGAAACTCAAAGTATGTCCAGTGATGTTAACTTTTTTAATGTTCTGTATTTAGTAAAAGATTTGTCTTTTGATGATACTTCTTTTGAATTTATTGAACATTTTGGCGATGTACTAACTATGTACGAAAATACTGAAAATGAAAACATAATAGAATATAGAATAATTTACGAAAACTTTACACAAGGTATTTTTAGAATTGTTTCAAAAAAATCTATCGAAGTTTTAGAGGAACTTCAAGAAAAATACATTTGTGTACTTAATAAAGAAGAAGAAAAAAAAGGTGGAGTTTATATTGAAAGAAAAGTTCATAAACTTACTGAAGATGAATTCTTAGTAAATACTTGTAACTTCTTCTGGAATATATTAAAATTTGGAAACAAACTATATACTAAAGAATTCTTAAATATATCTGAAGAATATAGAAAAGTTTTAGAACTTTTAGATGAACATTTAAAACACTATGTTTTATCTGAAAATAAATACCTATTAGAGTTAGGAAAAGAAAATAAATTAGTATTTAACTATGTTGATACTGAAATTTTTGAAAAATATTTACAATGTTATTCAAAATTGGAATTAGAATCTCTTTGGATAGCCCTATTTAACATTTGTGGATTATTTAGAAAATTATCTTTACAAATAGCAATTAATTTAAGATTTGAATATGCAAAAGAATTAGATAGAGATACTGTAACATATTTAAGAGAATTAAAACAAAAAGCAAATAGCAGATAATAAAATTTTCACAAAATAAGAACTCCACCCTTCCACGATGCTTCGCATCGGGTGGGTACCCGGAAACCTTGTTATTTCATAATAAGAACTCCACCCTTCCACGATGCTTCGCATCGGGTGGGTACCCGGAAACCTTGTTATTTCATAATAAGAACTCCACCCTTCCACGATGCTTCGCATTGGGTGGGTACCCGGAAACCTTGTTATTTCATAATAAAAGTGCATCTTTTAGATGCACTTTTTATATTTAAAATATTTAATTGTTATTTCAGCGAAATCCAAATTTCTTTACACTTGAACTTCAATTTTGTTTTTGTAAATCTATCAAAATAATACTTTAGCATAAACTAGCTAATCACCGATAAATATTTATATCAACAACCTTCTTTTTCTTTTCATACTATAAACATACAATCTTATGATAAATCTACAACCACAACTGCTTGTAATATCTTTTGTGTCTTTATATTACTTCACATTGTATCTTAAGTATAATATATTCTAACTAATCTTTTTTGATACAAAATTTTACTCCTTTAAACACTTAAATTTCTTAATATCAATAATCTAATTTAAAAACCTATTAATTTCATCTCATAATATTTAACCCATATGTACTCAAGTTTCTTAACCTTCGTCTCAACTATCTAGTTCATACTGTTATAATATTATAATATTCCAAAAATTCTAGATATAACTTTATAGATTTCTTAATATCTCAATTATCTTATATATAATTTATATAATCTTAATCATACAACTTACATTCTAAATTTTTACGATTAGTTTTTAATCTTTAATTATACTATTATCAACCTCTTAATTCACAAAATATATTATCTGCTATTCAAGTTGCTGGCATCGTAAGTTTTTTCTAAAAACCAATGATACTGCAACTCAGATGAAATTGTTTTTAAAATTTTCATTGGTCTTACCTCCAGTCATCAAACTATTTAACGCGTTATCTTGTTTGTTGTATATATTATACCTCATAAAATTTACTTTGTCAACACTTTAATGTGATTTTTTTATATTTTTTTCAATTTTTTTGCTATTTTTTTACTTTTTTTTGAATTTTTATCATTATTTATAAAAAAATTTCAATTTTTTATACTAAATTTACTCTAAAAACTTTTTTTACTATTAAAGCATAATATTTATCAAATAAACTTTTTACAATAAAAAGTAGTATTAGAATTTTTCTAGAACTTCCAATAGTAGTTTTTATTTATCTATTAATAAACAATAACATAATAGCGAAGAAGGATACTATTATTGTTTCTAATAGAAGTAATAATAATTTTTTGTTAGAAATCTTATTATCATTGTCTTTATATAGAATCCCATTAAGAGCAAATGTAAAAATATTTAATAATAACAATGGATACATAAAGTTTCTTCCTTCATCATAGCGAATTCTTCCACTAAAACTTAATATAAAGAAAACTGCTAATAAAATATTAATTACAATAGCAACAATAATATTCAATTTTTTAAAATTCATAATAAACTCCTTTCAGTTTTGAATAAATTTATATTATATATCCTATTTTTTTAATTTTTTTGCTATTTCTAGATTTTTTTACAAAATTCTTATAATTTCTAATTATTTTTTCTTTCCAATTCCAAAAGTATTTGTTTAATTTCTATTCCTTCAGCATAACCAACAAGCTTTCCATTACTTCCTATAACTCTATGGCATGGAATTACAATCGGTAATTTATTTTTATTATTTGCTCCACCTACAGCTCTTTGTGAATTTTCATTTCCTATTTTTCTTGCAATATCTTTATAACTGCAAGTTTCTCCATAAGGAATTTCCATTAAAGCCTTATAAACTTTTAGCGAAAACTCTCTTCCATCTAGCTTAATTGGAAATGTAAATACTTTTCTTTTTCCAGTAAAGTACTCTTTCAATTCTTTTTTTGCAAGTTTTAAAACTTCGGTATTAGGAGAAATATTTTTCTCATCCTTTACAAATCTTATTTCGACAACTCTATTATCTTCTTCTATTATTTTAATTTTTCCAACTGGTGAATCAAAAACTGTAAAATTCATAATATCTCCTATTTATTCAATTTTAAAATTATATATAATTTATTGAAAAACATATTTAGAATATATGAAAGTAAAATTGTTAAACCAAATAAAGTTAGTAAATAAACAATATTTGCTTTTAGATATATTGATAACAAGCTCATAATAAGTCCATGAATCATATACATCTCAAAAGAAATTTTACCTAGAAATGATAGTACTTCATTCCTAATCAAAACAAATTTAGAATATAACTTCATACTTTCTTTATTAAGCACTAATCCTCTAAAATTAATTTTCTTTGAAATTAGAATTACCATTACAATAAAATTAAAACAAGTTAAATTTTGTACTATTGCATAATCTGAGTATATTCCAAAACTGGAAAAGAAACTTACTAAATCAGCCTCTTTATTATTCCAAAAATAAAAAGTCCATACTGATAAAATTAATAATAAATTATAAATATGAGTATTTAATATTTTTTTAATTTTTTCTTCAAATATTTCAAAATACATTCCAAATATCATACCTATCATACTGTTATACCACCAAATTCCAAAACCTATTTTTTTCAAAACTAGTATATAACTAATTATTAAAATAGTAAAAATAATATATGATAGATTTTGATTTTTAGTTATTTTAAAGCTAAGATAAAATATCAAATAAATAACTAAAATTGAATTTAAATACCATCCATTATTTATTAAAGACGATCCATTTTTATATATATTAAAAATAGAGTTTAATGTATATTCGCTTTTGAAAACAAATATATTTACAACAATATGCAAGACTGTAACTACAAATATTGGTAAAAGTAATTTTAAAAATCTCTTTTTAAAAAATCCTTTCAAATATTTTTCTCTATTAAGCTTTACTTGTTTTGTCATTCCATAAGCTGAAATAAAGAAAAAGAAACTAACTGCATACATACCAAAATTTGCAAAATGATGTATATAAGGTATAGTATTCTCTATTTGAGATACATGGTGTAAAATTACTACTATAGAAAAAATGCCTTTAAATGCCAATGTGTCTTCCTTTGACATCAAATCATAATCCCTATTAGGTAAAAGCATAATAACAAAAGGTAAAATTAAAAATATTATTTTAATCATAAATCCTCCATTTTTTATAAAAAAAGAGATGTATTCCATCTCTTATATTAATCAACTACAAATATTCCTCCATTAAGTTCTTTTATAAAACCTTTAAGCTCTAATGAAGTTAAAATTGTATTTGTTTCTATAATTGAAAAACCAGTTATTGTTGCAATTTTATTTTGAGATTTTGGTTCTTCATTTATTAAATTATAAATCAAAAGTTCCTTTGCATCTAAAATGTTTAAATCTTTTTCTTCCTTATTTTTGTTTAAAATAAATTCTGAAAAATCAATAACTCCATCTATTATATCCTGATAATCCGTAGCAATTAATGCTCCATCTTTTATCAATTTATTTGTTCCTTTACTATATAGACTGTTAATATTTCCAGGAAGTGCAAAAATTTCTTTTGACTGTTCATTTGCAAATCTTGAAGTTATTAGTGTACCTGAACGATCTTGTGCTTCAATTACTAACAATGCTTTTGACAGTCCAGAAATAATTCTATTTCTAACTGGAAAATTGTGAGCTAGTGGCGGCATTCCAACTGGAAACTCACTCATAACAGCACCATTTTCTATAATTTCTTCATAAAGCCTATAATTAGTCTTTGGATATGCCATATCAACACCACAACCTAAAACAGCAATAGTTCTTCCACCTGATTTCAAAGCAGCTCTATGTGAAATAGAATCAATACCTAAAGCCATTCCAGAAACTATTCTTATTCCAAATTCAGAAATTGACCTTGCAAAATATTCTGTTGCCCAAGCTCCATAATTAGTACATTTTCTAGAACCTACAATTGACAGTGCAAATTCATCCTCTGGTAAAATATCCCCCTTATAGTAAATAACTTGTGGAATATATTCAATATCCTTTAAATTAACAGGATAATTTTCATTCAAAATACTTACATACTTTACTTTCTTTTTTTCTAAAAATTCTCGATAAGCATCTGGATTAAATTTTTCTCTTAATTCAATTAATTTATCTATATTATTTTTGGTCAAAAGTTTATTTTCTTTAAAATATTCTTCAGACATTTCAAAAATATCTTCAATGTGTTCCAATGTAAAATGATTTAACAATTCATCTTTGATTTTATAATCAAAATTCAAATAACTTAAAAATAACAAAGCATCTTCATTTCTCATAACTAACTCCAATATTTATTACTTAAACTTTTATATAACTTAAATACTTCATAAATTATTTAATTCAATAAATAGGATTTTATCTTTTTGATGGTTTTGATAAAAAGAAAAGATATAATCCAAATAATAATTTAATTAAAGCATCAATATATGCAATAATTGATAAAGACATATCAGAATAAATATATCCTATTGCAATATTTATACTACAAACTATTCCTAATAAAATCATTGATTTACCATGAACAAAATAAAATGGAAAAAAATGAATTGCAGTAGCCATCAATGCACCCAACCAAATTAATCTCCAATTTTCTGTTGCGAAAAATGGTCCCCCTAATAAAAACATCAATATGAATAATAAAATTACTGAATATAAAGAAACTTTATTTTGAAATTTAGTTGAATTTCCAGTTGATAATTTATTAATAAGCTTTTTATTCATATTAATTGAAAGAAAACTAATAACATATCCAAAACTAAATACTTGCATATTTATTATTTGTTTTCCTCCTATTAAAGTAGCCAATGCAATAACTAAACCAACTACGATTAACCATAACCCACATGATTTCTTATGGTTAAATTCTAATTTCTCTTCCTTATGGTATTCTAAAAATGACATAAATAATCCCCCGTTTATTTCTAAATTTTTTGAACTCTTAATCTTTATTTATAATAATGCAAATTCTAAATATTAGATTCTATATTATGATTATTTAAATACATCAAATTCTTAATTAATAAAAACTAACCCCAATATTTATTACTTAAACTTCTATATCTAATAGCTTCTAACAGATGTTCTTCCTTGATTTCTTCACTTCCGTCCAAGTCTGCAATTGTTCTTGTCAACTTCAAAATTTTATTAAAAGATCTAGCTGAAAACTTAAACTTTTTAAAAGCAAATTCTATTATTTTCTCAAGCTTTTCATCCAAAACTATATACTTCTTTATCTGTCTTGCAGAAAGATTTGCATTATTATATATTTTTTCATTTTTATATCTTTCAAGTTGAATTTTTCTCGCTTTTTCTACTCTTTTTCTAATATCAAAAGAAGTTTCTAAAACTTGTTTTGAAGATAAATCATCGAATTTTACAGGTTCAACTTCAACTTGAATATCAATTCTATCAAGAATTGGACCTGAAATTTTACTTAAATATCTTTGAATTTGCAACTGTGAACAAGTACATTTTTCAGTTTGGGATCCATAATTTCCACAAGGACAAGGATTCAACGCACAAACAGTTACAAAGTTTGAATAATATGTAATTGAAGAATTAGCTCTTGAAATAGTAACTTTCCCATCTTCCATTGGCTGTCTTAAAACTTCAATAGCTTGTTTTGAAAACTCTGGAAATTCATCCAAGAATAAAACTCCATTATGAGCAAGTGAAACCTCTCCAGGTTTTGGAATCTTACCTCCTCCTACTAGGGAAATAGGACTACTCGTATGATGTGGAGATCTAAAAGGTCTTTGTGTAACCAATTTATTATTCTTAAGTTTTCCTGCTATCGAATAAATCTTAGTACATTCAATACATTCTTCAAAAGTTAATTTAGGTAAAATTGTTGGTAATCTCTTTGCTATCATCGTTTTACCACTTCCGGGAGGTCCAACCATCAACAAATTATGTCCTCCTGCAGCAGAAATCTCCATTGCTCTTTTTAAATTTTCCTGACCTTTTATATCTGAAAAATCTATATCATATTTAATCTCTTCATCTAAATTTACTTTTGCAATTTCTTCTTTTTTTATTTCAATAACTCCATTTAAACAATCGACTAATTCTTTTAAATGCGAAATAGGATAAATTTCTATTCCTTGCACAATATTTACTTCATTTTTTATTGCAAAAGGAATATAGAATTTCTTAAAACCAAGTTCTTTTAGAGAAATAATCATAGGTAAAGCCCCATCAAAAGTTATAACTCTACCGTCAAGTGAAAGCTCACCTAAAAAAACAGTCTTTTCATCAGGTAAATATTCAATCACACCAATAGCAAGTAACATACTAACTGCAATAGCCAAATCAATTTGAGAGCCGTCTTTTCTCAAATTAGCCGGAGCTAAATTTATTGTTACTCTTCCTGGTGGAATAGAATATCCACTATTTGAAATTGCTGATTTGACTCTTTCTTTTGATTCCTTTACAGACAAATCAGGAAGTCCAACGATATTAAAAGCCTGAAGTCCAGTTGCTAAATCAGCCTCAACATCAATATCGTAACCATTCAATCCATTTAACACACAAGTCTTAGTCTTTGAGTACATTTTTTACCTACTTTCTAGCACATTCTGATGCTGTTCCTAAAAGTATTTGAAGTCCATGTTCTACAGAATCTATAATATACTCTAAAGATTCTTTAACAGCCTTAGGACTACCCGGTAGATTTACAATCAAGCTATCATTTCTTATAACTGAAACAGCTCTTGAAAGCATTGCTCTCTTAGTAATTGTCAAACTATATTGTCTTATAGAATCACAAATACCAAAAGCATTTTTTGTAGCAACATTTAAAGTAGCTTCAGGTGTAACATCTCTTTTACTAAAACCAGTTCCACCCGTTGTCAAAATTAAATTAGCTCCTAAAACATCACTAGCATATTTTAGTTTTTCCTCAATCGTAGCTTGATCATCCGGAATTATAATTTTATCAATAACTTCATAATTATTTTCTTTTAAAATATCAACAATTACTTCACCAGAAGTGTCTATTCTCTCTCCTACTGATCCCTTATCGGATACAGTAATTACATAAGCAGTAAACATAAAAACCTCCTAAAAAGCGTTCTCTATATGTGTAATTTTATGTTCATCAAAAATTATTTCTACAACGTCAAAACGAATCTTTGATCCAAACAAATTTTTTTCTAACATATATGTCTGTGCTACATCTTGTATCTTTTTTATCTTACTTCTATTTACAAATTCTCTAGGGAAACCGAAATTTGCATTTTTTCTAGCTTTAACCTCAATAAAAACTAGAAAATCCTTATCTTTTGCAATAATGTCTATTTCTCCAAAAGGCTTTAAAAAATTTCTTTCAATAATTTCATATCCTTTTTCTAAAAGAAATTTTACAGCCATATCTTCCCCATAATTTCCAATATCTTTAGCTTTCATTTTCTTTTTTCTTTTCAAAATATTTCTTTAAGAAAGTTACTCTATGAATTGGTGTAACACCAAACTCATCAATACCTTTATAGTGATCTTTTGTACCATATCCAACATTTTTAATAAAATTGTAGTTTGGATATTTTTCCTCATATTCCACAAACATGTTATCTCTGTACTCTTTTGCAATTATCGAAGCACAGGAAACAACATAAGAAAGCTCATCACCGTGAATTAAATTCAACTGTGGAATATCAACATCAACTTTTTCTGCATCAGTTATTAGGAAATCTCCTGAAACCTTATTTCCAGAAGAATCTTTAATATTTGAAATTGCAATCTTCATAGCAAGTCTACTAGCTTGTTTTATATTAATCTCGTCAATTTTTACATTATCTACAATTCCAATTCCATAGCCTACACATTCTTCTAAAATCTTATCATAAAGTGCAAGTCTTTTCTTTTTAGAAAGTTTCTTACTGTCTGTTACACCATCAATCTTACTATCTTTTTTCATAATAATTGCACAAGAAACAACAGGACCAGCAAGACAGCCTCTACCAACTTCATCAACTCCGATGATTAAATTGTAGTTTTTATAAATATTTTCAAGTTCTTCTCTAATTTCCATTATCTTCCTCAAACTTTTCAATATCTTCTACAGTCTCTAAAGTTATTCTTCCAAGTTTAACTTTTCTAAAATCATCAAAAACTAAATTTGCAACCTTAAAATAATCTATTTCATTTTTCTTTAAAATTGCTCCTCTATTTCTTCCTATCTCATCCATTAAAAATATAGTTTCTTCATAAGAATCTTCAGATAAATTATATCTATTTTTTAAAATATTTACATCTTTTTTATTTAACTCATCAATAAAACGAAAAGCTAAATTTTCAATATCCATAATCTCATCCTTAATCGCACCAGTAAAAGCTAAATGCAAACCGATTCTCTCATCTTCAAACTTTGGCCAAAGAACACCAGGAGTGTCTAAAAGTTCCAAATCGTTCTTTGTCTTGATCCATTGAACTTGTTTAGTAACACCAGGTCTATCGCCTATTTTAGCACTCTTTCTCTTAGAAATTGAATTTATAAAAGTAGATTTTCCAACATTTGGTATTCCTACAATCATCATTCTAATAGTCTTAGCTGAAAGATTTTTTTCCTCAAGTTTTTTAAACTTGTCAGCTAACATTTCCTTTGCAACAGAATAAATCTTATCTAATCCCTTTGAATGAAGAGCATCTACAACAACTGCACCATACCCTTGTTTTCTATAATAACTAAGCCATTTTTTAGTTTCGTTTTCATCTGCCATATCAGACTTGTTTAAAATCATTATTCTAGGCTTATCCTTTAAAACATCATCAATAACTGGATTTTTACTACTAATTGGAATTCTTGCATCTATAATCTCTCCAACAATATCAACCAATTTTAATGATGCTCTTATATTATCCATAGTCTTTTTCATATGACCAGGATACCAATTTATATTCATATTTCCTCCATATCATAAATAAAGCAATTGCTTTAATTAATATTAAAATATATAAGTAAGGAGGTAAGAATTCCATCTACCTCCTTAAATTTTGATTACATCTATAGCGTAAACTATTTTTCTCTAATCTTTTTTAAAAATACAATTGCAGACATTATCATTAAAAGTAAAATTATACTACAAAGTACAACACCTATAATCTTAGTAGTATCCATTTTACCATTAGTAAAATTATAATAAATTGTATAAATAAGTACTAAAGACACAGCAACAGAAAAAGCAAACCAAATATAATCTCTATATTTGCTATTTTCTATACTATTTGTAATTGCTCTTGAAATTAATCTACTTAACGCTCTCACAATGTTACCTCCTATTATTATATTCTCATTGTGTAAATTAAATCAATTTTAATATAATAACACAATTAAATTATAAATCTATAAATGATTTTTGTCAATATTTCAACCATTAGCATATTGTTTATACAATAAAAAAAGCAAGCTATAAAACTTGCTATAAAACTTAAAAATTAATACCTACATCTATTTAGTTTTATGCTATTTACTAAAATTTTATATTAGTATATAATTATTTTGCATTCTATATGTAAGGAGGTGAAGCTATTGACCTCTATTGAAGCTATAATTTTATTAACGTTGTTGATTGCGTTACTAAAATTGCTAAAAAAATTTGAATAATCAACATAAAAAGCAAGGTCTGCCAACCTTGCTTTTTTATTTGCATTCAACTATGTGAGAAGAATTGACCTCAAAAAAATTCTTATCTCATCTATATAATACCACAAATTACAAAAAAGTCAACTTAACTTTTAAAAATTATTTATTACTGCTGTTGGAATATAGAATAAATATGGTGCTGTAAAGACAGCCATATATAATGCAATTTTTTTCTTTTCTTGTAATTCTACATCTAATTTTGAAAAACTAAATTTTAAGTTAAAGAAATATATAAAAAATCCAACCATTGCTATAATAACTGTCATAAATAAAAATCCATATATGTTACTAAAAGGATTTTCCATTACAGGAATTAGTATATTTGAATTTAACAAAGCAAAAATACTAGAGGATTCAGGAAGTCTTCCTATTAAATCTACTATGAAAAATAGTAAAACAGCTCCTATAAAATCTGCAAAGAATCCAAATAAGAATACTTTAAAGATTACTTTTTTATACTTTTTAAATGAATCGTCTATCTTTAAAACTTTTAAAGATAATAGAATTACAATTGAGTCAACAACAAAATTAATTGGAATTGCAATTAGCCAAGTTATAGGAATCAATAGTAAAAACCAAATTGGGAAAAACACATTATAAAGCTTAAAATTTTTCATGACTTCCTCCTAATCTAATATTAATTTTTTAGTTACAAAAAAAGAGTTAGATTAAACCAACTCTCATAAATTTGAATTAAGCAGTCGGTTGGTCGGTGTACCCAACATCTCAAATACCTAATTGAAGGTGCGGCAGGAACCTTTTCTGCCCTCAACTACTTCTTTACTTAACTATAGTATACCCTCTTTTTTACTCTTTGTCAACCTTTTTTAGCCTTCCACTAAATTTTCTGTTGTTAAGTTTAAAATCATTTATACTATACATACTTGCGATAAAAAACTTATCCTTACTTTTATTAACTTTTAAAACTATGAGAACATTTTTATTATAGCATTTTACATATTCTAAAGCTATTTTATTGTCTTTTTCATTAACTCCAACATAATCTGGATTATCTATTATTTCATCTATATCATCTAAGTATTTTAAAACATCATAATGCTTTCTCTTTTCTAAATGTCTTTTTAATCCGTGTTTTGAAAACTCTATTTTAGATAATTCAGTTTTAATACCTAATAATTCTTTAATACTATTCTTAACTATCATAATATACCTCTTAAGTATATTTTAGCATAAAATAAATATAAAGCAAGACAATAAGAACCCCACCCTTCCACGATGCTTCGCATCGGGTGGGTTCCCGGGAACCTTGTTGTTTCACAATAAAAAAAGAGCTATCTTTACAGATAACTCTTTTAATATGTAAGCACACCCAAGGTCGCTTAACAAGAAATGCACGGTACCTTTGCAGTTAGCTCTAAGTAAGCAATCTTACGGCACATAGAGTATTTTACTTATGGCTGCTTCCGTCAAGACCTGACCAGATTCATAAAGCTCTATTGCGTAAGGACCCACTTGTCAACACCACTTACAAAAGTCGGCTACACCCCTTGAAAATCTAACTTGGGAATTCAGCCCTGCTATAGCAGATTACAGGTTACAGGGTACTGCTATCACCCCGCCTAGTGCATGGCGGAGAGCGAGGGATTTGAACCCTCGAAACGCTTTTGACGTTTACACGATTTCCAATCGTGCTCCTTCGACCACTCGGACAGCTCTCCAAGATACCAATATATTATAATGTATTTTTTAAATTTAGTCAATAATTTTTAATTTCACTTTAAAAACTCTGAAATTTTAGTTGCTATTTCTTTTGGCTTTTCTGTATAAAAATTATGTGTAGTATTTTCTATAAAATAAACTTTTATATTTTTACTTCCTGTCTTTTTATATTTTTCAACCTTTTTATTTTTATACTCATAAGCATCTTTAGGTAAATCAGATAAAAGCAATAAAATTTCATCTTTCAATCCTAGTGAAAATATATCTTTGTAATCATCATACCTTATGTCAAATAAAGAAGATATTATATTTATATCCATATTCAAACTATTTTCTAAAATATAATTTCTTGAGTATTCTTTTTCTTCCTCTAAGGTAGTTTTCATATAATCATCTTCAAAAATTCCACCATCTAAGATAATTATTTTTTTCGCATATAAAAATCTTGAAAACTTTAATAATAAGTCTGCTCCTAAGGAATAACCCATTACTAAAGAATTTTTTGGAATAACCGATTTAATCCAATCTAAAAATTCTTTTTCATTTTTTATATTTACATCAATATTTGAATATTGTCCCGGAATATCTATATATTTTATTTCATATCCATATTTATTTAATTCTAAATTAAACTCTATTGTAGTTTCAATTTTACTACCTAATCCAGATAAAAAATATATTTTCTCCATATTTAATAAAATTATTTCCTTAATTTCTACTTGAAATGAAAATCCCAAACATAACGCCAAGCAAACATAATACAACACTCAATATTATATAAATTATTGCCATAACGGGCTTATTAATTTGAAATAAGTTATTTGCTTCTAGTGAAAAAGTTGAAAAAGTTGTAAAGCCTCCACATACTCCAGTTTTGAAAAACAAAGTTAAGTTTTTTGACCAATTATTTTTAACCGAAATACCAACAACAATCCCAATCAATATTGCTCCAAGCAAATTTGTTATTAGTGTTAAAACCGGAAATGTATTTTTATATGGAATTAAGCTAATTGAATATCTTAAAATCGCTCCAATAGCTCCACCTAATCCAACAACTAAAATCTCAATCATAAATACCTCTAACGCTTTTGAATCATAACCACATAAGGAGGTAAATTCTTTTGATTTTCAAATGTAAACTTCAAAACTGTATAATCTTTTTGATCAAGAGTTTTTAAAAAGCTTGACATTTCTGCACTCTCAATTTGTCCACAAAGATGTCCAATGTAAAATGTTATAAAAATTACTCCTTTTGAATTTAATTTATCTAATAATTTTCTTACACTTTCTTCAACATCTACTGAATTTGTAGTTATTAATTTATCTCCATTAGGTAGATATCCTAGGTTATATATTGCAAAATCAACATAATCTTTAACATATTTATCAAAATTTCTATGATTATCTAATATTAATTCATAATTAGAAAAATCTTTAAGTAAATTTTTTGAATTATCCAAAGCTTCTTGTTGTATATCAAAACAATATAGTTTTTTTGGTTTAATAATCTCCAAAATGTTTTGAGCATCAAATCCATTCCCAACCGTCATATCAACTGCAATATTTACATCTTTGATATAACTATGCATAAAAAATTCTATTAAATTCTTAGTATTATTTATTATTACAGCCACTACAACACTTTCCTTGTTCTAAAATTTCGTCTACATCATAAATGTATAAATCATCTTTTATTTTAGTTACTCCTGAAATTCCATCAAAAAATATTCTAGAATAAAAGCTCTTCTTTTCTTTTGTATATACTTTATAAGCAATACATTTTATAAAAAATCTATTAAATTTTTCCATTCCTTCATCGTATTTTATCTCTTCTAAATAATAATCTTCATCTCTAAATGTTAGTTTTACATATCCAATTATATTTTCTTCCATAACTAAACTAAAATAAAATGTTGGAACAGATAAGTCCATACTTCCGCCAATTCCATATTTAACATAAAGTTCTTCAAATTCTTCTGGCGTAGCATTTTTTAATCCTATCATTATAAACTCCTTAAATATTCTATTTCTTCTTTACAAAGTTTTCTGTAAGTACCTATTTTTAAATTTCCAAGTTTTATCTTTCCAAAAGCAACTCTTTCTAAAGAAACAACATTATATCCTAATATTTTAAACATTTTTCTTATCTGTCTATTTCTTCCTTCTTTTAGAAAAACTTTAACTATATTATTTTTAAAATCAAATATTTCAAACCTTGCTTCTCTAGTCATTCTGCCCTCAAGTATTATTCCCTCAGATAGTTTCTTTAAATCACCATCTTTAATTTTTTTATCAACTTGAACAATGTATTCTTTTTCAACATTATGCTTTGGATGAGTTAATCTAAAAGCTAAATCACCATCATTTGTTAAAAGTAAAAGTCCAAAGCTATCCTTATCCAATCGACCTACTGGATATATTCTCTCTTTGGAATCTATTAAATCTAAAACTATTTTTTCCTGATTTTGTGCCTTAGCCGTACTGGAATATCCAATAGGCTTATTTAGTAGATAATATCTTTTAACCTCTTCTAAAGCTATTTTTTTACCTTCAACTGTTATTTCATCTTGTTCAGATACTTCCATTCCCATTTCTGCAAGTTTACCGTTTACAAGAACTTTTCCCTGTTCTAATAACAAATCTGCTTTTCTTCTAGAACAATAGCCTGTATTTGCAATAAATTTATTTATTCTCATCTTCAATTTCCATATTTATTTCATCATCAACTATTTGATTTTTTTCTTCATCTGAAATGAATTTCTCAATATCGGGTAAATCTTTTAACGATTTTAAATTAAATTGATTCAAAAAATTTAAAGTTGTTTTATAGATAATTGGCTTTCCAATTCTATCAAGTCTTCCAGCCTCTTCAATAAAGTCTTTTGAAAGTAAAGTATCAATAGAACTATTACATTTAACTCCTCTAATCTCTTCAATTTCTTGTCTAGTAATTGGTTGTTTATATGCAATTATAGCCAAAGTTTCTAAAGTTGAGTTAGTTAAATGTTTCATTGTAACTTTTTCAAATAGCTTTGAAATTGTTTCATGATATTCTTTTCTGGTCTTTATTTGATAATGGTTAGAAATTTTTTGAATAACAAGTCCTCTTTTTTGAAACTCAAATTCTTCTACCAACTCATCAGCTAAAACAGTAGCTTCTTTTACAGAAATTTCTAATACTTTTGCAATATCATCAATTTTTAAAGGATCTCCATAAACGAATAATAACTGTTCAATTACTTGCTTATATTCTCTACTATTCAACTTCTTCCCCCACTAAATTAAGCTTAATTTTATTATCTTTATCTTGAAAAATCCTAACAAAATTATTTTTAACAAGTTCCAAAATAGATATAAATATTGTTATAAGCTCACTTTTTGTTCCATTTTGAAAAATTAATTCTTCAAAATAGGCTTCTTTTTTCTCATATAATTTTGACTTTATCATAGAAATATACTTTTCAATTGGAAATAAATCTTTTTCTATGATTTTATCAAAAGAACTCTCATCATTTTTCTCTTTATACTGATTAATAATATTTTCCATTAAATTTAATAAAACATTTACGTCAGTATTCAAAATAACTTCTTTATCTTCTGTTATATATTCTGTTATATCAGATTGCATTTTTGAATATGCCTTACTTCCTTCAGCTTCAAGATTTTTAAAATACTCTCCAACTTTTTTGAACTTTCTATATTCTACAAGTCTTTCAATCAATTGTTCTCTTGTAACAATTTCATCCTCATCTTCGTCTATATTTTTTGGAATTAAACTTCTAGATTTAATTTCAACTAAAGTACTGGACATAATCAAAAAAGCAGAAATATCAGTATCTTCACTGTGAATAGAATTCTCAATTACTTCTAAATAATGTCTTGTTATTTTACTTATTTCTATATCATAAATATCAACTTTTTGTTTTGAAATTAAGTCAAGTAACAAATCCAAAGGACCTGAATAGGCATCTAAATTTACCATTAATTGCATTACATCACCAACATAATTGCAAGATTAAGTATATGCTTCCCAACTTCAGTAACAATAGGTGATAAGAAAGTTCCAAATGTTCTTGTAACTATTAAAGCTAGTAAAATTAGAGTTGTATAATTTGAAAGTTTAAAATATTCATACTCTACATCACTTGATAAAAAAGCACTTATAAAAATTGCTCCATCAAATGGTGGTAAAGGTATTAATCCAATAATACCAAAAACTATACTTATTGAAAATATATCTCTAAATAGTAAAAATAATAGTTCGTTATCCTTTCCAATCTTGATATATAAAATTGCTGATATTAACGCAATTATAAAACACATAAAAGCATTTGATAAAGAATAAATTATTTTTCCCCAAAATCTATTTTTAAAATTTGACATCTTAATTTCTATTGGTTTTGCCCAACCAAATTTGAATAATATAAAGCAAATAAAACCCATTAAATCAATATGATTAGCAGGATTTAAACTTGTTGCTCCTTTTTGCTTGGGTGTATCATCTCCTAAAGCTAAAGCTACATATGCTTGAAAAATTCTGCAAGCAACAATTACAAACATTACTGCAATTCCAACGATTACATGCTCCATTAAATTGTCCATACTACCCCCTATTTATCTCATTTAAAATAGCCATTGCTGTTTTAAAATCATTTATTTCTCCATTAAAATACATTCTTTTTAAGTCTTCAAAATGAATTTTAACCATACTTAAATTCTCATCATCATCTTCTGGTAGTTTTGAAGGAAATAGACTATCAGCTCTGTAAATTACTGTTTTTTCAGTACAAAAACCCACACTGTTGTATCCTTCAAAGATTTTTTCAAGGGTATTTGAACTAAATCCAATTTCCTCTTGTAACTCTCTAAGAGCTGTTTCTTCATAGTTTTCTCCAACTTCCACAAGTCCTGCTGGAATTTCCAAGAATTCTTTTTGAATAGGAAATCTATATTGTTTAACTAAATATACAAAACCTTCTTCATCTATCGGAAAAATTGCTACTGCATCTTTATGCTCAACAATTTCTCTTTTTAAGATTTTTTCATCTTTTTCAAAATATTCAAGTTTTAAATTCAAAATTTTTCCATCAAAAATTTCTTCGGTTTTTACTTTTCTGTACATCTTAATCTTTCCTTTTTTTCGTTTGCAATTTCAATCATTTCCTTTGATTGTCTTATAGTTGTATCATTAATATTTGCACCACCAATAAGCCTTGAAATTTCCATAACTTTTTCATCATAATTTGCACATACAACTTTAGATAAAGTTATATCTCCAACTGTCTCTTTGCTTATTATAAAGTGAGTATCAGATAAAACAGAAATTTGTGGTAAATGCGAAATTACAAGAAGTTGATGATTTTTTGAAATTTCTGCAAGTTTTTCTCCAACTATCTGAGCAGTTACTCCACTTATACCCGTATCAATTTCATCAAAAACAAGAGTTGCTATCTTATCTCTATCAGATAAAACTTTCTTAAAACCTAACATAATTCTACTAAGTTCCCCACCTGATGCAATCTTGTAAATTTCTTGAAGCTCTTCTCCCTTATTTGTAGAGATTAAAAAAGTAACTTCATCAAAACCAATATTTGTAATTTTATTATTAGTTTTTATATCGATTTTAAATATTGAATTTTTCAAATCCAAATCTAAAAGTTCTTTTTCAATTAATTTTTCAATTCTTCTTGCAACTTCTTTTCTAGAATTTGAAATTTCATTTGCAAGTTTTTTATATTCTTCACTTAATTTTTTAAGTTTATTGTTTTCTTCCAGTAGTAAATCTTTTGAATGTTCAAGTAAATATATATCTTCTTCTAATGAATTTTTATATTTTATTAATCCATTTTTATCTGTCTTAAGTTTTCTCTTTAAGTCATTCAAAAGATTGAATTTTTCTTGTAAAATCATTAAACTTTCTTCATCAATATAAATATTTGAATAATAGTCTTGTATTTTTGCATAAATCTCTTTTAAACCAAAAGAAAGATTTTCAAAGTCTTCACTTAATTTAACAGTTTTATCATTTTCTTCAAGAAGTGTAATATTTCTATTTATTTCGTTCAAAATAGAAAAAGCATTAACTTCTGACCCCTCACCATCAAAAAGCTCAATTAAATTTCCACAACAACCTAAAATAACTTGACTATTATTGTATTTATCAAGCTCATTTTCAATGAATTCTTCATCCAATGTCTCTAATTCTAGGCTATTAAGTTCTTCAATCTCAGCTTTTATTTCTTCAATATTTTCATCAAAATTATTAACTTTATTTTTTAACTTCTTTAAATCAGTACTTGTCTTTTTTATTTTTCCATATAGTACTTCTATTTCTCTTAATTTTTTTCTAAATTCATCATCACAAAAACTGTCTAAAACCTCAACAAAATCTGTTCTATTAAATAGAGTGTAGCTATCATGTTGCCCACAAACATTTAAAATATTTATCATTATTTCTGATAGAATAGAATTATTTACAGTTCTATTATTTATCTTTGAAACTGATCTTCCATTTTTACTTACAGTTCTTGAAATAACTAACATATTATCTTCAATTTCTATATCTAATTCTAGCGATTCAAATTTATTTTTTATTATTGTTTCATCATATTCTGAAAGGAAAAAAACACCTTCTACATAAGCAGTATCACTACGTTTACCTATGGACGAAGTATTAGCTCTCCCACCACAAAGCAAAGAAATAGCACCGATAATTATAGACTTACCAGTTCCTGTTTCTCCCGTTAAAATATTAAGTCCTTCAGTAAAGGAAATTTTTATTTCATCAACAATCGCTAAATTTCTTATATATAATTCAGATAACATAAAATCCCTACCTTACTAGTTTCTTTATATCTTCAATTACAGAATCTAAAAAAGATTTGTCATCAACTGCAATAAAAATAGTATCAGTACCAGTTACAATACCACTAACCATTTTCAACTTGGCACTTTCAATATATGATCCACAAATACTCGCAGTATGTGGAATAGTCTTTATAAGTATCATATCTTCATTATGTTTTATAGATAAAATCGCAAGTTTACAAATCTTATTTAATCTTTCATCTAAAGAATCATAAATTGAGTCCACAACTTTATACTTATATTCACCGTTTTTATTTTGAACTTTTAAAATTTTTAATTCCTTAATATCTCTAGAAACAGTTGCTTGTGTAGAACGAATACCTTTCTTTTCTAAACATTCTGATAGTTCTTCCTGCGTTTTTATTTCATTATTTTCAACTAAATCTAAAATAATTCTTTGTCTTGTATATTTTTTCATAAAAACCTCTTAAAAAATTCCTTTAATAAGTGCTAATTTTTCTTTATTCCCATCTCCTCCAAGAATTGGAGAATCAATGATAGAAATAATTTCTAATTTATTAGCTAAAGCATACAGTCTAATTTTCTCAATAACATCATCAATTACTTTTTCAGACTTGACAATACCTTTCTTACTAAGACTTTTTCCTTCACATTCAAATTGTGGCTTAATTAATGCAACAATTAAGCTATCTTCTTTTAAAAATTTATGCAAATTTTCAAAGATATATCTTAAAGAAATAAATGAGACATCTATCGAAACAAAATCGACTTTTTCTCCTATTAGTTCAAAATCTAAATATCTAAAATTTGTATTTTCTAGACTTATAACCCTTTTATCATTTAATAAACTATCTACAAGTTGATCTCTACCAACATCTATTGCATAAACTTTTTTAGCATTCTCATTTAACATGATTTGAGTAAAACCACCAGTTGAGGCTCCTATATCCATACAAACTAAATTATTCAAATTGAGATTAAAATTTTTAATTGCACAGTCCAATTTAATTGCCCCTCTGCCAACATAAGTATCTTCAAAAGTTGAGTTTATTGTTATTAACTTTTCATCTTCAATTAGCATGGACACTTTTTCTATTACTTTTCCATCATAAAAAGCTCTTTTTTCAGAAATAATCTTTTTAGCATAAGTTCTAGACTTAGCAAGCCCTAAATTTACTAAACAAATATCTGCTCTTTCCATTAGTATGTCCTTTTTGCCATAAAGTCTATAAAGTCTATAAAGAAATCCTTATTCCCAGAAATTTTATTTATTTCTTCAAAAGAAATACGATTTAACTCATTAATTTTCTTTTCAACTTCATTTTTACCAAGAATAGTTGCAAAAGTCTTTTTATTAAGTTTAACATCCTCTTCAAAATCGAATAAATCATCTTGAAGTTGGAAAACAAGTCCCAAATTTTTTGCATAGATTTCTAAGTGAAGTAAATCTTCATCACTAGCTCCAGCTAATTTTGCGCCTGATAAAATAGCAGCTTTAAAAAGCTCTCCTGTTTTTAAATCATTTATTTTTTCAATATCGCTTAAATCTTCTACCTTATTTTCAAGATCTAAAAATTGACCATAAATCATTCCATTTATTCCACTCGAATTAAGAATAATTTCACTTGCACTAACTGCATTTTTTATCTCTTGAATATTATCAAGTTTTTTAATAGCTTTAAACATAATTAAATTTGCATTATTTAAAAGTTCATCTCCAACCAAAACTGCATTTGATTGTCCATATTTACCATAAACAGAAAGAACTCCTCTTCTAAATTTATCATCATCCATTTCAGGTAAATCATCATGAACAAGAGAGTAATTATGTATAAGCTCAAGAGAAATAGCAAAGTCTAAAGCTAAATCAGAAACTTCCTTATAACTTTTAAAAGACTCTAAAAGTAAAATTGCTCTTATTCTCTTTCCACCAACAGAAAAAGAATATGCGCACATTTTTTCAAATTCATTTTGATTTTTATAAACTAAATCTAGTCTATCTTCAATAATTCTTTTATCTTTTTCAATCAAACTTAAAAAATTGTCCATTATAACTCTAAACTCACTTGTCCATCTTCTAATGTTTTCTCAACAAATTTTTGATCTTCAGACTCTGAATTTTCATCAAATAAGAAAAGTCTTCCCTCTTCTTTTTCAAGAATTTCAACTAATTCTTTATGAAGTTTAATTCCCTTTTTATATAATTCAATACTCTTTTCAAGACTTAATTGTTCTTTTTCTAAAGTATTCACAATTTTTATAAGCTCTTCAATTCCCTTATCGTAATTTTCTAACTTAATTGCCATCTATAATCTCCTTAATATCGGAAATAATTTCTCCATTAGAAACCTTAAGTTTCAAAGAATCTCCTACATTTACATCCTTAATATCTTTTACAATTTCATTTTTATCATTATAAATAATACTATATCCTCTCTCTAAAACACTTGTTGGATTAATAATCTCCAAAGATTGTCTTTTAAAGTCTAGTAATTGTTTATTATACTTAAATACAGCATTTATTTTTTCGTCTAAAGATTTTTTTAAATTCTCTAGATTTTCTTTTAATGTAGTAATCCTATTAACTGGATTATAATATTCCAATTCTTTCTTAAAATGTTCTAGCTGAATTTTTTCAGCAGAAATTTCCTCTAAAATATTTTTATTAAGTTTTTTCTCAGCTTGACTTAAAAATTCTTTTAACTCATCCATACTCACTGATGAAAGCTCTGCACCTGCTGTCGGAGTCGCTGCTCTTTTATCTGCAACATAATCCGTAAGCATTGTATCTATCTCATGACCTACTGCTGAAATAATTGGTTTTTTACAATTAAAAATGGTTCTAATAAGATTTTCATCATTAAACGCATTCAAATCTTCAAAAGAACCACCACCTCTACCGACTATTATTGTATCAATAAAATCGAGTGAATCTAAGTATTTAACACCTTCAGCTATTTCCTCACTAGCACCAATTCCTTGAACTTTTGCAGGATAAAAATAGATATTCGCAATCCTATATCTTCTTCTTAAAGTATTTAAGATATCACGAATAGCAGCTCCATTTTTAGCTGTAACAACTCCGATATTCTTTGGAAATTTCGGAATAGGTTTTTTAAATTCAGCATTAAAGAGGCCTTCTTTTGAAAGTTTTTCTTTAAGAGCTAGAAATTGTTCATATAAATTTCCACGCCCAACCTCTTCAACATTTTTACAAAGGATTTGATAGTAGCTACCCTTTTCATAAGTCATAACGGTTCCGGTTACAACAACCTTCTGTCCGTCAGTAAGATTTAAATTTTGTGCAATCGGTACAGTTTTAAAAACAACGCATTTTAGCATAGCTTCATCATCTTTTATACTAAAATAACTATGTCCTCCCGATTTTTTAAAATTAGATACTTCGCCTTCAACACTAATATTGGATAAAAAAGAATCTCTTCTAAGTACATTTGCAATATACTTACTTACTTCTTTAACCTTAAATGTTGTCATCAAATTTCTCCTATTTAGAATAACACTAAAAGAACTCCAAAAATTGCAAATATACTTATTGCAGGTAATACATGTTCAATTAATGCTTTTAAAGATTTTTTAGGAATTGCAATTAATGCACTCAAACTACAAACCAATGGAACATAGTATGATATTATTAAATATGCATTTCTCCATGGTAATAATTTAGGAATCATTGTATGTTTAAAAAACAAGAATATTGCAAAACACACAATACAAAGAATCGGATAGACAATCCATCTTTTTGTACCTTCCGTTCCAATTAAATAAGTTGAAACAGCAATGCCAGAACAAACAATTCCAGCAAATCCAATAAGCAATAAAGTATTAATAATTCCCATAATTGCCTCCTAAAATTAAATGTTATTTTTAGACCTTACTATAGTTCCTAGAATACCGTTTATAAATTTATATGAAGCTTCTGTAGAATACTTATTTGCAATTTCTATAGCTTCATTTATTGCAACACTCTCAGGAATATCATCTAAGTAATAGATTTCATTAACAGCAATTCTTAAAATTGCTAAATCTATTTTAGCTATTCTATTGTAATTCCAACAACCTTCTAAATTATCTTTTATTATATTGTCAATTTCATCAATGTGTTCGATTATAGAGTTGCAATTTTTTCTAATATATTTAAGTTCACTAGTAGGTAAATCAAAATATTCTATAAAACTTTCAATCTCATCACATTTGAAACTGTCCTGTATGCTAAGTTGATAAATCAACTTCATACACCACTCACGTGCTTCACTTCTTGTCATATAAACTCTCTACTTTTCAATAGATTCAATACAAATATTCACACCTAACACTTTAATACTTGTCATTATTTCTATCTTTAATTTTATATTTTCTTGAATTTTCTTAACAATTTCCTCAAATTTTTGTCCATATTCTACAACAACTTTAACAGAAACTTGAATTCCATTTTCCAAAAATTCAATTTCAATTCCCTTCTTAGAATTTTTTGCATTAATTTTTTCAGCATCTTCAGGGATTCCAACTATATGTTTAACACCATCAACTTCAAGAGTTGCCATAGCTGTTATCATATAAAAAATATCATTTGATATTTTAATACTGCCGTTTTCATATTTATTTTTATTCATAATTAATACACCTCCACTTACTAAGTATTATACCAAAAATTGCAAATTTATTCAATTAAAAATAAATATTTATGCAATTCTATATAATATTAATATTTTATAAAATTTTTAAAAAAACAGCATCTTGAATTGAAAATTTAATTATGCTAAAATATCATTAATTATATAATAATAATCAATATAGTTATATAATTTTGATATTTCATAAGGAGGTGACATTTTGAAAAATTTTGGAACAGAAAAGGAAACTCAAGGACTTAAATTATTCTTAAAATTAATTGCTTTAGCATGTTTTGTATTATTTAATGGTTTCTTATTCGCATTTATTAGACTTTTTGTACGTAATATTGACAATATTACAAAAAAGGGATCTATGACACCAGCTATTCTTCTTGTAGGAGGAATTTCTTTATTTTTAATATTATGTGCATATGTATTACCATATTATTTATTCGTATTATTCCCTAAATTATATTATTACGATGATGGTGTTGTTATTGGTAAACAAGATAACGAAAAGATTCTTTATAAAGATTTAGATTATTTCTTTATATCTAATCCAGTTAATCCTATTGAATTTCTAGCAATTTGGTATTATGCAAATGGAAAGTGGAAATCTTTATCTGGAAGTGGGTATTCTAAAAAAGCATTTAAACTTTGGCAAGAAGATTTTGTTAAAGTTAACTATCCAATATACATGAAAAAAATATATGATGGAGAAACTGTAGAATTCTTATATCACGATCCAAAGAATCGTAGATTAGGCTTCAAAACTGTTAGAAAAATTCTAGAAGAAAGTCTAAAGATTGAAATCACAAAAAACTATTTCAAAGTTAATGGTAAAGAATATAACTGGGATGAATATGATATTTATGCTAAAATAGGTAATGTTGTTGTAAGAAACGATGAAGGTAAGACTGTATTTAAATTACCACAAAAGGCATTTGTTCATAAACCAAATTTACTTCAAGCAATTGTATATGAATTAAATAGTAACAGTCATAGAAATTAATTAATATCAAAATAATAAATATTTGATTGTTTTCATTTCACAAAAGCAATTATTAATTTTATTTGCTTTAAATAATTAAATATTTATTAAAAATAAAAAGCCAACATCGTTGGCTTTTTTATTTTGTATAATAATATATTGCAAGTTGTGTTCTATCTCTAAGATCTAATTTTTCTAATATTCCAGAAATATAATTTCTAACAGTTCCCTCACTTAAAAATAATTTTTCTGAGATTTCTTTATTTGAAAGCCCTTTTGCAATCTGTTCTAAAATTTCTATTTCCTTTTGTGTTAAAAGATCAAATTCTTTTTTTGTCGTTTTAAAAAGACTCTTAATATTTAATTCATTATCAATAATCTTATTTCCAAGACTTACACTCTCTATCGCAGGAATTAGAGATGCTACATTATCTTTTAAAATAACCCCTAAAACTCCTCTATCAATTCCTCTCATAATATCATCACTATCATTAAAAGTTGTAAGTAGCATTATCTTTGCTTCTTTATCATATTCTAATAATTCTATTGCAACATCAACACCATTTATTTCTTTCATTCTTATATCTAAAATAACAACATCAACTTTATTTTCTTTATATGTTTCAATAGCTTTTTTTGAATCCGTTGTTGCCAGCACAATTTCATAACCACTTTTGCCTAAAATTGTACTTAGTGCATTTAATACAAGAACATCATCATCAACCATTATTAATTTCACTCTATTCACCCTTACCTATTGTAATATTTATTTTAAAACCATCATCAGTAATTATATTAAATAGCCCCTTATATTTTCTAGCCAATTCTTCCATAGATGAGATTCCTAAGCCTTCATCTTTTTTAAAATTAATATTCTTTCCATTGTCAAAAATTGTTATAATATATGAACTTTCGTTTTCTATAATTCTAACTGTAAATGTATCTCCATTAGAATACTTAGTAAAATTAGTAAATGCTTCTTTTACTATACTAAGAATATCAAAACTTAAATTTTCATTCATTTTATTCTTTATTTTATATATTAATTTAGTATTAACATTTGGAACATTTATAATTTTTTCTATCGAACTTTGCAAATCAAAAGCTGATTTATACATATTGTGAATTATTTTTCTAATATCTACAAGACCAACAGAAAGATTTTCTCTAACTCTAATTAGAGCAGTTTTTACATCTTCATCATCTGTCATAAACTCTAAAGCTCTAAGCTCTAAAACAGATGCTGAAATAGTATGACCTATCGAATTATGCAATTCTCTTGAAATTTTTTCTCTCTCTTTTAAGATATTTTCATAATTCTTTTTTTCTTCTTCAAGATATAATGTCTTTAAATCTTTTTTTAATTTATAATTTGATTTATAAAAATTTAAAAATTCTTTATAATAGTTGACTTTTTTTTCATAAAGTTCTCTATCATATTGTGAAAGACAAACGATTAGTAATGCCAATGCAAAAAAGTTCAATTCTCTAGTTATTAAAAATACAAAAAATATAGGAATATTGTAAATTGATTTACTATATATTGCATAAACAAAAGAGAACATAAAAAATCTAAATTCAGGAAAAAAGTAAATTACAATTAAAAAAACAACTGACAAAACTGTGCTAGAATAAAAACTTTCCCTAATCTCTATAATAAGTACAAAAATTAAAGAAACAAAACTAAAAATTGCTACATTTGTAAAACTTAATTCATCTGAAAATAAATATAAAAAATTTAGTAAAAAATATTTTAAAAATACCATAAAATCTCCATATTATTATCAAAAAATATTATCTTTATTTATATTATACATATATTTTACCATATTTTTCAAAAAATTACATTTGTCATATTCATAAAATTACATCTTACACTAAAAATGCAAAAAAATAATTGATATAATTATTGCGAGGTGATAATTATGATTATAAAAGTAGAAGACTTAATAAAAAAATATAAGGAAAAAATTGTTTTAGACCATTTTAATTTATCTCTTGAGAAAGGAGATGTTCTTGGACTACTAGGTCCTAACGGTTGTGGAAAGACAACTTCAATAATGTGTATACTATCTCTTTTAAAATATGATAGTGGAAATATCGAGGTTTTTGGAAAAAAAGATATTCAAAACGAATATGATATAAAAAGAAAAATAGGAATTGTTCCTCAAGAACTAGCAGTATTTGAAAACTTAAATGTTAGAGAAAATATTGATTATTTTTGTGGACTATATGTTCAAAATAAAAACGAAAGAAAAAGACTTGTTAACGAAGCAATAGAATTTACTGGACTTCAAAGTCACGAAAAAATGTTACAAAAGAAACTTTCTGGTGGACTTAAAAGACGTTTAAATATCGCTTGTGGAATTTCGCACAAACCAGAATTAGTTATTCTTGATGAACCAACTGTTGCAGTAGATGCTCAAAGTAGAAAATTCATTTTAGACGGAATAAAAAATTTAGCTGATAACGGAGCATCAATCCTATATACTACTCATTATCTAGATGAAGCTGAATATCTTTGTAACAAAATTTCAATTATGGATAATGGAAAAAATATATTAACAGGAGATATGCAAACTTTAATTAATGGTGTTAGTGTAAAAGAAAAAATTACAGTTGTAGGTTATATAAAACCTGAAATCATTTCAATTTTAGAAAATCAAGATGACGTAGTTGACGTTGAAGTAAAAGAAAATCAAGTAACTTTAAACTATTCTAACGATGTTGGAAATATTAAAAGATTAATTTACTTACTTGATGATAACAATGTTGTATATGAAGAAATCTTTTCTAAGAAACCAAAATTAGAAGATATATTCTTAGAAATGACTGGAAAGGAGCTTAGAGAATAATGGGAATTTTATCTGCTTTAAAAATTAACTTACTTACTTTAGTAAGAGATAAAATGGCTTTTTTTTGGAATACTTTTTTTCCATTAATTTTAGCAACATTTTTCTGCATTGTTATGCCTAATGTTGGAAAATCATTCGAATCTGTAAATGTTGGTATTGACAAAAATAACCCAAATATAACTATTTTAAAACAAATACCTCATCTTAACTTAAAAGAAGTTAAAGAAGATGTTTTAACGGATTTAAAAAATAAAGAATATAAAGCATATATCGAAGATGATTTATCAATGAAAATAGTATCATCTGATTCTGAAGTTATGATTGTTAAAAATATACTTGATCAAGTGAAACAATTAAAAGAAACAAAAATTAATCAAGTTGAAATAATTAAAAATATGAATAAAGAATTCATTGAAAATAAAAATCAAAGCTCAAGTGGAGTTGAAATGATGCTTTTTTCAATAGTCATTATGACAAGTCTTTATACTATGTTTGATGGTGTTGCTTATATTGATAACATTTTATATGGAACATCAGATTTTGCAGTGAGAATGCTGGTTTCACCACTTAAAAAATCAATATATTTGATTAATGGTATTTTATCTACATTATTAGTTTCAGGTTTTAACACTTTGCTTCTAATTTTATATGTAAAATTTGTTTTTGGAATAACTTTAATAACAAACTATCTCGCTACATTTGTTACCATAATAATTATTATGTTTTTTGGTATAACAATGGGAATGCTACTTTCAGTATCAATAAAATCGGGAACAGAAAAGAAAACGGCGTTAGGGCTTGGACTTATTTTATTAATGAACTACACTTCCGGAATGATGGGAACAGGAGTTACAAATATAATTACTACTAATTTCCCTATCATAAAAAAAATAAATCCAACAATATATATGGAAAATGCTCTATTGGGTGTTAATATAGCAAATGATATAAATTACTTAATATCAATGATTCAATATATAATTCCTTTTTCATTGATATTATTTGGAATTACACTAATTTACTTAAGGAGGCATAAATATAATGATTTTTAAAAATTATTTAAAAATATGTTTTAAAAATATAAAGACTATTATATTTTCTTTCATGATTTTTATGCTTTTGTTAATTATATTTACTAGTCAAAGCTCTAAAGAAACAGAATTCAAAGCAATGAAACTCGATATAATGATTAATGACCAAGACAAAAGTGAAGATTCAAAAGCTTTTATAAATTATATAAAAGAAAAACATAATGTAACAGAAGGACAAATAACTGAAGACGAAGCAAAAAAACAAATAGTTGAAAATAAAATTACAGCTTTTATTGAAATAAAAAAAGATTTTAAACAAAATTTACTAAATGATAAAAAAGCTATATCCCTTTTAGCTTCAACAAAAACTGCTTATATAACTTTTTTAAAGATAGATTTAAACAAATATATGAATTATACACTAGCTGGATATAAATCAAATGTAGATCAAAAAGAAGTTATAGATACCTTAAATAAAGAAATAGATGTTAAAATAGTAGATACAAAATTATACAGCCAAGAAGAATCAAATGAAGCATTTGCAGCATCTTTTGCAATACTAAGCTATCTTGTATTTATGGATGTTATTTCTATAATTATAAATATAGATTCAGAATTTAAAAAAGAAAGTTTATTAAAGAGAATGGGACTATCTCCTTATTCTCAAAAATCACAAATGTTACAACAATTTGCAGCTCAAATTATTATAGCAGTATTTATATCTGCAATCTACATCTCCATTGTACTTTTAAGAATAAATCTGGATATGTCAAAAGCAAATATAATTTATACTATATTAGCTGTTCTAGTTTTCTCATTTACTGCAATTTCACTTGGACAACTATTTGTATCATTATCAAAAAATGTAAAAGTTATAAATGGTATAAATGCAGCTTTTACACTAGTAATGGCATTCTCATCAGGAGTATTTTTCCCTGTAAGATTATTGCCACAAGGAGTTGTAAATCTTTCAAAGTTTATGCCGCAATATTATTTTATACACTTTTTACAAAATATAAATTCAGAACAATTTTTAATATTCATAGGCTCACAAACTGTATTTATTATATTTTATTTACTATTAGCAGTATTTATAAAAAATTACAAATTAAAAGAAGTCGCTTAAACGACTTCTTTTTTATTTTTATTTTTTCTCTTTATACATAATTTTATATCTCATACCAACTGTTCTACTTATATAGTTTGACGATAAAGCACAAATTCCCAAAGTAAACATTGTTGTTATATATAGTTGATTTTGATTTGTTATTATCCAAGTTACAATTGAAATAAAAACTCCTCCTGCAATAAATACAACTCCAGAGAATTTATTAGCTAGAGTAAAAACTATTTCATTTGTTAATGTCCATTTGTTTCTTATTGCAAACTCATTATCTTTTTTTGCTTGTCTTAGATAAATTCCATACATTACAGTTAAAATTGCTATTAAAGTAAAGACTAATCTAATTAATAAAAAAGGAATTTCCATTTTTGAATTTTTTAACATTAGTTTTAAAACTGAAAATGTAAAGTAATTACACATAATAGAGATTAGTAAGTTTATAAATGCAACAACTGTTACTCCCATTGGATAATTTTCGTCATTAAATTTCTTTTTTACTCTTCTTAAATATGTTATTCCAAAAAATGATAATACTGTATTTGCTATGGCAAATGTAAAAATCATATATGATCCGATAAAAACTTCTTTTCCGTCTTTGATATAAGCAAAAACTGATGATGGCAATACAACAAAACCTGTTGTAGCCAAAATTATCGGAGTAATCGCTAAAATTAACAATAATTTTAAAAATTTATTCATTTTTAGTCCTCATATCCATATTTTTTATAGAATTCTTTTTTGTATTCTAAAAATCTATCTTCTCTAATTGCTTGTCTTATATTTTCCATTGTTTTAAGTAAAAATCTTAAATTATGAATTGAAAGAAGTCTTGCTCCTAATATTTCATCAACATTTATTAAATGTCTTATATAAGCTCTTGTATGATTTTTACAAGCATAGCAATCACATTCATCATCAAGTGGAGCAAAGTCCTTTGCATATTTAGCATTTTTTATAACGAGTTTTCCCTTTGAAGTCATTGCAGTTCCGTTTCTTGCAATTCTTGTAGGAAGAACACAGTCAGCCATATCAATTCCAGCTTCAACAGCTTCAAATAAATAATCTGGAGTTCCTACTCCCATTAAATATCTAGGCTTATTTTCAGGCATAAATTGTACTGTATAATTTAGATATTCAACCATAATATCTTTAGGTTCACCTACACTTAGTCCACCAATAGCATATCCCGGTAAATCCATTTCTATTGTAGCAAGTGCTGACTCTCTTCTTAAATCTTTGAACATTCCACCTTGAATAATTCCAAAAAGTGCTTGATTATCTGTATTTTTATGATAATCCTTACATCTTTTTAACCAACGTAAAGTTCTTTCCATAGAATTCTTTACATAATCATAACTTGCAGGATATGGTGCGCATTCATCAAAAGCCATCATAATATCAGAGCCTAAATCATTTTGAATTTCCATTGATTTTTCTGGAGAAATAAAATGCTTTGAACCGTCAATGTGAGATCTAAATTCTACACCTTCTTCAGTTATTTTTCTAATATCTCCAAGACTGAAAACTTGAAAACCACCACTATCTGTTAAAATCGGCTTGTCCCAATTCATAAACTTATGAAGTCCACCAGCCATTCTAATAATTTCTTGACCAGGTTTTAAATATAAATGATAAGTATTTCCTAAAATAATTTGTGAGCCAATCTCTTTTAACTCATCTACATTCATAGCCTTTACAGTCGCTCTCGTTCCTACTGGCATAAAAATTGGAGTTTCGATAACACCCCTGTTTGTATATATTTTTCCAAGTCTTGCATTACAGTCAGAAGACTTTTTTATCAATTCATATTTTAACTCCATTACTTCTCCTTTTTAATAAGCATTGCATCTCCAAAACTGAAAAATCTGTATTTATTCTTTGTAGCCTCATTATATGCATTCATTATTATCTCTTTTGATGCAAAAGCACTAACAAGCATAATTAATGTTGATTTTGGTAAATGAAAATTTGTAATAAGGCAATCAACAACCTTAAACTCAAAACCTGGATAAATGAAAATATCCGTATTTCCTTTACAAGCTACAAGTTTTCCATATTTTTTATAAACTGTTTCCAAAGTTCTTACGCTAGTAGTCCCAACTGCAAAAATTCTATTTCCATTTTCTTTTGCATAATTAATTATTTCAACACTTTCTTCTGAAATTTCATAATACTCATCATGCATCTTATGTTCCAAAACATTATCAACCTTAACAGGTCTAAAAGTTCCAAGTCCGACATGAAGAGTAACTCTTGCAATCTTAACTCCCTTTTCTTGAAGCTCTTTTAAAAGTTCATCTGTAAAATGAAGTCCTGCTGTTGGTGCTGCGGCGGAACCATTATGTTTTGCATAAACAGTTTGGTATCTGTCTCTTTCTTCCAATTTTTCATGAATATATGGTGGAAGTGGCATTGTTCCAAGTTCGTCCAAAATTTCTTCAAAAATTCCATCATAAGAAAATTTTACAAATCTTTCTCCATCCTCACTTATACCTACAACTTCTCCAAGCAATTTTCCATTCCCAAACTCAACTTTTGAGCCTATCTTCATTTTCTTTCCGGGCTTAACCAAAGTTTCCCAAGTATTATCCTCGTGCTTTTTCAAGAGCAAAACTTCAATCGCTTCGTCCTTACCCGGTCTTGCTCCAAAAAGTCTTGCAGGAATAACTTTAGTATCATTAATTACTAAAACATCATCTTTTTTTATATAATCAACAATATTTTTAAAATTTTTATGTTCTAAATCAAAATTTTCTCTATTCACAACTAAAAGTTTTGAACTTGATCTATCCTTAAGCGGAAACTGAGCAATCAAAGACTCATCAAGCTCAAAATCAAAATCATCAGTTTTTAAACTATTCATTAACTCTCTTCCTTTATTAAAATATAAAATACTTCTACAATGTAATATTATATATTGTTTTCCAATATTTTTCAAATTTTTTTAATTAAAACAAGCTTTTACAATACATTATTTATAAATTCTTAAAGTAAAAAAAGTAACGGTTAAATAATCGTTACTTTTTCATTCTATTCAATATTTCTTCTAAAACATAATCTCTATTGTCAATATAATCTTTTATTGTCGGTTTTAAAATTTCATTCGGAATTAATACATTTTCTTTTATTTCTTTTTCTGTAAATAAATCTTTATTATCTTTTGTATTGTCGAAAAAGCTTTGTCCATAACTGAATATTAATTTACTATTAGGCAAAATATCTTGTGTTACATTTCCTGACGAATAAATTCCTCCTGCCAAAGGCTCTCCAAAAATTGTAGCATCTTTAAATTTTTTCTTTAGAGAATATACTGCACTTGTTCCTGCAGAAAAAGTATTTCTTCCTACTAAAATATGAATTCTTAATTTTTTATTTTCCTTCTCATACTTTTCTAACTCATCTAAAAAAGATAGAAAAACAGTTTCGCTTCCTCCCTCATTATATCTTAAATCAATTATTATATTATTAATTTCCAATAAATTTTTATTATCTCGAATGTAATTAAAAAATTCAGCTGAAAATTTGTCAAAAGGTTTATGTTCTTCACTAAAACATTTATTATAATGAAGAACCATTGCTTTGTTCTTCGGAAAAGTTTCAAAAGTATAAGATTGTTTTGGATTCATCTTATATGGAATATTGTCAATTTCTAAAAAAGATTTGCCAATATAATTATATATAACAAACTCTAAATTGTCTATTTTCTTAAAATCATTTTCTAATTTTTCTCTTTCTTTTCCTGATGATTTTTCAATTAATTTTAATATTGATTTTTTATAAATTTCTTTATTTTTCTTAAATTCCTCTGTTTCAGAATATTCACTTTTTTCTGTTTTAACATCCCTATTAATCTTCGGTTTAAACTTTACATTAAATTCTTTTTTATCTTTTTCAATCACTACATTTATTTCATTTACATTTGAAATTAATTTAAGTCCTACAAGATAATCCAAATCTGTTATATAATAATCAACCCAATAATCAATATTATATTTATTATCTCCAGAAATTATTTCCTTTGCTTTTTCCCTAATATCTTTTATCTCAATTCCATTTATACTTTTTACTTTACTAAAATTATACTCTTCATACTCTTTTTCAATTCCGATTATATATGTACCATCATCAAAAGTTTTTAAATAAAAAGGTAATATAGCCTGACTTGGATTTAAAAAACTAAGATGTCCTTCTTTAAAATAGCTAATTATTCGTTGAATTTCAACTACAAACTCACTATCAGAAATATTATCTATATTTGATTTTAATTCTTTTATTCTATTTTTAAAATCTTCATCTGTAATATATCTATATTCCCTTTGATGTTTTTCAAGCATTACACTTTCAAAATACTCTAAATCCTCTATAAGTTTTTTATTTCTAACTTCCCTATTTTCTCCCTTAAAAAATATGAGTTCATTTGTATTTACATTAGAATTTTTATTTCTAAAAGATCCACAAGAAGTTAAAAATATTAAAGCTAAAAGAAAACAAATAATCTTTTTCATTACATCCTCCAAAAAAAAGAGAATTAACAATATAAAAATATAGCTAATTCTCAGAGTGTGGACAAAGTAAAGATTTTGTCCATACTCTGAAATACACTAATAATATATTTTACTTTTTCATTCTACCAAAATGTTTATATGCTTTATCTGTTACAATTCTTCCTCTGCTTGTTCTACTTAGAAATCCTATTTGTAGTAAATAAGGTTCATAGACATCCTCAATTGTAATTCTCTCCTCACCTGTGGAAGCAGCGATTGTATCAATTCCAACAGGCCCACCTGAAAAATTATCTATTATTGTAGTTATTATCTTTCTATCTATTGTATCAAGTCCAAGAGAATCAACTTCTAAAATATCAAGTCCATCTTTACTTGTTTGATAATCAATTTTACCATTTCTTTTAACCTGTGCGAAGTCTCTAACTCTCTTTAAAAGTCTGTTTGCAATTCTTGGCGTTCCTCTTGAACGTCTTGCAATTTCAAGAGCTCCCTCAGGTTCAATATCAACTCCTAAAATTCCAGCAGATCTTGTAATTATTTTTTGTAAATTTTCAATACTATATAATTCAAGACTCAACATAATTCCAAATCTATCACGAAGTGGTCCTGTTAATTGTCCTGTTCTTGTTGTCGCTCCTATCAATGTAAATTTTTCAAGGTCAATTCTAAGACTTCTTGCGCTTGGTCCTTTACCAATTATTATATCAAGAGCATAATCTTCCATTGCTGGATATAAAATTTCTTCAACACTTCTGTTTATTCTGTGAATTTCATCTATAAACAAAACATCGTCTTTACTTAAATTTGTTAAAATACTTGCAAGGTCGCTAGGTTTTTCTATTGCAGGTCCTGATGTAACTCTAATATTAACACCCATTTCATTTGCAATAATATTTGCAAGAGTTGTTTTACCAAGTCCTGGTGGACCATAAAGTAAACAATGATCGAGTGGTTCATTTCTTGTTTTTGCAGCCTCAATAAAAATCTTAAGTCTTTCTTTTGCTTTTTCTTGACCAATGTATTCATCAATCCATTTTGGCCTTAAACTGGTTTCTATTTCAATATCTTCTCTTGAAAATCCAGTACCAATAATTCTATCTTCAAAATCTTCAAACATACTTACACCTATAATTGTTTCATACTAAGTTTAATAATATCTTCAATTTCCATTTCATCAATGTTTATACTTGAAAGAAATCTCTCAATATCATTTTTCATAAATCCTAAATTAATTAAAGCATCAGATACAAGTTCTCTCTTTTCAAAGTCTTTTCCACTTTCTACAGTTGGTTCTATTCCAGAAATATCTTTGCTACTAATACTATCAATTGAAATTTTATCTTTTAATTCCAAAATGATTTTTTGTGCAGTTTTCTTTCCCACACCCTTTGCAGTCGCAAGAACAACGGCATCCCCATTTACTATTGTCAATTTTAGACTATCAACAGACATTGAGGATAAAATCCCACAAGCAACTTTTGGACCAATGCTATTTACACTTATAAGTAATTTAAACATTGATAGTTCATCAATTGTTTTAAATCCAAATAAAGCAACATAATCTTCTTTTACTATATAATCTGTATAAATCGTATAATATTCTCCAACAGTTACATTGAATAATGTATTGTTAGAAGTAAAAATCTTATAACCTATTCCTCCATTATCTATAACGATATAATCATTGTAGATAAATTTAAGTTCTCCACTAATATATTCGTACATAAAACACCTATTTCATTCTAAATTGTTCTTTAAATTTCAAACTAAAAAAATGACAAAGAGCAATTGCCAAAGCATCTGCTGCATCATCTGGCTTTGGAACGGATTGAAGTTTAAAAATCATCTTAACACTCTCTTGCATTTGCTTTTTATCCGCTCTACCATAGCCTGTAATTGCTTGTTTAACTTGTAAAGGAGTATATTCATAAGCTAAGATATTTTTCTTTGTAAAAGATAAAATTTCAACACCCCTAGCTTGTGCAACATTTATTACAGTCTTAACATTCTTGTTAAAGAAAAGTTCTTCAATTGCTAATTCATCAACATTATGCAATTCAATTAATCTATTCAATTCTTCATCAATAATTTTAAGTCTATCTGGAAGTGGAACCCCTGACTTAGTTTCAATTACTCCATAATCTATAAGTCTCACTCTATTTCCGATAGCTTCAATAATCCCGTACCCAACTATTGCAAGTCCAGGGTCTAATCCAAAAATAATCACAAAAAATCCTCCAATACTAACAAATATGATAACATAAAACACATAATTTTTCAATTAAAGTTATATTTATCATTTTAAATCGAGATTTTTTGCATAAAAAAAGCAAGATTAAAATCTTGCTTTAACTTTATTTTTATTCGTAATCTTCACAGCTTAGTAAATCTTCTCTTTTTACTTTTCCTTTATCGTCATAAGTAAATTTACTGAAGTTAATTAAGTGTGGGATACCATCTAATTTTCTACATTCAACTAAATGAACAACTTTACTTAAATCTCCAACTTCTTTAGCTTGAACTTTCATGATTTTCATCATTGAATATTTTAATTCAGTTTCTTTGTAAGTAATAGTTGACATTCCTTTTTTATTGAAAGCTGCTTGAACCATTGATTCGCAGTTTTCTTCTGTAAGTGCAGGAATTAAAATATAATCTACATCACTTGCAGCTTCGATTCCAGCTTCATCTTTAACTTGAACAGTCTTATGTGAACCTTTAGCAACAGCCATAACAGCTGCCATAAATGGTCTTATTCCAGCTGATCTATGTCCTGAAATAATTAAAGTTTCTCCCTTAGCAATAGCTTCTTCGATATATAGACCATGTTCTTCTTTCATGTAACCTGTGTCTACGCTTTTTTGTAACATTGGATGCATACAAATTTCCTCCTTTTATTTTTCATATATACTTATTATACTACATTTTTAATTTTAAATAAATAGTTTATAGTAAAATAATTAAATTTTTTTATAGATCTTATTAAGAATGTTAGCCATTAAATGATAGGCCAATTATTGATATTGTTACAATTATTACTCCTACTACTAAAAACATAGTAAGAGGTGTGGATAAAAATATCACTGATAATACAACACTCCATAAACTAAATGTGCTGTTCAATGCCATTCCTTTTGATACACCATTTAAGTTCATTCCTTTATAGTAAAGTAGATAACTTAAACCTGCAAAGAATCCTGCAAAGAATAAATATTTTAATATAGCAAAACTTTGTATTGTAGTAACAAAACCACCAAAAAGTTTCATAATAGGTAATACTAAGAATAATATACTTATTCCTGAAATTAATTCCCTTATTGTTAGTATTATTTCTTCATCAAGTTCTTCCTTGGTTGCATAAGTTACAATAGTAGCTTCAAGTCCCCAACTAAAACCTGCTATTAAAGAAAATAATATTCCTAAGTAAAAATAAGGATAATTTCCTGAAGGTTCTTCATAAGAAAGTACAAATGTTCCTATTATACAACCAACAATACAAATAAATGTTTTTAAATTTATTTTTTCTTTTAAAAATATAAAAGATAAAATTGTACCAAACATTGGACACAATGCTGAAATTGGAATAGCGTAAGCTGGTCCTGCAAGAGAAATTCCCATTATATATGAACATTGTCCAACAGGTCCTCCAATCAAGCCTGCTAAGCAAACCCATTTTCCAGTTTTCGTTTTTAATGAAGGTAAAAATAGCTTCAATTTTCCCAAAAACTTATCATATCCAAGTACTAATAATCCCGCGAACAAATCGTTGAATCCTGCAAAAACTAAAGGTAGGAAAAACACAATTGCCTCACTATAGTTTTTCATTAATTCACTTCCTAGTAATACGGATAATACTAAACCATTAACTGCCCACAGAAATCCTGAGGAAATACCAATAAATTCATTCTTAAATTTTTTCATTAAGGTTTTACTCCATTTTTATATATTTTTTTATCTAAAGCTTTTAAACCATGTTTTTCTATTATTTCTAATAGTTTTTTACCATAATTTGGATCTGTTGCATAAGTTCCAGTTAATGCATTTGCAGCTTCTTCTGGAGTTTTAGCAGCTAAAACACCTTTATAGTAATCTCTAAGCCAACTATTTCTTGTAAATAAATTTGAATAATATTCACAAGAATCATCATAATCAGTGAACTTCATAAATTTAGCAATTATATAATATTTTTCACCACTATCATTATATTCAGCTGTCTTTATTTCAACATATCTGGAAGCAGGTGTATTCTTAGCAGCCTTTATTCCAAATAAATTGTAAATTGGCGCAGGTGATAATCCGTCATTACCATATCTTGTTTCTAAACAAGCTTGTGCAATAGCAATTGAAGGGAATAAGCCCTTACCTTTTACAGCTTTTAAGACACTTGGAGTAATCTTATCTATAAATTCTGATTGAGAAGTAACTTTTCTATACTTACCATTTACAAAATCTCTTAGTCCAGATTCATCTCTTGCTTTTCCAGTAAATTTTTCTCCATCTTGGAAGAAATACCATGCTGTTCCGTCATCATACCAACCAGCAGCATATTTACCATTATAGAAAAATTTCTTTCCATTAGCATCATAATCGTATCCACTTAGTTTCTTTCCATTTTTAAAGAAATACCATGCACTGCCGTCATCATACCAACCAGATGCAAGAACTCCATTATCATCATAGAATAAACCATCTTTATATTTTTTCTTTACATTTGTTGAGTATTTACCATTTACAAAATCTCTTGTCCCTGATGCATCTTTTGCTCTACCTGTGAATTTTACTCCATCTTGGAAGAAATACCATGCAGTTCCATCATCATACCACCAGTTAGCATATTTACCATTATCAAAAAATCTCTTTCCATTTCCATCTACACCATATCCACGATGTTTAGAGCCGTCTTTAAAAAAGTACCATGCACTTCCATCATCATACCAACCAGATGCATACTTTCCATTGTAGAAATATTTTTTTCCATTTCCGTCTACTCCATATCCGCGATGTTTGTATCCGTCTTTAAAGAAATACCATGCTGTTCCGTCACTATACCATCCGTTAGCAGGACCACCATTTTCATCATAGAAAATACCATCTTTATATTTATTTCTTGCTGATGAAGCATATTTACCATTAATGAAATCTTTTGTTCCTGATGCATCTTTTGCTCTACCTGTGAATTTTACTCCATCTTGGAAGAAATACCATGCAGTTCCATCATCATACCACCAGTTAGCATATTTACCATTATCAAAGAATCTCTTTCCATTTCCATCTACACCATATCCACGATGTTTAGAGCCGTCTTTAAAGAAGTACCAAGCACTTCCATCATCAAACCAACCAGATGCATACTTTCCATTGTAGAAATATTTTTTCCCGTTTCCATCTGTTCCATAGCCACTATGTTTAGAACCGTCTTGGAAGAAATACCATGCATTTCCATCATTAAACCAACCGGATGCATACTTTCCATTGTAGAAATATTTCTTTCCATTTCCGTCTACACCGTAACCTACAAGTTTAGAACCGTCTTGGAAGAAATACCATGCAGTTCCGTCATCAAACCAACCAGATGCATATTTACCTTCATAAAAATATTTTTTACCATTTCCATCTGTAGCATAACCAGTAAGTTTTTTACCATTTTTAAAATAGTACCAAGCCTTACCATCATCATACCAACCAGTTGCAGGTTTTCCACTATTATCATAAAAAATTCTATTTCTGTACTCAGAAGCTTTTACAATCTTTTCATTTCCAAGTGTATTATTAAAAACTAATAGATTACTTACAACTAGAGAACATAGTAAAACTTTCTTAGTTAATTTCATAAATTCCTCCTATTAATATCAAAAATATACTATTACTGATAATTTTAACATATTTTTAATACAAAAACAAGAAATAGCTAAAAATAAACGATAAAAATTACAAAAATATTACAAAAGTGTTACAAAAATATTAAATTTAAGCATAAAAAAGGAGAGATTAAATCTCTCCTTAATTTTTAATAAATTATTTTACTTCATAATCATAATGAACATCATTATTTAATAAGCACTTATTGTAATCTTTCATAATAGCTCTAGCTTCAAATGATAACCAAAGGATAGCAATTAAGTTTGGTATTACCATTAAAGTATTGAAGATATCTGCTAATGACCAAACGATAGCAACTTCTCCAAGAGAACCAGCTACGATACAGATAAGAACTATAGCTCTATATGGTAATAGACCAGCTTTACCAAATAAGTATTTGATGTTTGCTTCTCCGAAATAGTACCAACCAACGATAGTTGTAAATGCGAAGAATGATAGACATATTGCTAAGAAAATAGCTCCGCCTGAACCAAATGCAGATCTAAATGCTTGTTGAGTTAATTGAGCACCTGCTAAGAATTTTCCATCAGCACCTTTAACATCATAAGCACCTGTTACTAAGATTGCAAGTGCAGTTGCAGAACATACTAAAACAGTATCAATGAATACACCGATAATAGCTGTTAAACCTTGTTCAGCAGGGTGTTTAACATGTGCTACAGCGTGAGCATGTGGTGTAGAACCCATACCAGCTTCGTTAGAGAATAATCCTCTAGCAACACCTTTTTGAACAGCAACTTTAACTGCTGCCCCAGCGATACCACCAGCTACTGCAGTTCCATTAAATGCACTCTTGAAAATCCAAGCAAATGTAGGTCCAACATGACTAGCATATAATACTAAGATTACTAAGCTTCCTAAGATATAAACAGCTGCCATTACAGGAACAACTAATTCTGCGAATTTTGCAATTCTGTCCATACCACCAACGAAGATTAAAGCAGCAAGGATAGCAATAACAACACCAACAATTGCTGGGTTAATATTTTCAAGTCCTTTAATACCTTGAATACCTGATGCTATTGAGTTTGATTGAACAGCATTTCCCATGAATCCTAAAGCTAATACAATAGCGATTGAGAAAAATCCAGCTAAAACTTTAGCAAATCCACCTGTTTTCTTAAGACCTTTTGATATGTAGTAAGCAGGTCCACCAACATATTCTCCATCAATTTTAGATCTGTATTTTTGAGCTAAAACTGCTTCTACGAAAATTGTTCCCATTCCAAAGAATGCTGATACCCACATCCAGAAAACAGCTCCAGGTCCACCTGCAGTAATAGCAGTTGCAACCCCTGCAACGTTACCTGTTCCAACTTGAGCAGCTACTGCTGTAGCTAATGCTTGGAATGATGACATAGAACCTTCTTCTTTAGGTCCTTCTTGTTTTTTGAAAAGTCCTCCAAAAACTAGTTTGAATGCTCTTCCCATTTTTGTAATTTGTGGGAAGCCCAAAATAAATGAAAGGAATAATCCCGCAAATAACAAACCTGTTACCAAAATCTTACCAGCGATAAAATCGTTTATTTTGTTGATAGTTTCAACAAAATTTGAACCGCTTAGTAATACAAAATTAGATAATAAGTTCATATAATACCTCCTATAAAATTTATTACTTGTATTATACACTTTATTGAAATATAAGTCAATATATTTTTAGGAAAACTTTTTTATTTTTTTATTAATTTTTTATTTATCTATATATCACTTTGTATATGCTAAAAACTTAAATCTCTGTATTTTACAAATATTTATAGGTGAAATTGTACAAAAAAATAAAAAAGGTATATAATCATATTTTTTTAATTATATACCTTTTCCTAATTAAATTTTGAAATTACTTTTATTTAACCTTATCAATATATTTTCCATATCCTTCTTTTTCCATATCTTCTAATGGAATAAATCTTAACGAAGCTCCATTGATACAATATCTCTTTCCACCTTTATCTTTAGGACCATCATCAAACACATGACCTAAGTGGGAATCTCCACCCTTACTTTTTACTTCTATTCTTTCCATACCATGACTACTATCTCTTTTATAATTTATATTTTCATCAATTGGCTTTGTAAAGCTTGGCCATCCACAACCTGCATCATATTTATCTTTAGATGAAAAAAGTGGCTCTCCAGTTACAATATCTACATATATTCCTTTTTCATCAAACTTATCGTATTCACTTGTATAAGGTCTTTCTGTAGCAGAATTTTGAGTTACATTATATTGCAATTCAGTTAGTTTATTTTTTAATTCTTCGTTACTTGGCTTTTTATATTTACCACCTACTCTTTCAAGTGGTTTATCAGCAAGATCTAAATCAATATGACAATATCCATTTGGATTTTTCTTTAAATAATCTTGATGATATTCTTCTGCAACAACAAAGTTTTTTAAATTTTCTACCTCTACTGTTATAGGTTTATCATAATTTGCTCTTTGACTGTCAATAAATTTATCTATAATACTCTTGTCATTTTCGTCAACAAAATATATTCCTGTTCTATATTGTCTACCAATATCATTACCTTGTCTATTAACGCTTGTAGGTTCTATTATTCTAAAATAATGTTGTAAAATTTCTTCAAGAGAAATTATATCTTTATCATAAACAATATGGACAGTTTCGGAATGATCTGTACTTTTAATTTTTTCATAATTTGTATCTGTTCCATTTCCATTGGCATATCCTACTGTTGTATCTAATATTCCTTCAATTTTTGAATAATATCCCTCTACACCCCAGAAGCAACCTCCTGCTAAATATATTTCTCCTTTATTTTTAATTAAACTTAAATCAACTTTTGGCCTTTCCATAGTCTTTTCTCCTTTTTTAGCATTTCCTTTATATGTTATAATAAATCCAAATATTAATACACAAATAATTAAAGGTATTAAAATTTTTTTCATAAAATCATCTCCTTAATTCTAATAAAAGATATACCCTATAAAAGAAAACGATAATCAAATTTATTTAAAAATAATAAGTAGTCCTTCATCCACACTTTTTTAAGGTGAATACCTTGAAATCTTCTTTACTCAAAATAAAAAAAAGGAAGTTGTTTTACAACTTCCAATTATTCAGTAATTATTTGTACACTTGCACTTACTCCCAGTCTGTCTGCACCTAGTTCAATCATTTTTAAAGCAGTTGCCTTATCCCTGATTCCACCACTAGCTTTAACTTTTGCATTCTCTCCAACTGTTTTTTTCATAATTGCTACTACATGTTCATTAGCTCCTGAAGTGCTAAATCCTGTTGAAGTCTTTACAAATTCAGCCCCCGCTTTAACACAAAGTTCTGAAACTTTTATAATTTCTTCATCAGTTAATAGACAAGTCTCTAAAATAACTTTTAGTAGCGCCTTATTTCTTGTAACATCTACAAGCGCTTTAATATCATTATATACAAAATCTAAATCATTTGATTTTAATGCACCAATATTTATTACCATGTCAATTTCACTTGCACCATTTTTAATCGCATTTTCAGTTTCAAACACTTTGCTTTCAGTTGTCATTGCTCCTAAAGGAAAACCTACAACAGTACAAACTTTAGTATTTGTACCTTTTAGATTTTCAGCACATCTTTTTACATGACAACCATTGACACAAACTGAAAAGAAATCATATTTTTTAGCTTCTTCACAAAGCTTATCTATCATTTCATAAGTGGTATCTGCTTTTAAAGCAGTATGATCCATATACCTATTTAACTCCATTATGCTATCTCCAATGCTAATTTCATCATTGTTGTAAAACTATTTTGTCTTTCTTCTGGAGTTGTGATTTCTTTGAAATGGAAAGAATCTGATACAGTTAATATAGTAATAGCATTAACTCCCGCATAATTTGCATTACAGTAAAGAGCATAACTTTCCATATCAACTGCAAGAACTCCTAATTTTTCCCAGTTTTTCCAATCTTCTGGAGCAGCATTATAGAAAATATCAGAACAGAATATATTACCAACATTGATATCTATATTTAAGTCTTTTGATGCTTCATAAGTTTTTCTTAAAAGTTCCCATGAACAGTTTGCTGAATAAGTTCCATCTAATTTATATTGATGTGCAAAATTAGAATCTGTTGATGAAGCCATTCCTACAACTACATCATAAAGTTTTAATTTATCACTATATGCTCCACAAGATCCAATTCTAATTAGATTTTTAACTCCATAGAAATGAATTAATTCATAAGAATAAATTCCAATTGATGGAACACCCATTCCACTTCCCATAACTGAAACTTTTTTACCCTTATAAGTACCTGTATATCCTAACATTCCTCTTACATCATTAAATTGAGTAACATCTTCTAAAAAGTTTTCTGCGATAAACTTAGCTCTTAAAGGATCTCCTGGCATTAAGACAGTTTCTGCAATTTCTCCTTTTATCGCTCTATTATGTGGTGTCATAAAAATACCTCCTAAATTTTCATTATATATAATAATCTTAACATAAAAACTCTATTTTTTCAATAAATCTAGAAAATTGAATTTTTAAAACTTATTTATTTATAAAAAAATCAGTTAACTTAAGTTAACTGATTTTTAAATTAGTTTTTAGCAATTTCTTCTATCAATTTTAAAGTAAAGTCATAAACTCTTTCAGTTGATGAAATTGAAATATTTTCTTTTGGAGTATGAGCTCCTCTAATATCTGGTCCGAATGAAATTAATTCAAGATTTGGATATTTTTCGTAAATTGCTCCACATTCAAGACCAGCGTGAATTATAATATTTTCAAATTCTTTTCCTGTCAAATCTTTATAAACTTTATTTGCATATTTTTGCAAACTTGAGTTTTCTTTCTTTTCCCAAGATGGATAACCTCCAGCAAATTCATAATTTAAGCAGAATTTTTCAGCGATTTTTGAAAAAGAATTTTTCATTTCTTCTAAAATACTAATAGAAGCTGAACGTATAGAATCACGAATTAAAATTTCATTTTCTGTAGTTTGAACTATTGCAAGATTTGAAGAACTTATAATACCTGTTTCGTCTTGTGTATTTACGCCTGTTGGTAAAGCTTCTAAAACTTCAACTAATACATCTTTTAATGCATTTGTTAAAACTTTTCCTTTGAAAATCTCTTTTTTATCAATTGTAAGTTGTTCTTCACCATTATATTTTTCAGTAAATTTAGCAATTAATTCATCTAGTTTTTCTGAGTTTTCGATTACCAATTCTCCAACTCTAGGGATTGCATTATCTTTATTCCCACAGTCAACACTAGCTATTGAAAGTCCACTTTCTTTAATGAATTCAGCGATTGTCTTAATCATATTTCTTCTATTTTTTCCAATTTCCATTCCAGAATGTCCTCCGAAATATCCATCGAAATGAAGTTTAACAAGTTCTACTTCTTTATTTTCAAATTTTAATTCTAGATTTGTTTTAAAAAGAGTTCCTCCTGCTGAACCTAATGTTAAAATTCCTTCTTCTTCAGAGTCTATATTAAATAAATATTTTCCTTTTAATAGACCTTTTTCAAGTCCTAAAGCTCCTCCCATTGTAGTTTCTTCAGCAACTGTTATAATAACTTCAAGTTCTGGATGAACTAAATTTTCATCTTCCAAAATAGCCATTGCCATAGCAACTGCAATTCCGTCATCAGCTCCAAGTGTAGTGTCATTAGCAAAAATCAAATCATCTTTTATAACCCACTCAATTTTATCAGTTGCAAAATTATGATTTGAGCTTGTAGCTTTTTCACAAACCATATCCATATGGCCTTGTAAGATAATTCCAGGCTTATTTTCATAGCCCTTTGTTGCAGGTTTTCTTATATAAACATTTAGTATGTCATCTTGTTTAGTTTCAAGTCCTAATTTTTTCCCAAAATTATAGATATAATCAGATATTGCTTTTTCATTATGTGATTCATGAGGAATATCTGATATTTCTCTAAAATAGTGAAAAACTCTTTCAGGTTTTAAATTCATATTATTCTCCTTTTACGATATTTTCAACGATTTTTACAAGTAATTCTGAACCTTTTTCCATATATGAAACCGGTACAAATTCATATCTGCCGTGGAAGTTAAAACCACCTGCAAAAATATTTGGACAAGGTAGTCCCATGAAAGAAAGTCTTGAACCGTCAGTACCTCCTCTAATAGCCTTAACTTTTGGAGTAATACCAACTTCAACCATTGAATTATATGCAAGATCAATAATATCTTTTCTATCTTCTAATTTTTCTCTCATATTGTAATATGAATCTTCAAGTTCTAATTTAATTGAATTATCATATTTGAAGTTTAAAACTTCAACTACCTTTTTCATATATTCTTTTTTGTATTCAAATTTTTCTCTATCAAAATCTCTTATGATAAATTCCATATGAGTATTTTCAGTATCTCCGTTCATTTCTAATAAATGATAAAATCCATCATAACCTTCAGTATGTTCAGGTCTTTCATTTGCAGGTAACATTGATAAAAGATTATGAGCAACTATTAGTGAATTTCTCATTATATCTTTTGCAGATCCTGGATGAACATTTTTTCCTTTAATATCTACAACAGCACTACAAGCATTGAAACTTTCGTATTCAAGTTCTCCAATTGCTCCACCATCAATAGTATAAGCAAAATCAGCTCCAAATTTCGCAACGTCAAAATGATCTGCTCCACGTCCAATTTCTTCATCAGGAGTAAATCCAATTGAAATATCTCCATGAGGTAAATTGTTTGAAATTATATTTTGAATTGCATCCATTATAATTGCAATACCTGATTTGTCATCTGCACCTAATAAAGTATTTCCATCAGTTGTAATAAGTCTTTCTCCTACAACTTCATTTAAACAAGGAAATTCCTTTACAGACATTGTTACTTCATCATTTAATTTAATATCTCCACCTTTGTAATCAACAAATTGTGGATTTACATTTGCTCCAGTAAGTTCTGTTGCAGTATCCATATGTGCAATAAAACCAACTTTCTTTAAATCTCTATCTACATTTGATTTTAAATGCGCATAAACATAACCTTTTTCATCGATATGAGCATTTTCAATTCCCATTTCTTTTAATTGTTTTACAAGTAAATTTCCTAAATTCTTTTGCTTTTCTGTTGAAGGAACAGTTTCAGATTTAGGATTTGATTGAGTGTCTATTTTTGCATATTCCACAAAACGATCTACTATATTCATAACTACCTCCAATAATATATTATATATTTATTTTACCACATTTTTACAATTTAAAAAAGATAGTGATTATCTTTCACTATCTTTTCATTTGATTATATCTTCTAATATTTTCTTCAGTTAAAAATTCAAAAGCTGAATTAATTTCTTGAAATTTTTCTGTTGTATCTGTATCTCTATTTAAATCAGGATGATATTTTTTTGCAAGTTTTCTATATTGAAGCTTAACTTGATAAAAATCAATATCATAAGAATTAAATTCTAACACTTTACAAGCATTTTCAAATTTATTTTTAAAGTCGCTATATGGGTCATAACTTGCACCACCTGTATTTTGATAGTAGCCATTATAATTTCCGTTATAATTTCCATAGTAGCTTCCTTGACTTGAAAAATATTCGTTGAAAGCATTAAATCTTCTTTCCCATTCTTCTTGTTCTCTTCTTTGTCTTTCTTCACGTTCTCTTTTACGTTGTTCTTCTTGTGCATCTTCATATTTTCTTTTATATTCTTTAAAAGATGAGAAACCACTGTTATTACCAATTAAAAAATTACCATAATCGTTTAAATACTCACATAGTGAATAGTTAAAATATCTAAGAAATGAAATAAATTTCTTTCCAAGAAATGGAACAATAAAAAATACAAATATAATAATCCAAAAAGCAGGATGAAACAATAAAATTGTTATTATAACCGGAAGCAAAAATGAACTTAAAGCTAGTAGTACCACACCGGCTAACACTAAGAGAACTGCTATATTACTCAATAAATTTACAATATAGGATAAACCATTTATGGTTGCTCCAAAAATTTTATTTAATACATTAGAAAGTCCTATAATAAATTTTCCAAAAAGTTTTTTCACATTATTCTCCAAATTCTTCTTTTAATATTTCATAAAGAGCTTCTGCTTCTTCCTTAGTTAGAGTTATACCCTTTGACATTCTATCATGATTAGGATTCCAATCTCTAATATCATACTTAGGTTCTCTTTCATTCCAACTAACTAAGTTTAATTCTTTTCTCCATCCTTTTTCATTTTCAGAAAGAACGCCTAATTCTTCTGCAATTTCATATTTTAGTTCCATATTTTCCCCCTAATTTAAAATTCCATTTTTATTCGTTGGTAAAGATGCAATGAATCCATCCATTAATCCATTTTTAATTTTTGTCAAAATTTCAATTGAATGATTAATTTCAGACTTTTTATCTTCAACATTTTTCAACAATTTTTCCATTCTTTTAACCTTCTCTTCATCAAGATTATCCTTACATGATTCTCCTAAGTTTCTAACTTCTCTTTGAAGGAATTCCAAATTTTTTTCCAAAGTACGAATGTTTTCTGAGTACTCATCAATATCAAAATCCAAAGGATTTGTAGTTAAATTTTCTTCCTCAATTGTTTTAAATATTTTATTCATTGTTCTTTTGCTATCATCAGCTTTTGCTTTTAGCGTCTTTTTCCAAAGTTCTTTATTCCAATTTTTATTATTTGCTTGAGGAGAAATTTCCTTTGCAATTGCTTTGAATACATCATCACAACCCTTGTTTTCCTCATAATCTAATTCATCAAACAGTCCAACAAAATTTTTAACTTCATTTGAATTAAATTTTTTACTATTTCTATTTTCTGAATCAATAATTGTGTAGACTTGACTTACATCTACGAAATTATCTGAAAATTCAAGAGTTTTTAATATCTCTCCTGCCCTAAAAAGGTTCATTACATCTCTTTCAAGAGATTTTTGAATTTTTACAAGGCTTTCCATATTCTTTTTATATAAAAGCTTAAACTTTTCCTCATCTTCTAAAACTAAGTCATTTCTAATTGAAATAATGTCTTCTTTTAAAAGTAATAATTCCGCTAAATTTTCTCTTAAATCATTATATTTTTCATATAAATTTTTATTAATCATTAGACATCACCTTCCATATAAGTAGAAAATTTACTTTTATCAAAATTTAATACTAATTTTTCTTTTTTTAACCTAGTCATCTTCTTAATCTTTATTTCTCTTTTAAGTGCCTCAGACTTTGTTTCATAAACTTCAAAATAAAGTAATTTTACGGGAGTTCTTCCTCTTGTATACTTTGCTCCACAACCTGAGTTATGTTTTTCAATTCTAGCTTTTAAATCGGTTGTATAACCAGTATAAAAAGTTCCATCATTACACTCTAACATATATACAAAAGTCATCATAAAATTTCCCTTAAAACATCATTTATAACATCAAAACTAAAACCTCTATAAGCTAAATAGTTTATTAACTTTTGTTTTTTTTTGAAATTATCATCTTCATTAGACAATAGGTTCAGTTTTTTTATACCCATTTTTAGTGCATTGTCAAATTCTTCTTCATATTCAAACTCATCTAAAAAATCTTCAAACACGCTTTTTGAAACACCTTTTTGAATCAATAAAGATTTTATTTTATTTTTTCCATAACCATTTAATTGTTTTTTATCTTCAATAAAAACTTCGCAATAAAGTCTATCGTTAAGATATTCTTCTCTTTCTAAAATATCTATAACTTCATCAATAATATCTTCTGTAAAATCTTTCTCTTTAAGCTTTAATTTTACTTCATATTTTGTTTTTAACTTTCCTGAGATATAATTAATAGCTCTTGACTTTGCTCTTTCAATATCTGAAAAATACTTCATTTCTTGAATTTCAGTTTCTGAAAAATCCATATCAACTGAAACTTTGTATTTTTCAAAAATATTGTAATTCAAAAGAAGTTTTGTTTCATCTTCAAAAACTACTTCAAAAACTTCTTTAGACTTACTATAACTAATATTTGTAACTTGCATTATATAAATAATCCTATAATTGTTGGTAATATTCCAACTACCATCATAAAAGCTAATATAAGTGCAACAATTCTAATAGCCGTTTCTCTTTTCATAAAATCACCTGCTTTTTTTTACTAACTCACATAAATATTGATTTATAAATTCATCAATATTTCCATTTATAACAGACTCAACATTTGCTGTTTCATATCCTGTACGATGATCCTTAACAAGAGTATAAGGTTGGAAAACATAAGATCTTATCTGTGAGCCCCATGCAATTTGGGAATATTTTCCTTGTATATCCTCAATTTTTTCCCTATTTTCTTCTTGCTTTATAATTAAGAGTTTTGCAATAAGCTGTCTCATCGCCGTATCTCTATTGAACATTTGACTTCTTTCGGATTGACAAGAAACAGTTACTCCTGTAGGAATATGAGTTATTCTGACTGCTGAATCCGTTTTATTGACATGTTGTCCTCCAGCTCCTCCAGATCTATAAGTATCAATTCTTAAATCTTTAGGATTTATTTCAATATCAGTAATTTCTTCTATTTCCGGAAAAACATCAACACTTGCAAAACTTGTATGTCTTTTATTTGAAGAATCGTAAGGAGAAATTCTAACAAGTCTATGAACTCCTTTTTCGCCTTTTAAAAATCCATAAGCATTTTCACCCTCAACCTTTAAAGTAACAGACTTTATACCACCTTCAGTATCAGAATTGTAGTCCAAAATCGAAAACGAAAATCCCTTACTACTTATCCATCTAGTATAAAGACGTTGTAACATTTCTGTCCAATCTTGAGCGTCTGTTCCACCTGCTCCAGCATGAATTTCTAAAATCGCATTATTTGAGTCATATTCGCCAACCATTAAAGTATTCAACTTCAATGAAAAATATTCCTTTTCTATATTTTGAATATTCTTTAACGCTTCTTTTTCATATTCCATAAACTCTTCGTCAGATAAAATTTCTATGAATTCTATTGAGTCTAAAATTTTTTGACTTAAACAATTAAATGTTTCTATCTTAAACTTTAAATGCTTCATTTCATCTAAAATTGATTTTGCATTTTTTGGATCATTCCAAAAATCTTCTTTAAAACTTTTAGCTTCTAACTCTTTATATCTCTTTTTCAACTTTGAAATGTCAAAGTGAATCACCAATTTCTGATAAATTTTGTTGCAGTTTTTTTAATCTTTCGATTACTGTACTTAAATTTTCCATCTCTCCCCCAACAACAATATATAATACTTTATTTTATAATATTAAAATATTTTCGTCAAGACCAACAAAAAAAGAGCCAATCGCTCTTTTCATTTTATTTCTCTATTTAACTTTTAAACTTCTTAAATACGTTTTTTGTTCATCAGTAATTCTTCTACTCTCAATCGCCTTTTGAATTGCTTTATTATGTGTCCAATCATCAAGTTTTTTATTTTCAATATACTTTATAGCATATTTTTGTTGTTTAGCAAGAGCAGTTGCAAAATACCAAGCAATCATCATATTTACATAATATTCTTTAGACCTTACATTTGAAACAATTTCCAAATGTTCTTCTTTAAAATTTTCATCCAAATAATTTGAAAGCAAAAGACCTATTCCGTATCTTATAACATAAGTTTTTTCATCTTTTATCCAATCTAAAACATATTTATATGTCTCATTTGGATATTTTTTAAAAACTTTTGGAGAAAATAAGTCGCAAGTTGCCCAGTTATCAATGAATGGAACAAACTTTTTAGTATATTCCATTGCTAAATCAAAATCTTTTATTTGCTCAATTAAACATCCATGTAAATTATTTTCTTCATAGTATTTATGCGGAAGATTATTTAAAAAATTAAAAGTTCTTTTTTCATCCTCTTTAAATAATTTCTTAGCATAATTTCTTAAAATAGGAGTTCTAACTCCAATTATTAAGTCTTTATCTACAGTTGGAATTAGTTTTGAATTAAAGTCTTTATATTCGATATCTTGAAAAGAAAATAAATCTTTTAATATTTTATCCATATATCTTCCTCTTCAATTATCTTATTTTTAGTTCCTCAAACAATTCTTCATCTAATTTAAAAGTTTCATGCATAGGAGAAGGTTCTGAACTTTCAGCCTTATATCCCATAAACAAAAGCATTGCTATTTGATTTTGTTCAGGAATATCAAATTTTTCCCTAACAATTTCGGGATTAAATGCCCCAATATAAACTGAACCTAGCCCTAAATCTTCTGCTTCTAGTACCATATGTGTAGATGCAATTGTAGCGTCAACAATTCCACTTGGAATTCCAGTATGACTATTATACCAACATTCTTCTAAATTATATGTTATAACAAACATAAGTTGTGAGTTATATTCACATGGTGAAGACTCATTCAATAATTTTAACTTTTCATCATCAGTACAATAATAAATTTTTATTGGTTGTTTATTTTTGGCAGTAAGAGCAATCTTAGCTGATTCTAAAATCTTTAAAATCTTTTCTTTTTCAACTTTCTTACTAGAAAACTCCCTTACTGAATATCTCTTTTTTGCTAATTCTAAAAAGTCCATAACTACCTCCAATTAAAGATTTGCAACTTTATAAAGTTTACCATCTATTTCAACTTTTCTAAGTCTTTTTTCAAAATCTATTCTTTTAACCCAAACTTCCCTGTCGCAGCCTAAGCATTTTAATTTTATATCTATTCCTGTTCTTAGAATTTGCCATTTGTTGGTTCCACAGGGATGCTCTTTTTTTAGTACAACAATATCCGATATTTGATATTTATACAATTTTATCACCCTTTTCAAGTTTCAAAAATTCAATATTTTCTTCTTTAAATTTTTTATATAATTCTTCTCTTAAATTCTTTTCATTACTCCATTGTGTTGACTGTTTACTCCAAAGAGCAACAGCAATTTTTATATAATAGCTTTGAATCTCTGTAACTCCAAAATATTCAGGAGCTTTTATAACAGAATCATTCTTTTCAGTAAACTCTATTGAATAAGTACTAATTATTTTTTTAATCTTTTCAACATCTACATCAACTGGGAAACAAAAAGTAACAACAGATCTTTGATTTCCTTTACTTAAATTTGTAACAGTTGTAATACTTCCATTTGAAATTGTATTAACACTTCCATCGTATCCTTGTATCTGTGTATTTCTCATATTAATAGCTAAAACACTACCAGAAATATTATTAATAATAACATCATCTCCAACATTATATTGATCATCTAAAAGAATGAAAACTCCACTAAATAAATCTTTTACAATACTTTGAACACCAAATGCTATTATGATACCACCAACTCCAGCAGTAGCTATTAAAGAATAAGTATTCACACCAAAAATACCTAAAATTATAACTACTACAAAAAAATAAATTATATACTTAAATACACTTGATAATATTGAAACAATTGAATTTACTTTTTTTATATTGCTATGGTCATTTTTCTTATAAGTCTTAACTACTTTTTTTAAAACTTTTGCAAAAAAGTAAATTAAAACTTTTGCAAAAATAAAAACCACAATAGATAATAATAATTTTAAAACAATATTTCTGATTGACTCAGAGGGAATTAAGTTTTCAAAAAAATTATTCATTAATATTTATCTCCGTTACAACATTTCCTCTATCTTTTGTTTTTTCAAAATACCAAAGATAGTCGACATTTTTTCCTGCTTCTTTTAAAGATTTAGCAGTTTCCAGCTCACTTGGATCAAGTAAGATTGCAAGTCCACAAGAACGACTTACTTCTCTTGGAGTTGGAATTGTTTTAAATTTCTTTTCTAAATTTTTAAGTTCTTTTTCTATTTGCATTGTATGATTAACTGAATTAAAAGTCAGTAATAAATATTTTTCGTTCAAAGAAAATTCCTCCTATTTTATTTTTTTATATCCATTTTTAAGTATCAAATAAACCGAATCATCACCTTTAATTGAATCCGTTACTTCAGCAGGGAATTCTTTCGATTTTAAGTTACTTTTTCCGAATAATACATACCCAGTTTTTTTAACTAACAAAATATTCCCATCTAGTATATAAGAATTCAAATAATCGTCCCCTATTTCAGCACTTTTTTCAAGTTTTAAATCCTTAGAATTAAAAACTTTTAAATCATTTGTGAATAAATAAATTTTTCCTGAGTCATAAATTATATTTTTTAAATTATTTATATAGTATTGATTTTTAATAATATTTTTTTCAAATATATATAATTTTTCATTTGTTACTACATAAAGTTTATCATCGGAATCATTTATAAAACCTAAGTCTATTATAAATTCATTAAAAAATGTAAAATCACAAACCGTTGTCTTATCTTTAGAATTTAAAATATGAAATCTTGATTTTATTGAATTATCAGCCTTAATATAATCAGTATAAACAAAGTTATTATTGCTCTTTGAAAACTTTACATATCCTGGATTTTGAACATCCTCATTAGCATAAATTTCAGTTAAATTTTCATCTAAAATTCTAAAACTAGCATTATTTATAAGAACTAATTTGTTATTCTCAATAAATATATCCTTGCTTTCTTTTTCTAATGAAATTTTTTTTACTTCGTCAAAATCTTTAGAATACATGATTACTTCATTATTCATTAAAGAATAAATAACATCATTTGATACTGCAATTTTACCATTATTAGCAATTTCTTTTTCAACTTTTAGTTTTCCATTCTTATTGTATCTAGAAAATTTATCTTTTTCAAAAGTATACATCTCATCCTTAATAAAAGCAATTTTGTTATAAGGTTTTGAAAAATCAAATGATACTTCTTTATTAGAATTACCAGTAAATTTTATGATCATAAAAACAATAAATAAGAATACTAATAGAGCTGAAATTCCCATTACTATTTTATTTTTATATTTTGAAATTATCTCCATTTTTTCTCCTATAAGCCTAATTTATCTTGTTTTCTTCTAAGTTTAGTTATTATATGATCTTCATCTAGTTCTACCATATCTAGAGTTATAAGCTCGTCTTTTTTTACATCAACTTTCAACTTAGTTTTCTTAGTAATCATAGCTATTGGTAAAAGATTCCTATTCTTTTGATCAGCATGACTTGTTATTGTTCCAAAAACTGACTTTCCACCAATTCCTTCTAAAATTTCTCCGGCTTTTAAATCTCTTTTAGCAACTGTAACTGTATCTGAAACTTGTCCACAAGCAGGAACAATTGTTGATTCTTTTTCTACAATCGCATTATAAATTGTTATAGGTGTTTCTAAACTTGTAAGATGATAAGGTCTGTAAATCGCATAGTTTGGACCATCTCCCATTTTTAGATATTTCATTAAATCATGAACTTCATCAGAATCACTTGTAACAATAGCATATACTCCTGGTGCAACTCCAAAAGCAAAATCTACTGTCTTATAATTATTTAAAATTCCGCCTTGTTCTTTTAATGAAAATAACTTTCCAAGCTCATTTGCTGTTGTTGTTGGACCATGACATCCAATTACATCAGGAACAAAACCTAAAGCATTTGCTGCACTTGTAAGTTCAATCATAGTATTTGTTCCGTCAATAAAACCAGCAAGCATTTTTGGATAAAGTCCTTTTGAAAGTGCCTCTTCTCTAACATCATCTTCAGTTATATAATAATTAAGTGGATTATTTTTACCCTTACCAACTGCAAGAAGTTTAAAACCCGCTCCTAATGCGAAATCTGCAAGTTCCATAATCGCACCAGGTTCATCTCCTGCAGAACCTGTATATATTACATTTTTCTTTTTAGCTAAATTGTATAAATATGGTCCAATTACGGCATCACATTCAACATTTAACATAATTGTATGCTTTCTGTTTTCAATAGCTTCCATAGCTAAAATTGCCCCAAAAGGAGGATTTCCTGTAGCATCAACAACTCCTTTTATATCAGGTAATTTACATGCAATGGAATAATCATCTGAAACAACATACATTCCATTTTTTATAGAATTTTCAATTATTTTTATATTATCACTTGTAGTTATATCTGACTTTCTAACGCCAGATGAAATAAGAGCTTCCATAGCCTTTTCAGGTTTTTCATCTATTACAACAGAACTTGTAAGACCTTTAATTCTTGAAAGCTGATTAACAAGTCCTTTTCCCATTTTTCCGGCTCCAACAAGAGCAAACTTAACTTCTTTATTTGCATTATATAAATTATTAAGTTTATTTTTCATTCTAAACATAAAAGGCCTCCATATTAATATTAATTTTATCATTCTTATTTTACTACACTACATAAATTTTATCAAATTTTTTTAATATTCAATTTTCCCTTTACTATATGTAATTTTTAGTGTAAAATTATAGTAGTATGGTTTGGTTTATGATAATTAAACTAAATTTTAACTTAAATTTTAAAAACAATAAGATTACTTTTAACTAAATTAAAAGGTAATTTTTTCAAAAAAATATATAGAAGATTTTTAGGAGATTTTATGAAGTATTTTAGAAAAACTCTAGCCATTGATTTTGGAACATCAAAGGTCGTAACTTTCGTTGAAAACAAAGGTATAGTTGTAAATGAACCATCAGTTGTTACAATGGATACTTATAAAAATAAAATATTATCTTATGGAGAAACTGCAAAAAAATTATTAGGACGAATTCCTGGAAATGTAGTTGCTAAAAGACCAGTAGTTGCGGGAAATATAGTAGATTTTAACGTAACTGAAGCTATTATTAAAAGGGCTATTAAAAAATCTGTAGGAAAAAATTTCTTTAGACCTAATGTTTTAGTTTGTATTGCAAGTGAATTGACTCAAGTACAAAAAAGAGCAATAACTCAAGCGGTTAAACTTGCAGGTGCAAACAATGTTGTTCTTTTAGAACAAACAATTACAGCTGCTATAGGTTGTGGAATAAATGTAAATGATCCATCAGGAACTTTAGTAGTTGATATAGGAGCAGGCAAAACAGATATTTCAGTAATTTCTAACGGAGAAATAATAATTGCAAAAAGTTTAAATATTGGTGGAAATTCAATTGACCAAGCAATTGCAGATTTTATTCGTACAAGATACAATATGTTAATCGGAGAAAATACTGCTGAACTTATTAAATTATCAGCCGCAAGAGCATATCCAACAAATGATGGCTCAATGTATGAAATTAAAGGAAGAAATGTTATGAATGGTCTTCCAATGCATATTTTTGTAAATGATTCAGATATTTCTCATGCTATTGGAATGACATTAAATAAAATTTTAAATGCAATTACTGAAACATTGGAAAAAACTCCACCTGAACTAATTGCAGATATTTCTGAAAAGGGATTAATTTTAACTGGTGGTACATCTCAAATACCTGGTCTAGTTGATTTAATAACAGATAGAACAAATCTAGAAGTAATCAATCCTGAAACTCCTGAATTAATGGTAATTAAAGGTGCAGGAAGATTCTTGAAGAATGTTGATTTCTCAAATGATGAAATAGAATATTTAGACGAATTAAAACGTCATGTTTTAGAACAAAAAGAACAATTAAGAAAGAGATAATATGCAAAGATATAATGATTTAAGTTCTTATCTAAAAGAAAAATTCGGTTCAAGACTATTAAAACTCTCCATTGATGGAGGGTTTTCTTGTCCAAATAGAAAAAATGGAAAAAAAGGTTGTAAATTCTGTTCAGAAAGTGGAAGTGGTGAATTTACAACTAGAAGAAAATCAATTACCGAACAATTAAACGCTCAAATCAATTTTTTAAAAGTTAAAGATAAATACAATGGATATATAGCCTACTTCCAAAGCTATACAAATACATTCTTACCAGTGGAAGAACTTAGAAAAATGTACTATGAGGCAATAAATTTTCCTAATGTCAAAGTGCTATCCATTGCTACAAGAGCTGATTGTTTTAATGAAGATATTTATAATTTACTTGCAGAACTAAACGAAAAAATTGAAATCTGGATTGAACTTGGACTTCAAAGCTCAAATGAAAAGACAAGGAATAGTATGAATATTGGTTATAGTACTGAAACATTTGAAAATTGTGTGAAAAGATTAAAAGAATTAAATATAAAAACTATTTTCCATATAATCTTCGGTCTTCCAAACGAAACTAAAGAAGATTATAAAAATACTATTGATTATGTAAATACCAAAAAGCCTTGGGGCATTAAAATTCACAGTCTTTATATTCAGAACGATTGTGAACTATATGAAGAATATCTAAAAAATAGTTTCAAAGTAATATCTTGGGATGAATATATAGATGCTTTAATTATGTCAATAGAAAATTTAGACAAAGATATAATAATTCATAGACTTACAGGAGATGGCGATAAAGAAAAACTTGTTGCTCCCCTATGGTCAAAAGATAAAATTAAAACAATTGGAGAAATTAGTAAAATTCTAAAACAAAGAAATTCATACCAAGGAATAAACCATAAAAATAAAGGAGCTTTATAAAGCTCCTTTAACATTTCTCTATTAAATTAATTTGCCATAAAAATGTTGAAAATCTAATACAATCTAAACAATTTCATACCCCATTCATCAACTCCATTTTCTACAAATCCTAATTTTTCCCAAAATCGAATTGAATTTTCTTTCATTGAATTTAAAACATAATGCGTTGCTCCAAGTGGCTTTGTATATTTTTCTAACTTCTTAAAACATTCTAAACCTTTAGATTTATTTCTAAATTCAGGATATATCCAAAAATCAAGTATAAAACATTCTCCAAAATATTTTCCATCTTTGTTGTTATAAATTGTAAATTGAACTGCTCCTATTTCTACATCATTTTCAAAAAAGTATGCAATATAATGTCTATCTTTATCAACAATCATACGATTTTCTAAAAAATCTCTATACTCGCTACTTAAAAAGTATTCTATATCTTCCTTATCTGTAACAATTTCATCTTCAACTAAATACTTAATATGTTTATCCCAAAACACATTTGTTTCATTAACAGAAATTTCTCTAATATCTATCATATCTCTCCCACTAAATTCAATCTAATACCGACTTATCAAAGAAATACTCGCTTCCATCATCAGTCCTTTTTAAAAGTTTAAAGTCAACCATAGACCTTCTTAAATAGCAAAAATCTGCATAGTATTTCTTTAAAATTTCATTAATTTCTTTTTCTTTATATTTTCTTTCATCAAAACAAACTGAAGCTAAATAAGCAAAAAGTTCATATTTATCTTTCTGTTTTTTTGGCATATTTAAAATCTTGCCGTCTTTTATCCATTTATCTTTATTAAATTCCATAAATACTCTCCAAATATTTAATATAGTTTTTGTCTATCGCAGAAAAATGCTCGTCTAAAAGCAATATTTCTTTTCCTAATAAAATTACTCTTAAATAATTTACTTATTGTTTTACTTCAACAAACTGAAATTTAGATTTTAACCCTTACGAAAAACAAAACGGATATTCTCCTGAAGTATGTTCTATAACATTATAATTTAATGCAAAGTGTAGCTATATAGTCATTTCCATAACGTGATAATCTATTTCTTTTATCACACGATTCATAAAAATCTATCATAGCGAGAACATTTTTAAGTTGTCCTCTAATCTGAGTTTCTAAGGTATGGCTAAATTCATATCCATATTCTGGATTTATGGTTATTTTGCCTTCCTCTTCAAGCTCTTTTGAATTAAAAGGTATTGAAAACTTTAAAAGTAATTCCTCATCGGGTTTGTCCCATACAATGTCAGCATCATACATGTATATCCAAGGATTCATAAATCCGACCATTAACAGTCCACCCTTTTTCAATACTCGAGAGGCTTCTTTATACATATTTTCTAAATCTTCTATATATACATTTGAAACTGGATTAAAAATAATATCAAAAGTTTCATCTTCAAATGGAAATGGTTTTGTCATATCGCCTTGAACTGTATTGATTTTTAAGCCTTCTCTTTTAGCAACCATATCATCTCTTTGTAATTGTGATTTAGAAAAATCCATTATGGTTACATCATAACCTTTTATAGCAAAAACTGGCCCCTGCTGTCCACCACCACAAGCTAAACCTAATATCTTTTTTCCATTTGCTTTTTCAAACCATTCTTTTGGAACTTTTTTCCCAACAGTTAATGCAACAGAAATCGGATTTTTTCTAACTTCTTCTAATTCTTCATGTGTCAATGGCTCAGTATAGTCATTTTTTACATTATTCCATCTATCTTCATTTAATTTTATATAATTGCTCACCTTATAATTTCCTCGTAATTTTATATTATTTCGATTTAAGTTGAATATCAGCACTTTCTTTTTGTCATTTTATTTAATTGTTTTAGAGCGACAAGTCTGAGTTTACCTACCCTTCAAATCAAGAGTCATCAGTTTGTAAATCTCAATAAATATCCATTAGGATCTTGAATCAGAAACTCCATTTGTATTTCTTCAATTCCGTTAACCCTATATACACTTCTAATCAGTTCTCTGTAAATCTCTAATTGTTTGCTTTTCACTAATTCATATAGTTTCTCAATATCATCAACTGATATTGAAAAATTTATTCCTCTTCCTAAAGGATAGATTAGTTCCCCTGTATTCCAGCCATCATCATGAATTTGTTCAAACATAAACTGACTATCTTGAAAAGACATAAAAACAAATTTCACTTCCGGTCGTTCGTACTCTATTTTAAATCCTAATTCTTCATAAAAATTTTTAGTCTGAACAATATCAAAAACTGATAATTCAGGAATCAAACTATTAAACTCCATATAAACTCCTCATAAAATTCTAATTTGCCAATTTTTCATTCATTTTATTATACCATTTCCCACACATATTGTCATTCACTCAAGCTGAATATTCATTTTTCTAACTATATTTTTTTAATCCACTATAAATTTTTAAGGTTTTTTTTGCCTTATTTTATCCTCAAATAGTTCATCATCTTAACTCATTTCATTTCGATTTACTGATTTTTGATTAGGATAATTTTCTTATAAAAAAAGGATTGAAGACTAGTCTTCAATCCCTTAATTCTCTTTAATAAATTTTATTATAAAAAATCCATTATGTTTATGTTTTTCAGGTAATAATTTTATAAATTTTTCTGATTTACCAAAAAATTCAACTTCTTTTATTTTTAAATTTTTATGTTTTTCTAAAAAATATTTGACATTTTCTTCATTTTCACATTTCAAAACAGAGCAAGTGCTGTAAACTATCTCTCCTTTATCTTTTAGATATTCTACTGCATTATCAAAAATTTTTCTCTGCAATTTGATTATTTCATCAATAGTTTCTTTGCTTCTGAATAATTTTATTTCAGGCTTTCTGTCCATAACTCCAATTCCTGAACAAATTACATCACAGAGTATATAGTCAAATTGTTCTTTATATTCCTCTTTGTAAATTGACGCGTCAAAATTTAGTAATTTTACATTTTTTACATTAAGTCTTTTACAATTTTCTTCTATCTTTTTTAATTTACTCTTTACAATATCATTTGCAAAAATTTCTCCTGTATTTTTCATCTGAAAAGCTAGATGACAAGTTTTTCCACCTGGTGCAGAACAAATATCTAAAACTTTTGAATTTTCACTTGGAGCTAAAATTTCTCCCGTTAAGATACTTCCAACATCTTGAACTGTAAAATCTCCACTTTTAAAACTTTCAGTTTCCAATATATTAGTCGGATTTTCTACAAAATAAGTAAGTTTTGAAATTTCAGATTTTTTAAGATTATATCCGTCTTTTTCCAAGTCCTTAACAACTTGTTCTTCTGTCTTTTCAAAAGATGAAATTCTTATTGCAAAATGAGGTTTGGACATGGAATCTTCAAGAATTTTTATAGTTTTTTCCCTGCCATAATCGGAAAGCAATATCTTTACAATATCCATATTTGCAGAGTATTTTATAGAGATAGCTTCATCTTCACTCTCAACTTCAATCTTCATAAAGTCTTCTTTATTTCTTAAAAAATTTCTTAAAGATCCATTAACAAAAGAGGAAAATTTTTTAAGTTTAAAAACTTTTGTTAGATTAACAGCCTCATTTATTATTGCAAATTCAGGAATTTTATCCATAAAAATAATCTGATAAATAGAAACTCTTAAAATATTTAAAATATATGGATTGAACTTTTTAATTCTTAATTTACAGAGCTTTTTGATTATATAATCAAGATAAATTCTGTTTTCCAAAGTGCCATATACAATTTCTCTTAAAAATTTGCTATCTAAATCAGAAATATTTTTTGTTTTTTTATTTAATAAATTTGTTGAATTTGAATTTTCATCTTTGATTTCACAAAGAATTTCAACTGCAAGTTTTCTCATTATTTTAAAATTTCTCCAACTTTTATAGAGTTACCACGAAGATAGTCTTTAACTAAAACTCTCTTTTTACCTGAAAATTGTATTTCTAAAAGTTTTATACTTCCATCCATAGTTTTAACAAAAATTGCATCATCTGAAACTTTAAAAATTGTTCCTACAATTTCATTAGGATTTTCTTTAGAAATTTCAGCTCTATGAACTTTTATATTCTCTTCCATATATTCGCAAAATGTACTAGGCCAATTATAAAAACCTCTAATTTTGTTGAAAATATTTCTTGAAGTATCATTAAAATCAAGTTTTCCCATTTCCTTTTTAATCATAGGAGCATAGGAAAAATTATCTCCTTGTTTAACTCTGTTTTTGTATTTGTTTTCAAAGTCATTAATAGTTTTAACTATCAAATTTGAACCCATTTTTGAAAGTCTTTCATAAAGTGTTTCAGCATTATCTAAATCAGAAATCTCAGTTTCTTCAATATCCAAAACATCTCCGGTATCAAGCCCAACATCTATTGACATAATGCTTACACCTGTCTTTTCTAATCCATTTACAATAGCCCAATTTATCGGCGCAGAACCTCTAAGTTCCGGTAAAATTGAAGCGTGGATATTTAAAATTTTTCCTTGCATATAGTCGATTAATCTCTTATCAATTATCTGTCCAAATGCTACCACGACAATAAAGTCTGGATTTATTTTTTTTACAATTTCAAAAAATTCATCACTCTTTACACTATCAGGAGTTATAACTTCAAGCCCAAGCTCCAATGCCCTTTCTTTAACAGGTGTTGGTAATAATTTTTTTCTGTTTCTAAGTTTGTCTTTTTGGGAAACAACTAAAGAAACTTCAAAATTTTCATTTAAAGTTTCTAAAGGTGGAACTGCAAAATCAGGAGTTCCCATAAAAATTATTTTTTTCATTATTCTTCCTCACCGTAATACAATTTTTCATACATTTCAGCTTCTTCTCCATCTAAAACTAAATCTGTAAACAAAATTCCATTTAAGTGATCTATTTCGTGACAAATACAAACAGCTAAAAGTCCTGTTGCATCAATAATTTGTTCATTTCCATCTATATCTGTATATTTGAATTTTACCTTTTCAGGTCTTCTAACAAAACCTCTAAAATCAGGAATTGAAAGACAGCCTTCAGGTCCAACTTGTTCTCCGGAAATTTCTAAAATTTCAGGATTTATCATTTTAAGTAATCCATGCTCATCTCCAACATCTATTGTTACAAGTCTTTTTAAAATTCCAATTTGAGGACATGCAAGTCCAACACCTTCTGAATCATACATTGTTTCTACCATGTCTTCTAGTAAATCTTTTATTTTATCATCTATAACTTCGACTACCCTTGCTTTTTTTCTAAGAACAGGATCGCCATCAATTCTAACATTTCTTAATGCCATTTTTCCTCCTTAATCTATTGTCAAAATTAATTTTCCATTTTTTTCAGTATTGAAAGAATACTTTTTATTAAAAATTAATTCCATTAAAAATTGTCTAAAGACATCATAGTCTTTTAGAATTTTTATTGTTAAATTATATCTATACACCATATTTACCCATTTTATTGCATCCGGATTAGGTCCTAGAATAATTATATCTTTTAAATTTATTTCTTTTTTAAATTTATCAAAAATTAAATCTCTTATTTTTTTCAATTCTTCCATACAATTTTCAACATTTTTACTTCTAAATTGAAAATTTATAATATGTGCCTTTGGCGGATAGAGAAAACTTCTTCTAAAATTAATTTCCTCTTTAAAAAAATCTTCATAATTATGGTCTGAAGAATTAACAATGCTGTAATGACTTGGCTTATATGTTTGAATTATTACTTTTCCTTCTTTATCTCCACGTCCAGAACGACCTGCAACTTGAGTCAAAAGCTGAAATGTTTTTTCAGCTGATCTAAAAGACGGAATATTCAAGCTTATATCTGCAAGAACAACTCCAACCAAAGTTACATTCGGAAAATCGAGTCCTTTTGAAATCATCTGAGTACCGATTAAAATATCAATTTCCTTATTTTTCATCTTTTGATAAACTTCTTCATAGACTCCTTTTTCCTTAGAGGTATCTGCATCTATTCTACAAACTTTCGCATCTTTAAAAGTATTTTTAATATAGTCTTCTAATGCTTCAGTTCCAAAACCAAATTCTTTTATGGATTGTTTAAAACAATTTGGACATATTTTAGGTTTTGGTTTAGTTCTTCCGCACATATGACAAATGCAAATATCTTTTCTATTATCCTTATGATAAGTCATAGAAATATCGCAGTAATCGCATTTTTGAACATAACCACAACTTCTGCAAAAAACAAAAGAGCTTCTTCCTCTTTTATTTAAAAATAGAATTACCTGTTCTTTTCTTTCCAAAGTTTTTTGTATTTCTTCAAATAGACTATTACTTAAAATACTTTTATTCCCAAGTAACAATTCTTCTCTCATATCAACAATTTCAACTTCGGGTAAAGAATTTTTTGTAGCTCTATTTTTAAGTTCCAAAAGCTTTATGTCATCACTATTCGTTCTTGCATAAATATTTACAGATGGAGTTGCAGAACCTAAAACAAGTTTTGCATCTGTCAATCCAACTAAATACTCAGCAACTTCATGAGTATAATATTTCGGATTTTGATCACTTATATAACTTGACTCATGCTCTTCATCAATAATAACAAGTCCCAAATTTTTTACTGGAGAAAAAATTGCAGATCTAGCTCCTACAACAATCTTTATATCCTTATCTTGAATTTGTTTCCATTGATTTAGTTTTTCAATCATTGTAAGTCTGGAATGAATAATTGCGATATCATTTCCAAAACGTCCTGAAAAACGTTCAATGGTCTGTGGTGTAAGACTAATTTCAGGGACTAAAATTATACTGCTTTTTCCCTGTTCCAACATATTTTCAACAAGCTGTAAATAAATTTCAGTCTTTCCACTTCCAGTAATTCCATGAATTAAAAATTTATCATTTTTAGAACTTAAAATACTATCTAATACATCTTGCTGTTCTTTATTTAACTTTAATTTTTTATAGCTATTTGTATCTTCAAAAGAAGTTTTATAAACTTTATCTTCAGTTTGGATAAGAGCGTCTACTAAAAGTAGAGAATCTACAACAGATTTAGAAAAGTTATTTTCTCTTAAATCTTTAACACTTACAAAATCTTTTCCCTTTAAAAAATTTATAAGTTCTAATTGTTTTACAGCGTTTTTGCGAATTTTTGAAAAATCAAAATCTTCATTTAGTTTAACAAATTTTTCTAAAAATTTATTTTCCGAGTTGTTATATTTGTACTTTTTTACTATAATTTCATTTTCAATTAAATAATTTACTTTATTGTCGTCATTATAAAATTCCCTGATTTCTAAAATATTTTTTCTCTTTGAAAAAAATTCTGCCTCAACAACTGAAATTTCATCAGACTTTTCTTTATTTAGTACAAAAAATTCTTCAATTTTACTCCAATCTCCAGGAGGCAAAACACAATTTAGACAATAAGAAATATTTGTAATGTACTTTTCACTCATAAACTTTGCAAGTTTAATCTGTGTTTTACTTACAATTTCCTTCTCGTCTAAAACCATATTTATTTCTTTGAATTTTATATCTGACTGAATTTCTTTTTCATCTAATATATTTATAACAAGGCCAACAGTTCCCTTATTTCCTTTACCAAAAGGAACAATTACCCTCTTACCTATTTGTATTTCTTCTTCAATACTTTTAGGTATTTTATAGGTAAATATATTTTCAGCCCTTGATAGTAAAAAAGACTTAACAACAACTTCTGCTAACATATTTTCTCCAAAATAGCATCTAAAATTTTATCTGCAATTTCTCTTTTAGTTAAAACTTCAGTTTCAAGCTCACTATCTTTTGTAATAATAGTAACCTTATTAAAATCAGAGCCAAAGCCCCTATCTTTTAATGAAACATCATTTGCAACTATCATATCTAATTTTTTATTATTCATCTTTGAAATTGCATAATCTTTAACTGAATTTGTTTCAGCCGCAAAGCCTACAACAAATTGTGATTTTTTATACTCTGAAATACTTTTTAAAATATCAAGATTGTTTTCAAGCTCAATATTTTCAAAATTTTCCGTCTTTTTGATTTTAAAATCTTTTTTGTTTTTAACCTTAAAATCAACTGGTGCTGCAGGCATAATTAAAATATCCGAATCATCAAAATTTTCTTTTAGTGAATTATACATATCTTCATTTGTTTTTACATCAATGTATTCAATACCAAAGTTTCTATAATCACTATTAACCTTGCCACATACTACTTTTACATCAGCTCCACGTCTTTTTGCACAAAGAGCTAACTCATTTCCCATTTTCCCACTACTGTAATTTGAGATATATCTAACAGGATCAATATCTTCAATTGTAGCACCATTTCCAATTAAAATCTTTTTTCCTTGCAAATCTTTTTGCACAAAATAGCTTTCTATTTCTTCAAAAATTCTTTCAACTTTTGGGAATTTTCCCTTACCATAATCTCCACAAGCAAGACGACCATAATCAGGACTTAAAACAATATGTCTTTCTTTTAAAGTCTCAATATTTTTTTGAGTTGCTGGATTTTCATACATATTAACATTCATAGTTGGTACTAAAATCATTTTTTTAGTATGAGCAAGTACTATATTTGTGATTAAATTGTCTGCAATTCCGTAGGCAATTTTAGCCATGGTGTTAGCTGTAAGTGGCGCAAGAACAATACAGTCAGCTTCTTTTGCAAGTTTTATATGCTTAACTTCACTGTCCATATCTCTTTCAAACACATCACTATACACCTTATTTTGACTAATTGTTTCAAAAATCAAAGGATTAATTAGTTTAGTTGCGTTTTCAGTCATAACAACATTAACTTCATATCCAGCCTTAACTAACATGCTTACTAAGTCTAAAGACTTGTAAATCGCAATCCCAGAAGTTACTCCAACTAAAATATTTTTTTTCATCTTAATCTTCCTTTTCTTTCTTAGTTACCTTTTCAGCTACAATTTCTTGAAGTGCTTGAGTAATTGGTTTTTGAGCATCTGTTTCCATTAAATTTTTAGATCCGTTTACAATTCTTCTAGCTCTCTTACTTGTCATTACTACTAATGCATATCTACTCTTATCAATTTTTTCTAATTCTTTAAATGATGGATTTATCATCTTTCATTCCTCCTATTTTTTAATCTTTAATCTTTCGGCTTCAATAATAGCCTTCATTTTATCAACACTTTCATCTATAAAATCATTCACTATGGAATAATTATATTCATTTAAAAATTCAACTTCTTTTTTTGCATTGTTCATTCTTAAATTTACAGTTTCTTCATCTTCTGTTCCACGTTCTACAAGTCTTCTTTTTAACTCTTCAAAATCCGGTGGTAAAATAAAAACTAAAACTGCATCTGGGTAATTTTTCTTTACTTGTAATGCACCTTGAACATCAATTTCTAAAATAACAACATCTCCGTTATCAATAGAATTTAAAACAAAATCCTTAGGTGTTCCATAGTAATTTCCATGAACTCTTGCATACTCTAAAAGTTTTCCATCTTCAATCATTTTTTCAAACTCATCATTTGATACGAAAAAATAATTCTTACCATGTTCTTCATTAGGTCTCTTGTTTCTACTTGTTGCAGAAATTGAATACTTAATATCTTTATTATCTCTTAATAAAATATCACAAATAGTACCTTTGCCAACTCCTGACGGGCCTGAAACAACCATCAAAAATCCCTTTTTCATATTGCCTCCAAAATTACTCAACGTTTTGAATTTGTTCTCTAAGCTTTTCTATAATGACCTTCATTTCAATAACATAAGTTGAAATCGCATAATTATTTGATTTACTTGCAATTGTATTGATTTCTCTATTCATTTCTTGTAATAAGAATTCAATTTTTTTACCAACTTGACTTTCAAGATTTAAAAACTTTTTAAAGTTTTGAATATGTGAATTAAGTCTTGTAATTTCTTCACTTATATCAAGCTTATCAGTATAAAAAATCACTTCAAGATTTAATCTATTAACTTCACTTTCAGATAATTCGCCACAAAACTCATTAAGTTTTAATTTTAATCTATCAATTTGATTATTTAAAACATCTTCTTTTCTTTCAATAATGTTCCCTAAATTATTTTCAAAAGCAGAAAGATTATCTAGTAAATCTTTGTTCAGATTTTCACCTTCCACTATTCTCATTGATACAAGTTCATCTACAGCTTTTTCAACTGACTCAAGAACATTATTTTTTAAATATTCTTCATCTATTTCGGAAGTCTTAACTTCAACCACATTGTCATTTCTAACAATATGTCCAATACCAACAGAAGCATCTATTCCAAGTTTAGTTGAAATACTTTTATATGCTTCAAAATATGCAGAAGCCAATTCGTAATTAACATCTAAAGCTGAGTTATTTTCAGAAAACTTTTGTTTTCCTCTTATAAAAATATCAACCCGTCCTCTTGATAATTTTTTTCTTACAACTTTTTTAATATCTTCTTCACAAAAATTTAAAAAATATGGTAGTTTAACTTGAATATCCAAAAATTTATGATTTACAGCTTTCATCTCAAAAGACAAATCATAATTTTCATCAACGAACTCACTTCTACCATAACCAGTCATTGATTTTAACATATTTTTCTCCTTAAAAATTTATATTATTTTTTATATTTATCTATTATATTTGTATTAAAAAATTTTTACAATACTTTATTACGAAAATTTAATAATTTTCTTTAAGAATACATTTGCTATAAAAAATACTTTACAAAAAGGCTTTAAAATCTTATAATAAAGTTGTAAATTGCTAATGTTCATATAAAAAGGAGGAGTCTATGACAATACTAAAAGAAAAAATTTACTCAATATTTAGTTTTTTAATATTTTTATTTTATCTAATAACCTTAGAATTATCAGCCGGAGCTTATCCTTCTGATGAACCATATATGCATAGTTTAACAATATTTAAAAATATTCCATTGAGTATTTCTCTAATTTTTATATTCATTTTTGTTTTATTATCGGTAACTAAAAATACAAAATATCTTTTAACAATAAATGTAGGAATAATTTTATTTTTTATATTAAGAATTTATAACTTTTATAGATTTTATAGAAGATTATTTGACGATACAATAACTATGATTTTATTTTTACTTGCAATTATTTCAATAGCTACAATTTTTATATTAATTTCAAGAATTTATAAAAAATCTAATTGATATTTCTTTTTTTAATTTGACATGATATAAAAATATGGGTATACTATTAAAAGATATGGGGATGAACTGGCTTCGACGGGGAGGTTGCAGTATCATAAGCGAATTGTTGTATCCAATCAACATAAAAAGTGGTAAATTAAATATAAACGCAGAAAATAATAATTTTGCATTAGCTGCTTAAGACAGCTATTTGGAGTCTATTCTTTTCCCACAAAAGACTAAACTCTATCATTAAATTCGTGGGCAACCTTTACAAAAGTTCTTAGATTTGTAATTGTATTTATAAGATACCTTTAACTGATTTTGTTAATTTATAGGTTATTGGGAAATTTAAAATTGACTGTATTCGGAGAAAGTGATATGAATGCCTTTTCGGACGTGGGTTCGACACCCACCATCTCCACCAAAAACTCTTGTAAAGAATTTGCTTACAAGAGTTTTTTTAATTATAATATCTTATAAAATATTTATTGACTTTTATATTTGCTAAATGTATAATTTAAGCAAACGATATTTTACGTATAAAGTTATATAATAATAGACTTATAAACAGTAAAATATACTTATTTTTAGGAGGAGTTTTTATGAAAATTATGAAAAAACGATTGTTACTACTGCTTATAACATCATTTATTTTAGTAAGTTGTAGTTCTAAAAAAGAATCAGAACAGCAAAAAATTGAGCAACAAGCTAAATTAGAAAAAGAAGCTAAACAAAAAGAGGAAAAGGAAAAGAAAAAATTAGAGGAAGAAGAAACTAAACGAAAAGAAGAAGAAAAGAAAAAATTAGAAGAAGAAGCCAAACAAAAAGAGGAAGAGGAAAAGAAAAAATTAGAAGAAGAAAAGCGTAAAAGAGAGGAAGAACAAAAAAAGCAAGAAGAGCAAAGAAAGAATGAAGAACAGAAAAGACAAGAACAAGAAGCTAATGAGTCAATAGAAATACATGCAAATAGAAAATCTAAGATTTATCACATGCCCGGTCAAGCACACTATGATAGAATTTCAAGTAAAAATTTAGTTATATTTCATAGCGAACAAGAAGCAATTAATGCAGGTTATAGAAAAGCTAAAAAATAGTATCATTATATTTATTAAGGAGAATTTATTATGAAAAAAATTGTTATTATGCTATTAATGAGTCTTATGTTAGTTAGTTGTTCATCAAAAAAAGAAGAAAAGAACACAACAGAAACTAATACAAGTGAAGTAAAAAAAGAAGAAAACAAGGAAGATAAAAAGGAAAATAAAAAGAAAGAAATGAAAGAAGGAGAAACTACAGAACAAAATGGATTAAAGAAAACAGTTATATTTACAAATAAGGAATTAAATAAAACTGGAGAATCTGGATCTATAAAGTATAATTTTACAAAGATTCAAGTTTCAAAGATAACTGCTACTACTGAAGATACAGCTCAAATGTTTGAAGTTGAAAAAGGAAAAGAGTTCGCTATAGTAGTATTCGATATTGAGGTTGAAAACACTTCTGATAAAGATGTATCTTTTTACATATCACAAGCTAAATTAATTTCAAATACAAAAGAGCAAGTTGAACCAGATATGATTGCTTCTACATATATAGATGGAGAATTTTTAGGAGCTGTTAAGAAAAATGGAACTAATGTATATCTACTAAAAAATTCAAAAGCTGAAGATATAAAATCAGTTGAAATCAGAATATCAGCTCCTACTGATAAAAATTTTAATAAATTAGGAGAAGATATTAAATTTACCATAGATATACCTAACTAAAAACAATATTAAGGAAAAATAATTATGAAAAAAGTTGTTATTATGCTATTAATAAGTATTATGTTAGTTAGTTGTTCTAGTAAAAATAATAACGAAGAGAATAAAGCTATCAGAGAATTACAAGAACAAAAAGACTCTTTAGAAAAGAAAAATAATGAATTACAAGAAAAAATTAATTCTTTGGAAAAAGAAAATAAAGAATTAAAAGAAAAACAAGGAAGCTTAGGAAATGAAACTCTTTCAAGTGAATCTATTGCAAAAATTAATAAATATTTACAAGAATTTAATAATTCTAATAAGCATTTTGCCAAGGCTACATTAGATGAAAAAAATAATATAGTTAATATTGAATTAGTTGAACAAGCTGCCTCTGATGTGTCAGGAATGATTGATGCTAAAAATGAAGGTAGAGCTAACGAGAATATTCGAGATTTATGGAAAAGAGAAGTTACCGGAACCGCTTTAACTATTTCAAAAAATCTTGATAAAAGTATAACAGTAAAAATTTTACAACCAACAGATAAAACTAAAACGATAGTTGAAGTAAAAGGTGGAGAAGTTATTAAAGATGTTATTAATAATAAATAATATTTCACCTTTAATTATTGATTATTATATATTTATGTTTTATAATACTAATAAGTAAATTAAACATTTACAAATTTTTTATTTAAGGAGAATTTTTATGAAAAAAATTATTGCTTTGTTACTAGTTGGATTTACACTAGTTAGTTGTTCAGGAAAAAATGATACAGCTAAAAATGTTGAAAATGGTGCACAAGAAAGAATTGCAGAATTGGAAAAAGAAAATAAAGAATTAAAGGAAAAACTTAGTCAATATCAAAAGGAACTTATTAGTAATGAATCAGGACAAAAAATTGAAAAATACCTTGAAAGTTTCAATAATACTATAAAAGATTTTGGTAAAGCTATTTATGAAAAAAATGAAAAAAGAATTAGATTTAAACTTGACAATCCTGCTGCAACTGATATTAATGGAGCTCTTAGCAATCTAAAAGATGGCAAAGTTACTGATAAAGACCGTGAAAATTGGAAAAAATACGTTCTTGATCCTGCTGTAAAAGTTTCAAAAAACGTTAGTAGTGATATTACAGTAATAGTAAAATCTCCAGTTGATGATAAAATTATACTTGAAGTAAAAGGTGGAGAAGTAGTTAAAAACGAATTAAAATAATAAATCATATTTTATAATTTAGTTTTAAAATAGCAAACAAAAAAGAACAGAAATCTGTTCTTTTTTTATTATATATTATACTTCAAATTCTTCAGTAATACACCATCTTCCAAATGATTCATCATAAACTTTTACATTAAATCCTAACATACTAAGTATTTCATAAACTATTGAAGCTCTAATTCCTGTTGTACAATAAACAATTATCAAATCAGATTTTGAAACACCAAGATTTAATATATCTTTTTCTATATCAGAATTGTTTAGTAAATAACCATTTTCGTCATATAGTTTTGTATAAGGATAACTTTTTGATCTCTTTATATGTCCACCAAATTTTTCTCCAAAAATAATTTTACCATTGTATTCTTCTTCATATCTTACATCTAAAATCTTTACAGATTCATCTTTACATATACTTTTTAATTTATCAGTTAAGATTGATTTTTCATAAGATAAAAATGGTTTATTATCAATATCTATACTTGCTTTATTAAGCTCTTTATCATCTTCTACTTTTTTATAAAAGTCTATTTTTAAAATTTCACTTATTCCACCATCTAAAATATATGCTTCAATTCCACAGAAATTTAATAAAAACTTAAATCTTCCGTCTTCACCCATTCCAAATCCTGGACAAGTGTTAATATATATTAGAACCTTTTTATTAGGAGTAATTCCATATTTTGAAAATTTTTCAAGTAAAACTTCCCTAGCAAATGGTAATCCAACATATTCATTATCTTTTCCAGTTAAAAAAGTAAATTCTTTCCAATCCAAAACAATAGCTCTATCGTAAACAAAGTCTCCAGCCTTTAGCATATCTCCCCTTGCGTCAATAACTACAAAATTTTCATTATCTCTGTTTTCAAGAATAAATTCTTTTCTTACAATAAATTTATTTTCAAACATTTATAAATTCCTCCTAAAAATATTTTATAAGAAAATAGTGCTAAAAATAGCACTTATTTTAAAAATAATCTCTAATTAAATTTTCCATAAAATCTAAATCAGTAAATTCTTTAATTTTTTTAAATGTATCTTCATTCTTTATTAGTTTATCTTCTTTAAGATATTCTAAATATGCATTCATACACCAACTTAAAGCTCTAGAATACATATATGGTTTATATAAATGCACTCTTTCTTTAATATTTATTTTTTTATTTAAAAACTTTTCATATTCTTCAAAAAATTTATCTTCATATTCTTTACTTGCTATAAAATCTGTTTTCCATTTTGTAGTTGTAATAACTAAAAAATGTGTTATATCTTGGCAAGGATCGGAGATTACAGCTTTTTCCCAGTCAATCAAGTAAGGTTTTTCTCCTATAATGAAATTTCCTGAGTTAACTTCTGTATTATTTAAGCATAATATCCTATTTTCCTCAAAATATTTTTCTTTATACTTATTATTTTCAAGATAGTTTAAGAATTTTTCAAAAAATTCTTTATGCTCTTTGCTTACCTTTTTACTCTCAAAAACCTCTTTTAGCCAAAAATTAGCTTCAGATATTCTGTCTTGAAATAAATTCTTTTCAACTATAAAATTATTAGCTTTTGAAGCATCTATTGAATGAATCTTTGAAAAAATATATGCCGCTTTTTCTCTATCTTCTTCATAGATTAATGATCTACCATCTAGATATTCCATTAATATTACACCATTAAGTAATTTACTATCTGAGTCATCAACATAATAAACTTTTGGTGTTACACCTGATTTTTCTAAAAATTTTAATGTATCATATTCATATCTAATTTGATTAGGTAAATTCATCTGACTTTTAGAGTTTAATCTTAAGACAAACTTTTTATCTTTAGTTGTAATTAAATAATTTATATTATATTCACCTTGTTGTAAAAAATCAATCTTATATTCATCTATCCCTAAAATATCTTTATTTTTGTCAATATATGTTAAAATATCTTTCAAAACAACTCCTATTTAGCACTATTCTTATGTTTTTCTGTATAAACTTTTTTAATTAAAAATACAAGAATTGAAACTGCAAATAAAATAAATAATCCTGTAACAAAAGTTTTTGAGCTTCCTGTTAATGCTCCACCAATATATGAATAAATTATAGTTGCAGGTAATTGTCCTAATCCTGTTGCCCAAATAAAACTCCAAGCACTCATAGATGTAAGTCCTGCTGCATAACTTATTGGATCAAAAGGAACAAAAGGTAAAAGTCTCGCTATCAAAATTGTATATTTACCATATCTATCAAAAAATACTTCAACTTCATTAAGAGCAAATTTAGTTGCAAATTTTTCAGCAACATCTCTTCCTAATAATCTAGCAATATAGAAACATAAAATTGCTCCAGCCATTGCGCTTGCCCAAGATAAAAATGCTCCAAATTGCCATCCAAAAATAGCTGCATTTGCAAAAGTAATAAAAAATGCTGGAATTGGTGCAGCAATTGATTGAAATACCATTAATAAAAACGAAATAACAATAGCCCACTTTCCATAAGATAAAATATATTTCTTTACATTTTCTAATACCTCGTCAGTACTAGAACCTTTAAATAGCACAACAAACTCTTTAAGTTTATCATTTACAGGTTTTACAAAAATACAAATTAAAACAACAGCTAAAACTGCTACTATTTTAATAATCGTAGATTTTTTTAATTTCATTTTTCCTCCTTAGAACACGTCTAACCGATTTCTCCACCTCAGGAACTGCCAGCTCCAGCTGTGCATCCATAGCAATGGTTTCCTAGTGCAATTTTTCTTTTTTCAAAGTTATTTTCTTTATAATCTGAAATATGAACTCTACTTGAATTAATCTTTAAATCAAGTGCTTGATTAAAATCGCAGTCATAAATATATCCATCATAAGATACATTTATTTCATTTCTACACATCAAAAATTCAACAGTATCTTCATTATAGGCATTATAGAGCTTTGTCATATATGCCTTTAATTTATCTTTTTTGTATAAACTCATACCAAATCTGCCTATCGGATTATTAGTAATTGCAAATAAATTTGTAAAAACAATGCCGTATTCTTCAAGAAGCTTAGTTCTATATTCTTTTTCTAAACTTTCTTGTGCATCAGGTAAAAATGCTCCATCCGGATTATAAACTAAATTCAAAGTTAAAGTTTTTCCATATCCAACATCATTTAATTTTTTTAAAACTTCGATGGAACTTTCATATACTCCTTCACCTCTAACACCATCAGTAATTTCTTTAGTATAAAAAGGTAATGAACAAAATATAGTTACTTTATTTTTTGCATAAAAATCTATTAAATGCTTATATTTTTCGTCTAATAAAATACATAGATTAGTTCTTACTATAACCTCTTTAGCTATCTTACTTGACTCTTCAACAAGATACTCAAAATTAGGCATCATCTCAGGAGCTCCTCCTGTTATGTCCATAACTTTAAATCCGTGTTTCTTAAAAACATATAAACAATCATCCATAATTTCTTTACTCATATATTCTTTTCTATGAGGACCAGCTTCAACATGACAATGCTTACAAGCTAAATTGCAAATTTTACCGATATTAAGTTGCATGATATCCATATTTGTTGTATATAGATTATTTTTATTTTCTACTCTCTCAAAAAATTTTGGAATATAATTTATATATTCCAAAACTTTTCTAGAAAATTCTATTCCGTTAGAAAAGGAAATTTTCTCTTCCTTTTCTTCTTTTTCTTCTTCAAAATTTCTTTTTATTAAATTAAAGATAATATCACCCTCTATACAAAATTTTAAAGCTTCTTTAATTTAATAGTTAAAGAAAACTTTTTATAATTTAATTTCTTTTACAGTATTTTTCATTGTAAATCCATTAACTAATGTTATACCCGCTTGCATTGAAGACGCAACATGTAATACTTCTGTAAGTTGTTCTTCAGTTACTCCCATAGAAACTAATGTTTGAGTATAAGCATCTACACAGTATGGACAACGAGTAGCAAATGCTACAGCTAATGCACAAAGTGCTTTTTCTTTTTTAGTTAAAGCTCCTTCAGAAGTGCTATCTCCATAATATGTTAAAAATTCATCCCATAATTTTTTTGCTTCTTCTCCTAATTCTCCATTAGCAAAACATCCTAAATCTTTCTTTTCAAAATAATTGTTACTCATAATTTTTCTCCTTATTTTTTATATTTTTTAACAAATAAATTATACAATATTAATAAGTCTATATCAAATAAGATTAACTTATAAATCAACGCCTATTAATAGAATTTTCTAATAAGTCGATAAATAGCTTTTAATATTATTCATTTTATGTTAAAGTTATTATGGTGATTTATATGAGAGATAATGCAATAATAATTTTTACAAGATTTCCTTCTATAAATAAGGTAAAAACAAGATTAAGTAAAAACTTAAATTCAAATTTAGTTTTAGAAATACATAAAGCAATGATTAAAGATACTATTAATGTTTGTAAAAATGACTTTGCTGATGTTATTTTATTTATAACAGAATATGAAAAACTAAATGATAATACCAGAGAATTTTTCAATTTTGAAAATAAAATATATCCACAAGGTGATTTTTCTTTTGGAGAAAAAATGAAAAATGCCTTTAAGAAAACTTTTGAAATGGGATACAAAAAAGTGATTTTAATTGGCACTGATATTCCTACTTTGAGAAAAGAGGATATTAGTTTTGCTTTAAAGAGTTTAGATAACTTTGATGTTTGTATTCACAAAACATTTGATAAAGGGTATTACTTAATAGGTTTGAAAAATATAGTTGATGAAGTTTTTGATGAAAATATTTTTAAATCTGAAAAAGTATTTGAAAATACTGTAGAAATATTTAAAAACGAAAATTTAAAATACTCAACTGGACGAACATTGATGGATATTGATGAGAAAAGTGATTTAGATTTTTATGTGAAAAATGAAATGCAATATTCAGAATATTCAAATTTAAATAAATTATTAATGGAGTTTTACAATGAAAAATAAGAAGAAAATTATTACTATTATTTCTATTATACTTCTTGTCGTGATTACGTATTTTATCTTTAAAATATTTACTCCAGAAAAAATAAGAAATATAATTCAAGGATACGGAAAAAATGCTGCTTTAATTTATATATTGTTATTTTCAATACTACCTATTTTTTTCTTCCCTGTTCCAATTCTTGCTTTAGCTGCAGGAATTTCTTTTGGACTGTTCGAAGGAGTCATATATACGATGATTGGTGCAATGATAAATAGTTCAATAATGTTTTTAATGGCTAAAAAATTTGCAAAAGATAAAGTTTTAGAAATTTTTAGAAAAAAAATAAGTGAAAAATGGTATAACAAGATTATTAATGCAGAAAAAAGCAATGGTATTTTTATTATATTTTTAATGAGACTATTACCTATAGCTCCTTACAATGTAATAAATTATTTATCCGGTCTTACAGAAATTTCTTTTATAAAATATTCAATGGCTACATTTTTAGGAATAATTCCAGGAACATTTGTTTTTTTGAATGTTGGAGATAAAGCCATTAATGTATATAGTATAGAATTTATAATTTCACTTATTGGATTTGTATTACTTACTGTAATATCATTTGTTTTAATTAAAAAATATGATAAGGAATAAATATGAAACTAGCTGTTATAATACCAATCTACAATGATGATAAAATGATAGAAAATTTATTGACAAAATTAAATAATTTTACGAACATTGATGAAATTATTATTTCTAAGGCAGTTGATAATTTCAAAAAAAATGAAATATTTGAAAAGTCTTTTAACAATATCAATTATAAGCTACTAATATCTGAAAAAGGTAGAAGTAAACAAATGAATTCAGCTGTTAAATATACGGATTGTGATATATTGTGGTTCATTCATTCTGACTCTGAATTTTTAGATTATACAGTAGATGGAAAAATAAAAAATTTAATAGAAAAAGAAAATATCGAATGTGGTGGATTGAAAATAAAATTTTATCCAAACTCTATATTACTATCTTTAATAGCTTGTTTATCTAACTTTAGAGCTAAAATATTTAAAATATGTTTTGGTGATCAGAGCATTTTTGTAACAAAAAAACTCTTTGATGAAATAAATGGTTTTAGGGATATTCCAATAATGGAAGATTTGCAATTTTTTATAGATATAAAAAATCATAAAAATAATTCCAAATACTTTAAATTACTTAATGATAAAATAATTTCTTCATCAAGAAGATTTAAACAAAATGGTACTTTAAGAACTATATTTAAAATGCATAAACTAAAAATAATGTATTTTAAAGGTGAAAGTCCTGATAAATTAAATGAAATTTATAATAATATGAAAGACCGATAGCCATCTATTTTACTAGATGGCTATCTTTAACATTTCAATATTACTTTCTATTTCTCTTATAATACTTAAGTTTTAAAGAATTTTTAAAATATCCTAAATCTACTTTTTCTTTAACTCCTAGCATTTCACTCAAAATGTGCTTTACATTTTTTACTTCTGATTTTCCAAAACTTGCAGAACAACTAGCACAGTATGTATAAATATTTTCATTAATCTCAGATTTTACTGTATTCATCATTTCTTTAGCTAATTCAGGCTCTTTGGACTTTGCTCCTCCACCCATTCCGCAACACATTACATTTTTAAATTTTACTTTACCATTTGGAACATAAGGTTTTATTTGATTTAATAATTCTTTAGATTTTTTATCAGGACAAGGCATGAAAATTTCAGCTTCATCTTCTATTACATTTAGTAAATTTTCTTCTTCTAATTTTTGATATATTGAAATAACTTCCATATCCAACTTTTCTTTAAAAAAGTAAAAACAATTTGGACACATTGTTACAATTCTCTCTACACCTTTTTCTTTATACATCTCTTTCAATCTTTCTAAATTTTTTTCAAAATCAGAGATTAGCCCACTATCTTCTAAAGGTTTACCGCAACAATCTATAGAAAAATCCATTTTCCCTTCAAACATATCAATTAAATATTTTGTTGTTTCAGGATAATGTCCAGGGAAAGCACAACCAAACATTAAAATATCTTTTGTTTTAATCTTTGAGTTATTTCTAAACTTATATGGTGATTTCATAAATTTTACAGCACCATATCCACTTAAGTCTTCTCTATGATTAATTGCTACTTTTGCACCATCTAAATCAATTGGACAAGCCCTTAAACAGCTATCACACATAAAGCAACCCTTTGCAAGTTCAGGTCTTTTTGCAAACTCACCTAAATCCATTTTATATTTAGTTAAAAAGAGACATTTTTTTGTGCAGGCAGAACAATGAATACACTCATCTCCAACCTTGTTTAGGTATTCCTTCATATTTTCTCCTAACTATTATAATTTCAAAATAATTCTACTTATTTTAATGTTATACCCTCAATACTTACTTTTTATACTTATCAAATAATTTATCTTTAAAGTCTATAAATAAGGTTTTAAAATTATCATAATAAACCATTCCAAGTCCTGTTCCCTTTGCTTTTCTAATATGTTTTTTTTCTGTATAATCTACATTTGCATATCCTTCATTTTTAAAATAGCTATAATATCCTGCTAAAAATCCTGCAATTTTATAATCATCTTCTGTCAAGTTTGATCCTCTTAAGATTACATGGCTTCCAGGTACATCTTGAGCATGGAAAAATATGTCATTTTTATTTGCAAATTTTAATGTTAAATTTTCATTTTGTAGATTGTTCTTTCCTACATAAATCAATGCTCCTGAATCAGTCTCAAAAACATAAGGTTTTGACTTTTCAAGTTTTTGTTTATTCTTTTTATTTTTCTTTACATAACCTAAGGAAATAAGTTCTTCTTCAATTTCTGAAAGCTCATTTAATTCTGTAATTATTTCAATAGTTTCCAAAATTTGTTTTATATACTTCATTTCTTCTTCAATTTTTGGTAATTCAGCCTTTATTATTTCGTCAGCAGTTTTTAATTTTTTATATTTTTTATAATATGCTTCAATATTTTCTCTTGGAGATTTCTTTTCATCAAGTGAAATTTCTATTTCTTGCATATTATCATAAATATTTTCAACTGTTACTTTTTCCATTCCTTTTTGAAGTTTATAGATATTTATAGATAGTAAATCGGCAAAAATCTTTAAATCCTCTTTGCTTTGATTATTCAATAGTTCATCATTCATTGCCAAATACTTATTGGTAAGTCTGTTTAACTTTGTAGTTAAAATCTTTTTAAATCCTGATGCTTTTTGATTTATTCTATCTCTTAGAGAATTATTATGATAAAAGTTTTCTACTAAACTAGAAATGCTTTCAACTTTTTCTTTATTTTCATATAAACTCAAATCAAAACAATAGAAATCTTTATTGTTATTCGCATCATCTTTTATAAAAATCGGAAAATAATTTTCACTTTTTATCTTATCTACTAATTTTACAAAATTTTCATCTATTCTTCTTATACTCTCTGCATCTAAGTTTGCAGAATTAGTATCTGAATCAACATTTGAATTATGTAATAATTCGTATGAAATAATTGGAGAAAATCCTAAATAATTTGTATAAAAGAACTTTTTCATTAAAATTGGTTCAGAAACTTTTAGTATTTCAGAAGGTAATTTATAGTTTTCTTCTAAAATATTCTCTTTTTCATCTTTAACAAAAAAATAATCTTTGTTTGGAAAAACCTCTCTAATGCTACTTTGTCTTGAGTCTATATGTTTTATAGAATCAATAATTTTATTGCTTTCTTTATCAACAAGAATTATATTTGAGTGTTTTCCCATAATTTCAATAATTAAAAGTTTTTTACTAAGTTCTTTTAACTCATTTAAGTTCTCAATTTCAAAGCAAACAACCCTATCCATTTTATGTTGATATATATTTTTTATAGTTCCCCCAACTAAATGTTTTCTAAGTAACATACAAAAATTATATGCAGTTATCGGATTTTTCTTGTTTTTTTCGCTCAAATGAATTCTTGAAAGATTATTAGCACAAGACATTAATAATTTATAATTTTCTTTATTGTATATCTGTATATTTATTTCATTTTTATCTGGTTGATTTATTTTATTTATTTTTCCATTTAATAAAAGCGGATATATTTCATCTACAACCGCTTTTGTAAAAATTCCATCGAAACTCATTTTTATTCCTTTTCTATCTAATTAAAAATCCAAATATTAACAAAAAATCTGGATGCTATTACAAGTGCAAAAACTACTGTTATAAATGCCATAACTAGATAATCTGTTCTTGAATATTTTAGAACATTCATTCTAGTTCTTCCGTCTCCACCTCTATAACATCTAGCTTCCATCGCTACTGCAAGTTCATCTGCACGTTTTAAAGCATTTACAAATAGTGGTACAAGTAGTGGAATTAAGCTCTTAGCTCTTGTTACTATACTTCCCGTTTCAAAATCTGCTCCTCTTGAAGTTTGAGCCTTTGTAATTTTATCCATTTCATCTAAAATTGTAGGAATAAATCTTAGTGCAATTGTCATCATCATTGCTACAGAATGTGCTGGAAACTTAATCTTTTCAAATGGTTTCATAACATATTCTAAAGCGTCAGTAAGTACAATTGGACTTGTAGTAAGAGTTAAAAGATTTGTTCCTATAACTAAAAGAATTATTCTAACACTCATAAATGCACTTAATTCAATACCTTCTTTGGTTATATTTATAATCCATATTCTAAATAAAACCTCTCCAGGTGTTAATATTATATTTAAAATTACTGTAAATAATACGATATAAAAAATTCCTTTTAATCCTTTTAAGACCATCATAATTGGCAATTTTGCTATTTTTATAATTGCAAATAAAAATATTGCAAGTGGTATAAATACAAGGAAACTTTTTATAAAAAATATAGAAAGTATAAACATAAAAATAAAATATAGTTTAAGTCTAGGATCTAGTTTGTGAATTAAACTATCTCCCGGAAAAAATCTACCTATTGATATATTTTTTACCATTAATTATTCCTCAATTCTCTTTTGATTTCACTAAAAGCTTCATCAACTGTTAAAATATTCTTACTAAAATTATGTCCATTTTTTCTTAAAACATCCATAAGTTCTGTAATTTGTGGAACATTAAGTCCAACCTTTTTTAAATCATCAACATCACTAAAAGCTTCTTTTGTTTTTTTATCTAAATGAATATGTCCGTCTTTCATTATTATTATTCTATTTACAAGTTTTGCAACATCTTCCATACTATGAGAGATCAAAACTATTGTAATATTATTTTTTTCATAAAGATTTTTTATTTGAAAGAACAACTCATCCCTACCCTTAGGGTCTAGTCCAGCAGTTGGCTCATCAAGGATTAAAATATCAGGTTTCATAGCTAATATTCCCGCTATTGCAACTCTTCTTTTTTGACCACCAGAAATTTCAAAAGGAGATTTATCTTTTTTAGTTTCGTAATCAAGTCCTACAAGCTCCATCGCTTCTTTTACTCTTTCAGTAACTTCTTCTTCACTAAGCCCCATATTTCTAGGTCCAAAAGCAATATCCTTTTCAATTGTCTCTTCAAAAAGTTGATATTCAGGATATTGAAAAACAAGACCAATCTTATATCTTAAACCACTTTTTGCTAGTGTCTTATCTTTTGTATTCATATCCCCTATAAAAACATCTCCACTTGTTGGTTTTAATATACCATTAAAATGTTGAATCAATGTTGATTTTCCACTTCCAGTATGTCCTATAATCCCAACAAATTCACCCTTTTTTATAGTTAAATCTATATTATCCAAAGCAAGTTTTTCAAATGGAGTTTTCTCTCCATAGATAAAACTTACATTTTTAAAATTTATATCCATTATTTTAAAATTCTCTCCAAAAATTCTATCATTTCATCATTAGTTAAAATGTCAGAAGGAATTTCTATTCCATCTTTTTTTAAAAGATATGCAAGTTCTGTAACCTGTGGCACTGAAAGTCCTAATTCTCTTAAAGTTTCAACATTTGAAAAAACTTTTTTAGGACAATTATCAAACTCTATCTTTCCCTCATTTAAAACAATAACTCTGTCAGCAAGAACTGCTTCTTCCATATAATGAGTTATATACATTATAGTTTTATTTTCTTCTCTATTTAATTTTAAAATAGTATTCATAATGTCTTTTCTTCCGATAGGATCAAGCATTGCAGTTGATTCATCAAAAATGATTACTTCAGGTTTCATTGAAAGAATCCCTGCTATTGCAACTCTTTGCTTTTGTCCTCCTGAAAGCATATGAGGTGAATGTTTTTTATATTCTTCCATCTCTACAATTTTTAAAGCTTCATCTACCCTTTGTCTTATTTCCTCTGAAGGAACTCCTAAATTTTCAGGGCCAAAGGCAACATCCTCTTCAACAACTGTCGCAACGAGTTGATTATCAGGATTTTGAAAAACCATAGCACATTTTTGCCTTATATCCCATACTCTTTCTTCATTCTTAGTATTTATTCCAAATATTTCAATTTCTCCATCGGTAGGAATAATCTGTGCATTTAATAATTTTGCCAATGTTGATTTTCCGCTTCCATTATGTCCTAAAATAGAAATTAATTCACCTTTATTCACAGAAAAACTTATTCCGTCTAATGCGATACTTTTCTTATCGTCTTCTCCAGAATATTCATATCTTAAATCTTTTATATCTATTATTTTTTCACTCAAAATTTATCACCCACTAACAACTTATGATAACATAAACAATACTTTTTTTCAATAATAACAAGTATTGAATACCCAAAAATCAAACAAAAAAAGACAACTTATTATAAAGTTGTCTTAAAATATTCTATACTATTTCCAAATCACATTATATTTCATTATAAACTTTTTATTTATGGATTTCTAATAATTTTATCTTAGTTCATAAAGTTTCAAAGCATAATCACCATATACTTTAGTGTTATTATACCAAATATATAAATATTCACCAATGCTCTTTCCTTGAATCTCTTGATTAATTGCCCATAAAAACCAATAAAACGAACTTACTGCAAGATAAGCAATGTAATGTCTTAATTCTTCATCTGTAGGATTTCCGTCAAAATATTCTTTAATTACATCTATAGCTTCATCAAAAGAGTAATTTGAGCAAGTAATAAAACAACCAATATCTCCCGCGGGATCTGACATTGCAGAATATTCCCAGTCTATTAAATACATTTTATCTTTTTTATCTATTAAAAAATTCATATCATAGCTATCACGATGACAAAGGCATTCGCTTACACTATCTTTTTCAATAAATGATTTTAATCTATAAATTTTATCACTCATTAAATTCATATCTTCAAAATCGTCTCTATGTGAATTTTTTATTTTAATTTTAAAATTTTCAATCTCATCAAAGATATTAAATTTAAAATCTGTTTTTTTACCACTTGTATGCAATTTCTTTAACATAGAAATAGCTCTTTTTACATTCTTTTTATCAGCATAGTCAAGAATTTTTACTTCATCAATAAATTTGGAAATTTTCCAACCACTGTCCTTATCCATATAGATATAAGTGTCGTCTAAACCCAATTCTTTTGCAATTTTCATTGAATCGAACTCACTTTTTCTATTTATAATTAATTCAGTTCCGGGACCCGGATGTCTATAAACATAGGAATTCCCATTATAACTAAATTTGAAAGAAGTGTTAGTCATTCCCATCTTTATAGGTTTAATTTCTTTTATATCTTCTTCATTACATTTTAGTACAGAGCAAATATTTTGGAAAATTTTAGAATCTGAGTTAGTAACATATTTTTCATCAAAAAGTCTTAATTCATCTAAAGAATCAAATTCTTTTATATCTTCTATATCATATCTTCTAATATACATATTATCTAATTCTTTTAAATGACGCATATAAAAAGTTTCCCATAAATTTTCTTTAACTGACTGTTCGTGATATTCTGCTTTTAAAAGTTTTACAAATTTATCACTAAAATCTCTATCAAAATACACATGTCCAAGCATTATCCAATCATCTTTTCCACCAATAGTAATGCCTTTAATTCTTCCTTTTTTATCACATTCTGCAAAGTATTCATCACTTTCTCCCTTTTGATATACGGCGGAATAATATGCTCTATAAACGTATTTTTCAAAAGGATTTTTTGGAAAATAATTATCTGAAGAACAAATATATGTATTCTTTAATTTTTCAGTAACAAGAATTAGAGAAGAAGTATTATTAAATCTGTAATAATCTTCATTAACTACTATATCTACACCGAATTTTTCAGCCAAATAAAACATCTTCTCTTTCATATAACCTACAACTAAAGTGATATCTTCAATTCCTGCTTCTTTTAATTGTAAAATTTCTCTTTCGATTAATCTTTCTCCTTTTACATTTAAAAGGCCTTTCGGACTCTCATAAGAAAGAGGAGCAAATCTTGAACTCATTCCTGCAGCCATTATAATTGCATTATCAACCTTATATGGCTCTAATTCAACAAAACCTTTATCTGTAATATTAAAATCTTTATCTATAATTTTATTATTTTTTAATTTTTCTAAAATTTCTTCAACTTTTTCTAAAGAAATTTTTGTATTATTTGAAATTTCCTCTTGAGTATATTCTTTATCTTGATTTTTAAATAAAAAATTTAAAATATCAAATTCCTGTAATGATAACATAAATGCCTCCTTAATACTTCGACTTCAATTATAACATACAATATTCAAACGAACAAGAAAAAAGTTCTAAATATTATTTAGAACTTTTTTACAGTTTGCTATTGTTGTTCTTTATATTTTTTAGCTTTTAATTTATATTTAATAGATCTTAATTTACTCTTCATAGCATTAAGTGTATCAAATAAAATCTTGTCTTTTGTAATTAACATAATCACAAAATAATATAGTACACAAGATACAATTATTGCGAATAGTCTAATTAATAATTGTAAATTTATGACCAATGAATATTTTAATAAATGATTTATTCCATAAGTTATTCCAAAGAATGGTAATGCACATAGTACATATTTCATATATGATTTTAATATTTCATCAATAGGAATAATCTTCTTTTTAAGAATAAAGTAAATTTGAATTACCAATACTACAAATTCTGAAATCAATGTGGTATATACATAATATTCAGGTTGAATAACTTTCAATTTAAATAAAACTATATTTAAAATTAAGTTCATAAATCCACCTATAAAATAGAATGCAGTTATATTTTTTTCATAGCCTCTTACAAATAAAACTTGATTTGCAAGAAGTTGATCCAAAGCCCACATAACTATTCTAAGAGAAAACAGTTTTAAAATAAAACCAGCTTCTAAATATTTTTCACCTGCATATATTAACATTACTTCATCAGAAACACAACACAATCCTATTCCCATTGGAATTACTAGGAATAAAAATGTCCTAGCAACTTGATTTAATAAATCTCTATAATTATTTTCATCTCCACTTCCATAATAATATGAAAGTCTTGGAATACTTACCATAATTATTGAATAAACTACACTTGTTATAAGCTGTGCAATCGACAATGAAAATGTATAATATGAAACTGAAATTTTAGCATCTAATAATGAAAGCATAGCTCTATCCAAAGCCGTATAGAACATATATGAATTAGCCAATAATAACATTCCTAATAATGGTTTTATATGAATTAGAATGTCCTTTAATTCTATTTTTACAAAATTTACTTTTCTTTTTATAAAATAAAAACTTATTAAATAGTTAATAAGATTTGTAATTGATAGTATAAAAGCATAATTAACAATATCATCAGCTTTTTTTACAAATACAAAAATCGAAACAAGCATTAGTACACGGATAAATAATGTCTTAAAAAGTATAAAACCGTAATTTTCAAAAGCCTCATTCATCCATTCTATAGTTACGAATTGCGTAAAAATTTGAATACTAAGTGCAATATATAGCATATACATATTAGAATTTACATTTAAAAGCATATATCCAATGTACATAATTCCAATACTTAACGAGCTAATTAAATTTATTGTAAAAAGTGCTGTAAAATTCTTATTGATCTCTTTTATATTATTTTTAACTCTACTTATCGAACGTATCCCATAGCTGTAAATTCCAAAAGCAGCAAAAGGAATAAATAAGTTTAATATAGAGTTCGCAATGTTGAATTCCCCATAAGCCTCCTTGCTCAAAATTCTAGCAAGATAAGGTCCTGTAATTAGTGGGAATAGTATATTAAATACTCTAACTAAAATACTGGCTAAAGCATTTACTTTTATATTTTTTGCCATATCTAAAATATTCTCCTTATTTTATTCTATAAGCATCTAATAGATGTGATTTATACTCAATTTCTGCATCAGAAGGCTTTTGCATATAATCTCCATAAAATTGAGTTAAAATCTTATCATAATTTTTAGGAGCTGGTACCATCATATCTTCAAAAGGCAACTCTATTAATTCTTCATAAGTTCCCTTTTCAAAAACTTCTTTCATTCCTGTTTTATCAACTCCTACAGCTGCTTCATAAATCCCATTTTCATTAGAATATCTTTCTACAAGTTTTTGAATTTTCTTTGTAAAATATCTCGGATTTACAAATGCCAATAAATACCAAAAGACAACTCTACAAAAGTCTTTTATTCTACTATCTTTATGAATTATATATTTTTTCTTTATGAAACAAATATGTTTCAAAGTTACCATCAAATGTGCTTTTTTCACAAAATTTAAGTCATTAAATCTATCAATTGGAAATACATCAACAAAAACATTACTATCTATTCGCTTTCTCTTTACACTATCTTCCAATAAAGTGTGCTTATCTATAACTACAAAAAAGTTTTGAAAATACCAATCACTGTTGTCCTTAGATAAAATTGTATATCTTTCATTATTTTCTTCGATTACAGCTCTTTGAAATTTTTCATAATCTTCCCTATACATCGCAACGTCAATATCATCATCCCATGGAATAAAACCTTTATGTCTTACTGCTCCAAGTAATGTTCCATAACTTACAAAATATTTTATATCATACTTTTTACAAACATAGTCTATAAACTTTAAAATATTTAATTCATAATTTTTTAGCTCATCAACCGTAAGTCTCTCTTTCATCTTAATCTCCTAGTCTATATAATAAGCTTTGATTTCATGAGGATATACTCTCTTTTCCTCAGGTGGAAATTCCATATAATCTCCATAATATTTTCTTAAAATTTCATCATAATTCTTTGGAGCAAAGAATTTGCAATCTTCAAAATCAAGCTCTATTAATTCTTCAAACGGATTATAGTCAAACACATCATCATATTTCCACTTTGAACAACCTACAAGTCCTAAATATTTTCCATTTTCTTTGGAATAACTTTCAACAGCTTTTTTAATTTTTTTTGCAAAAAATCTTGGAGATACAGGTTTTAATATTACCCAGAAAAACAATCTTATAAAATCTTTCAATTTGCTATCTCCATATTGAATATTCTCTTTTTTTGAAAAAGATAAAAGTTTAAAACTTTCCAATTTATATGTTTTTTCAACCAAACTTAAATCATCAAAAAAGTCCATAGGAAAAATATCTATAAAAATTCCTGAATCATAAGTTTTATAATTTCTTTCATCTTCTATTTTTGTTTTTGAGTCAATAACTTTTATAAAATTATTATAATACTTATCGCTTGATTCTAAAGACAATATCTTGTATTTTCCTTCATCTTTTGAAAAAAGCTCAATAAATTTTTCATAATCTTTTCTAAACATACATATATCTATATCATCATCCCATGGAATGAAGCCTTTATGTCTAACCGCTCCAATTAAAGTACCATAATTTATAAAATATTTTATATCATTTTTTTCACAAAATTCATGTACATATTTTAAAATTTCTAATTCTACAGATTTTATTTCGTCCATAGAAAGATATTTTATTTCCATTATTTATTTGCTCCTTTTTTATTTAAATCTTTTATAAGCAAAAATCTATACAATTTAACATTTATTTTTAATGCTAAGGTTGCCAATCTTCTTCCTTTTCTAAAATTTGTATTTTTGAAAATTCTCCAAAAATTTCTTTTAAGAAAACATAAAACTTGTCCATATTCAGAAATTCTTTTATAATTTTCACTAATTAACATCTTATCAAATACTACAAAATATGAGTAAGATTTTCTAAAAAATGCATAATCTAATAGAGAAGGTATCTCCTCTTTAATATATTCATAGAATTTAGAATATATTTCAATACAATCCATATTCTTAATAGTATATGGTTTTGTTGTAATACTATTTTCTCTATGGAAATAATGATAATATGATTTTGTCGTAACTACATATTTTTTTGCATATTTTATAAGTTCAAAATGGTAAAATGCATCTTCGTAAATCTTCCCAACTGGGAAAGAAATATTCTTTGCAATCTCATAAGAAATAAGCTTATTACAAATTGTTCCTGGAATTTTCTGCCCAATAAAATATTCTTTTAAGAATTCTTCTTTTTCACAGCAAAAATAAAGTTCCTCGCTACATTGTGGAGCTTGCCTATCTGAATAAACATTAATAACGCCACAAACTGAAACATCTGCTTCTTCTTTTTTTATATTCGTATAAAGCTCTTCAACCATGCCTTCATCAATATAATCATCTGAATCTATGAATAATACATATTTTCCAGTTGCAAATTTAATTCCATGATTTCTTGCACTTGAAAGTCCACCATTTTCTTTTGTATAAAGTTTTGCCCTATCTTCTAATTCAACAAATTCTTTACATATACTCTCACTACTATCTGTAGCTCCGTCATTTACTATAATTATTTCTATATTTTTATATGTCTGATTTGAAATAGATTCAAGACATTTTTTTACGTACTTTTCTACATTGTATACGGGCACTATAATACTTATCTTGTCCATAACTCTCCTTATATATTAAAATTATATTTCAATGTTAATGTAAATTATACTATAAATATACAATATTTACAATTTTTCAAAAAAATAATGGAGATGTAAAATCTCCATGTTAATTTACTTCTCTTTTAATTTTGCAAATAAAATTCTTCTTGCTGTATTATCATCAGGTGTTTTACAAGTTACAAGCATTAGAATTTTTGAATTTTTGTCTATTTTGTCAACTTCAGATTTTGGAATATGTTTTGTCAATTCTTTTTTCATCGCTTCTACATCTTCGTTTCTTTTAGAAGTTAATTCATACAGCGAAGTATCTGGATCAACTAAGTCAACTCCTAAAATTTCATATTCCAATTTTCCTTTTTCTGTATAAACATAAACTGTCTTATTATTTTCTAGAAATGTTTTATCTTCAAATTTTCTTAAGTCATAGAATTTTGTTTTATCCCAAATATTATGTCCAAATATATAACTAATTCTATCAGTAAAATCAGCTTTATTATACATATCTAGGAAAAATGTTCCAGTTACAGGATAAGTGTTTTTCTTAAAATCTCTCCATAGATAATAATCATTGTCTTTTCCCTGTACTACTGGTTCGTCAATATTAGTCCCTGGTACTTCCAACCAACCTATTGAATCTGAATTTAATTTTTTTAATTCTTCTAAATTAACTTCTTTTTTAGCATCAGCACTCTTTTCACTCACATTGAATACTGACTCTTTAAGATTGCTTAAATCTTTACCTGCTTTATATGAACCATAATAGTCTTTAATTATATTGGCAGAGGAATATATAAATACTCCTAAACATATTACAAATAGTATATTCCAAAACCAATTTTTAGCTTTACTTTGTTTTTTCTTACGTTTCTTTACTACAATATCTTCTTTTTTCATCTATGTTAAATCCTTTCATAAGTATAGAAAGTTAATTTAGGATTTTCATTTTTACCTTCTACTTTTTCAGTTACTTTCCATAACTTTTCGTCAATTTCTGGGAAATGACTATCAGCTTCTATTATTTCTTTTTCCTCATATTTTGTAATATACATTTTAGAACAATAACCTATCAATTGTTTGTAAATACTCATCCCACCACATACAAAGAACTTTTCATCTGGATTTTCTTTTACAAACTCAATTAAATCTTCTATGTTATTGAATACTTTAACTCCTTCAAAAGAAAAATCACTTGTTGTTAAAACTATATTGTTTCTCTTTGGAAGAGGCTTAATTTTAAAACCATCAAAAGTTTTTCTTCCACAAATAACAGAATTTCCACAAGTCTTTTCTTTAAAAAAGTTCATATCTTCTTTTAGAAAATACAACAAATCATTATTTTTACCAATCGCATTACTCTTTTCTGTAATTGCTACTATTAAATACAAATTATCTAAAACCATATTTTTATCCTTTTTATTTTTTATTATTATTTAAAATTATTGTACCTTTATAACAAGGCATAATTGTATATAATTATACCATAACTACCTTTTGATAATCTTTTTATGGTTGTTATGGTGAAATTAATACAACTTTATCACAAGGCATAAAGTTATATTAATTATATCATAATTATTTTATTTTATCTAATTTATATAAGATATAATGGATATTTTATACCCCAGTTTTTTACTATCTCACTATAAAAAAATTGGAGATTTTAATCTCCAATTCTTAATTTGGTATATGAATTAATTTTCCCTTTGCTTCTATTTCTTTTATCTCTATAAGTTTTAGTTTTACAACTTTTCCACTTTTATAATTGTCAGTTATTACTTCTCCAACCATTTCATACCATTTATCCTTTTCTGGATATTTGCCATCAGTTATATATTCAAAACCTATTACACTATCATTATAACAGCATCCAGGTCCTTCTCTTAATATAGCATATATAACTTCTCCTGTATCTTTATCTTCAAATCTAACATTTTGACCTGATATTCTAACCTTTTTTCCGATATACTCATCTTTATTTACATATATATCATTTACAAGAGCCAAAAATATTCCGTCAGAGATATTAATTATACCATCTTTTGACTCTGAATCTCTTTTTTCATTCAATTCATCCTTAGTTAGTTCTTCTTTTTTTTCAGGTTGTTTATATTCGTTATTTGTATCGTTTTTATTTTGATGTCTTTCTATCTTATAATCATCTGGATTTTGATTTTTGTTTGTTCCTGCATTTTCTGGATCTTCTTTTAAAGCAGTTTTTAAATCATTTTTATTTTCCTTGCTTTTTACAAAATTATTATTTTCTGTTTTCGCACAAGAACATAATAATAGACAAGATAAAATTAAACTCAATAATTTTTTATTCACTAATAAACCTCCTTACTATACAAGATAAAATAAAAAATACTAAATTCACTAATACAACACTAGCACCTGTTGGTGTTGAATAGATATATGATAGAGTTATCCCTATAAATAATGCTGTTACTGAAACTATCACTGAGGATATTACAACAACTTTATAACTTCTAAAAATTCTCATCGAAGTCAAAGCTGGAAATATAATTAGGCATGAAATAAGCATACTTCCCATAAATTTCATTCCAATAACTATTGTCACAGATATTAAAATTGTAACTAAAGTATTGTAAAGACTTACATTTACTCCACTTGCTTTTGCAAAGTCTTCATCAATAGTAATAGTATATATTTTATTATACAATAAAATATATGAAATTAATACAACTATTCCTAATACAAAACTAATATACATATCACTTCTTTTCATTATCAATATGCTACCAAATAAGTAATTACAAACATCTACATTTAGACCTTTTGTTACTGCCGTAAATGTTACTCCTATTGAAACGGAAATGCAACTTAAAATAGCAATAGATGTATCACTACTTATATTATATTTTTCGCCATATTTTAATAGTATAACCCCTGCAAAAATTACTATTGGCATTGTAAATTCCATTGGAGAAATATCAAAAGAAAGTGCTATCGAAAGTGCTGCAAATGAAACATTTGAAAGTCCTACTCCAATCATAGAGTATCTCTTTAAAACCAAAGTTATTCCAAGTAATGCAGAACTTATTGAAATTAAAAGTCCAACTATGATGGCTTTTACCATAAAGGGATAACTTAACATTTCTGAAATTAAACTAATCAAATTTTATTTCCCCCTTTTCAAAGTTTTCTAAAACATTCTCAATAACTTTATTTTCTTTTCCTAAAATTAAAGCTCTATTAGAATATTTAAAAGCCTCTTCATCATGACTTATCATCACAATAGTAAGTCCTTCTCTATTTAATTTTTCTAAAATTTCATACAACATTTTTCTAACTTTAATATCCAAAGAATTTGTTGGTTCATCTAAAAATATAATTTTATCTGATACACAAAGACATCTACAAAGTAAAACCCTCTGTCTTTGTCCAATTGACAGTGAGCTTATACTCTTGTCTTTAATATCCCAAAGGTCCAATTTTTTCAAATTTTCCTTAACAATTTCTCTATCCTTTGAATTATAGAAAAATTTAGAATATACTGCTCTAGAAGATAAAACAAATTCCCATATTGTTGATGGGAATTCTTTTTTTAATAAAACCTCTTGAGACATATATCCACAAATTTTAAAGTCCTTTTTTATTTCTCCCGAAGAAATATTTTTTAAACCTAAAATTCCTTTTAAAAGTGTTGACTTTCCAACACCATTTTTCCCTAGAATGAGGAAAAAATCTCCCTCATCTACGGAAAAACTAAGATTATCAATAATTCTATTATTTTTGTAAAAAATTTCTAAATTTTCACAAACTAATATTTTGTCTTTCATTAATTAAGTCCTTCTTTTAGCGCCTCAATATTTTGCTTCATAAGATCTATATAAGTTACAACCTTATCAAATTCATCCTTTGTTACTGTGTGAATTGAATGTAAAAGTTTAACTTTTGCTCCCGAATCTTTTGCAACAGTTTCCGCCATTTCTCCTTTACCCATTTCTATACGATATACCACAGGAATTTTATTTGTTTTTACATAATCTACCATTTTTTTGATTTGTCCTGCACTAGCTGTTGATTCAACACTGCACGCAGAAAATAGTGCACGATATTCTAATCCTAAGTCTGCGAATAAATATCTAAATGGAAATCTATCAGCAACTACTACTTTTTTTATCTTTGCATTATCAACTACATTATGAAGTTCTTTATCTACTTCTTCTAATTGTTTTATATAATTTTTAGCATTTTCTTTATAGAATTCTGCATTTTCAGGGTCTTTTTCTACCAATGCATTAGTTATAGTATTAACCATTTTTATAGCATTCTTAGGTGAAGTCCAATAATGAGGATCTAATTCATCGTCATCATGGTCATGATTATGTTTTTCTTCTTTTTCATTTTTTTCATCATGATCATGATCATGTTTCTCATCTTTTTTATCATGGTCGTGATCATGGTCATGTTTCTCATCTTTTTCATCATGGTCGTGATCGTGGTCGTCTTTTTCTTCTTTATCGTCATGGTCATGATCATGGTCATGTTCATGTTTCATACCATCAACTGTTTCTTCCTTAAGTTGTTCAATTCCGTCAACTAATTTAACAACTTTTTTGTCTGTCATATCTATACTTTTTGTTAAAGTTTCAACCCATGTATCATGGTCTGTTCCACCATAAATAAAAACATTTGAACTTTCAACAGTTTTTATATCTTGAGGAGTAGGACTAAAAGAGTGCACATCAACCCCTGGTTTAATCAATAATTCTAAGTCTATTTTATCTTTTGCAATTGCTCTTGTTATATCATATTCTGGAAAAATTGTTGTAACAACTTTTAATTTATTTTTATTATTTTCTACTTTATCTGTTTTTTCAGTTTTAGCACTACAGCCTGTGAAAAATACCGCTCCTGCTAAAACTAAACCAAAAACTTTTTTTGAAATATTTTTCATATTTTACCCCCTATTTGAAAAATTTATATCCTTAAAAATTAGAATTTCTCTAATTATTTTATATTGTATCACAAAAAATAAAAAAAAACTAGCTAAATAAGAATAATTTTTATTTCCATTTATATTTTTTGTTATAATGCATATAAATAGTAAGCTTGATGATTTTACAGTTTTAATAATTTCTTATGCTAATAGCAAAAAAATATTAAAAGTGATATAATAGTCATGGAAATATCATTTCCAAAATAAGGAGGTTTTATGAAAACTTTATTTGAAAAACAACACATGAGATTTACTCGTAACAATGGTAGTACTCTAACTATTAAGAAAGATGGTTTCTCCTATGAAGATTCAAAAAATGAAAATAAAAATCTTAATATTTCATTTGATAATATTTCGTACATATTGGCTCTTAGATATTGTAATTCAAATTCAAGCTATAACCTAATATTTGTAAATAAGGATAAGTCTCCACAAATAGACTTTACAACCGATCCTACAATTATCAATGATCGCCATAATATTTTAGAGACAAAATCAATACTAATCGCTTATGCTGCAAGCAAGCTTACAAAAAATTTCCCTAATAATATTGATAGCTTAGATATTGATTTAGCACATACATTAAGGGAAAAAACTATTCATATTTCTAATGGTGTTATTTCCGGAGCGAAACATAGTATAAATATCAATGAAATTCGCAGAGTACAATGTTTTACAAATGGAACAATTTCAGACCTTTTAATTTATAAAAGTGAGAAAAAGACATTTTGGAATTTTCCTGATATGAAAATTCCTTGTAATGAAGTTACATTGCCTTTGATTGAATGTATCGTTACTAGAAATACTGGAAAAGGAATTGACTTTTCGCGTGGTAATGGTTTTGACCAAGAAAATTCTGAATTTATTATAAAACGTTACATGGATTCTAGCATTTTTATAAATGAAGATGATACTTTTTCTGAAGAATGGCAAAAGCAAGTTTATGAAAGAATAAAGTCATATTATTATGACTTAACAAATATATCAAAATTTTAATTTTAAGGAGGAACTTTATGAATAGAAATTTTAAGGAATACAATATTTCAATATTAGCAGATTTTTACGAATACACAATGGCTCAAGGTTATTTCAATGAAAATTTGGAAAATAAAATTACATATTTTGATATTTTTTATAGAAATAATCCTGATCGTGCAAGTTATGCAATTTTTTCTGGACTAGAGCATTTAGTAAAAATTCTTAAATCAATGGAATTCAATGAAGAAGATATAGAATATTTCAAATCATTAAATACATTTGACGATAAATTTATAGATTTTTTAAAGAATTTTAAATTTAATTGTGATATTTGGTCTGTTCCTGAAGGAAGTGTTATCTTCCCTAACGAACCAATTATGACAATTAGAGGAACATCTGTACAAGCACAATTAATTGAAACTATTGCACTATTAGTTATCAATCATGAAAGTTTGATAGCTACTAAATCAAATAGGATAAAAAGGGCCGCAAAAGGTAGAGCTGTTATGGAATTTGGTGCAAGACGTGCACAAGGAGTTGATGCATCTGTATATGGAGCAAAAGCTGCATATATTGCCGGTGTTGATGGAACTTCGAATGTTCTAACAGGAAAATTATTTAATATTCCAGTACTTGGAACAATGGCTCATTCATGGGTTCAAATGTTTGATACCGAATTAGATGCATTTAAAGCATTTGCAAAATCATTCCCTAATAATTGTGTTTTACTTGTTGATACTTATAACACTTTACAATCCGGTGTTCCAAACGCAATAAAAACTTTTGATGAAGTTTTAAAACCTATGGGAATTAGACCGAAAGGTATTAGACTTGATAGTGGTGATTTAGCATATCTTTCAAAACAAGCTAGAATTATGCTAGATGAAGCTGGTTATGAAGATGTCCAAATTGTAGTTTCAAATTCACTTGATGAATATACTATTAGAGATCTATTACATCAAGGTGCAATGATTGATTCATTTGGTATTGGAGAAAGACTTATAACATCAAAAACTAATCCAGTTTTTGGTGGTGTTTATAAATTAGTTGCAGTTGAAGAAGACGGAAAAATAATTCCAAAAATTAAAGTTTCAGAAAATGTTGATAAAATAACAACTCCTGGAGTTAAAAAATTATATAGAATATATGATAAAAAAACAATGAAAGCTGAAGCTGATTTAATTACATTATTTAATGAAAAAATTGATGAAAGTAAGCCTATTTCAATTTTCCATCCAATTTATACATGGAAGACAACGACTTATGAAGACTATATTTTAAGACCTATGTCAAAACAAATCTTCAAGTCTGGAGAATTAGTTTATGAATTACCTGATATAGAAGAAATTAGAGAATATTGTAAAAGTGAAGTTGAAAGTCTTTGGGATGAGTTTAAAAGATTTGATAACCCTCATATTTACAAAGTTGACCTTTCTAAAAATCTTTGGGAATTAAAAAATAATTTATTAAATGAAACTGTAAAAATATCTAAAAAAAAATAGAGTGATTTATTCACTCTATTTTTTTATAATCTTTTTAATAGTTTCTTAAATAATATTCTATCTATGATATATGAAATTATTCCTGTAAGTATAATCAATCCTAAATTAGCTAAAACTATTGGAACCAATTTTTGGTTCATCTTTACCATTTTTACAGTTAAAAATATCAGTATTCCATATAATCCATAATTTATTAAAATTGAAACAAATATATTAATTTGACCTGAACCACCATTTAATGCTTCCTTAGGTGTTTTCCAATCAAAATATGGATTCACTAATCCTAAAATCATATTTAAACTACCACTTACAAAGAAAGTTAACATCATTCCTAATATAATCGCTACATAAACAAGAGGATTAAAAACATAAATAATCATTGAAAGTAATATTACAATAGTTGCTGTTGAAAAATGTAATACTTGGCAAGCAAATATTCTTGATATTAAATGTGTATCCACACTTATTGGCGCAGATGCTAATACCCAGAACGCTTTTCCTTCTCTTGAAACTGAGCTTGTTGTAAGTGAAGAAAGTCCAAAAAACAATCCTAAAACAGCACCAGCAGCAAGTGCAATAGCTAATAAGTTAGTTAATGTATTATTTGAAACAAATACATTTATAGCTAAAACTAATTGTGATTTATATTGAATTCCATAATAAATTCCAACTCCTCCAAAAATCACTAACATTAAATCAATTAAAAATATTTGCATAAAATATGTTGGAGTAGTTATAATTTCTTTTAACTCCTTTTTAAATAACACAAACCATTTATATTGTCTAGATTGTGCAACACCTTGTTTTTTTCTCTTTTCAATAACTGATTTACTTTCTTTTGAAACAACATTTACACTTCTTAAAATAGATAAATAATTTCTTTCAGCTAAGAATTTTAATAATAGTGCTAATACAATACAAATAGCTAATCCTATTGATAAATTTGTAATTGATGTTATTAAATCATTTGAAAGTATAATTTTCTTTATCCAGATTACAAAGAAGAAAATTGATGAAAGTTTATTTTCAAAATCTACAACAAACTTACTGATATTTATTCCTAAAGCTGGATTTGATGCAGCTTGTGTAAATATCATATAGATTACAAATATACCAACCATAAATATACCATAGATTAGTTTTAAAAATCTATTAAATAATTTACTTGTTTTTAATAGTTTTCCAAAAAATATTATTATAACTCCTGTTATTAAAATTGTTTCTAAATCTAAAATCATTAAACCTATGAAACTAAAAATATAGAAGTCTAATCCCTTTCCAACAGTATATCCAGTTACTCCAATAGCTATTGAGAACATTATAAAAAATGATACATAAAATGTTATTGCTAATGAGTATATTCTGGCTAAGAAGATGTCACTACCTGAAATAGGTAATGATAATAATATTTCTGTTTCATTATTTTTTTCAATAAAAACAAATGCTGTTGCCAATGATAAAAATAATGTAAATATAAAAACACCTACTGATATACTTGTAATACTAGCTCTTCCAAGTGGACTTTGAAAATTCCTAGCTATAAATTCTCCCACTTTAGGAGCTCCATAAATAAATAATGCTAGAAATACTAGTACGCCTGCAATTCCTTGAAAACTTGCAGCTTTTTTACCTTTTGTTTTTAAATTTTGTTTTATAGATAAAATTGCAAAAAAATCAATTGAAACAAAATATTTTATTAAAGTTAATAATTTAGATTTATTCATTTTCTGTCAACTCCAAGAATATTTTTTCTAAATCTTCATTTGAATTATCTTCAGTTTTTAATTCAGATAATTTTCCACAAAACGCAATTTTTCCTTTATTAATGATTACTAATTTATCACAGATTTTTTCAGCAACTTCCATTACATGTGTTGAAAAAATTACTGTATTTCCTGCATCTGCAAATTCTCTTAAAATTGTCTTTAAATTAAAAGAAGTTTTAACATCCAAACCAACCATTGGTTCATCAAGAATTAATACCTTAGGAGAAGTAATTAACGCTCCAATCAAAACTAATTTTTGACGCATACCATGTGAATAACTTTCAATTGTACTGTAAATTGCATCTCCTAACTCTAATTTTCTATTGTATTCTTCAATTTTTTCTTTTCTTACTTTTTCATCTATTCCATAAATATCTGCTATGAAATTCAAATACTTTATGCCTGTCATTTTTGTATAGATATCTGGATTATCAGGAACATAGCTTATCATTTCTTTAACTTTTATAGAATCTTCTAAAGTATCAACTCCATTAACTGTAATTTTTCCTTCAGATTGTTCTAAAATACCAACTAGCATTTTTAAACTAGTACTCTTACCAGCACCATTAGGTCCTAAAAATCCAAAAATTTCTCCCTCTTCAATTTTAAAGCTAATATTATCAACAGCTTTAACACCTTTAGAATAAACTTTTGTAACGTTTTTAAACTCAATCATTTAAATTTCCTCCTTCTATATTTCAATACTTTTTACATTATTTAATAAAAACTATCTGTTATAATTCTATCATATTATTTAATAAAAAATCAAATTTAATCATTTAACCAATTAATATTTTTTAATTTTTCTTTCTTTATTCTAAAAATTCCTCTATATGGTTGTTCCAAATATACATATTTATCATCTGAATATTTTTTTGATTTATAAATATAAAATTTTGAATCGTTATTTTTAGAGTCTTTATGATTTAAACTTATTATAAAATATTTATCTACATTAGTAGGAGTATCTGAAATAGATGATTGCTTAGTCTTTGTTGCAGATGATACTGAATCTATAAAATTATTTATATCTTCTTCTTTGTTTATATTAACAATATCTTGTTCTTCTTTTTTTTCTTTTATTACTTCAGTTACTTTAATACTCTCTAAATCTTTTGATTTTGGCAATTCAATTTTTTCCTTACTACAGGCAGTTAATCCTATCAAAATTAAAATAAAAATTGAATATTTTTTTAATTTTTTCATATACTACTTACTCCTTGAATCTCCAGTTTTGTAATTTATTTCTATATTAGGTTGTACATTGAAACAATAAACATTAAACTTAATAGCTTTTCCGTTATCTTCAATTGACATTGCTTCAATCTGAACACCTCTAGCAACTAATTCATTACCAACGAAGATTGGGGTTACTCTATATCTAACATGATTATTTGTTTCTTTTACATAGTCAGCAACCATATTTTCAAAAGGTAGCATGCCTTTTGTATTCAAATATCTAGTTCCAGTTATTAAATTTCTTTTATTAGCATTTTCACCTGCAAGTTGAAATCCAATAAGATGGCAACGATTATATAAATTTCCACCTTCTATTCCATTATACTTTACAGACTTCCATCCAGTCGGCTTTACTGAAGAAATATTTTCTCTTTTTGAAGTTGGCATAAGATCTTGACCAATTATAGAATCAGCAGTACCACATCTCTTTAAGTTATCTAATTCCGCATATTTTTCAAAAGATTTTGGTACTAACTCACTTTTATCAAAATTAGGTTCATTATTATTTATAACTACATAAGGCTTCCCAGTATATTCTGGTAAATTATTTACATCAAGTCCAACTATATTATTTGTAGTTTTATTCTTATTTGATATCTCTTTATAATAAAGATATCCAGCCACAACGGTAATAATTGCTAATAGTATAGTTAGGATTATCCTTAAATTTTTATTATTAATTTTAATAGTATAATTCATATCAATCTTCCTTTACATATCTTATTCTTGTAATTTCATCATGGCTTTTTCCTTTAAATTCAACCTTTTCTTTTTCTTTCCAAATATTTTTTAAATGCTCTTCAAAAGTTTCATCAAAAGGATAATCTCTATTCCAAAAATAACAGATTATTTCGTCAGTATATGGTAAAAACTTATCTAAATAATCACCTTCATATAAAAATACTGCATCATTATCTATTTCAGTATTTTCATTTACTATTTCAAAATTAAATGCATAATCTTTATATAAATCATAGCTGTTTTCAACTACATAAAGTTTTTTATCTTCTATTAGTTCAAAAAGATTTTTTCTTTGTAACTCGTCTTGGCTTTGCCTTTTACCAAAAAAACTAATTCCGTTATTTTTATCTAAACAAACTACTAATTTCATTTATTTTTCTTCTCACTCCTTAAAATCTTAAAAAATTCTTGCAGTATTTCTAAACACTCTTTTTCTAAAACTTTGGTTTCTATAATTGACTTATGATTCATTTCTTGTCTATCAAGTACATTTTCTATAGAACCACAAAAACCTCTTTTTGGATCCATTGTACCTATAACCACTCTCTTAATCCTACTGTTTACAATTGCCCCTGCACACATACAGCATGGCTCAAGAGTTACAAAAATTTCAGTATCTTCAAGTCTAAAATCACCGAGTTTTTTCCCCGCTTTATTAATTGCAATAATTTCTGCGTGATATACTCCACTTTTTTTGCTTAAAACTTGATTGTGTCCTCTTGAAATTATCTTATCATTCTTTACAATAACACAACCAACTGGAACTTCACCCTTATCATACGCTTTTTTTGCTTCTCTTAAAGCAAAACTCATAAAATATTCATCTCTATTCATAAAACTTATCCAAATCAAAAATTACATAATTTTCAAGTTTATCCAAATTATCAACTATTGGATTACCTGCTTTTTTTAATACAGCAAAAATTCTATTCTCTTCAAAAAGAGAAATTAATTTTTTGCAATAATCAATTAAATGTCCTTCCTTGTTTCCTATTTCATCAAATACTAAAATATCATTATTTTTGAAATCTTCCATGAACTCATAACTTTTTTTTAAGAAAACATCATCATAAAATTTCATATTACTTACTCTTTCTCCAATAATAAATCTCTTATCAGTTCCATATCTAAAAAGTTCAATTCTAAATTTATCTGTTATGACAAGTTCGGTCATAATACCGTCTATTTTCGAATTTTTATAGTATTTTTTGATAAAAGCATCTAAAAGAGTACTTTTACCTACCTTTATATTTCCTGTTATTAAAATGTGATTTTTTCCGTTATCTAGTTCTCTCAATTTTTCGACAAGAAAATCTAAATCTTTAAAATTCATCATATAAAATCTCCATTAAATATAGACCATTTGGACTTAACGTTATTCCTGCTTTAGTCCTATCTTCGCTATCTAAAATTCTTTCAAGTTCATCTTCTCTAATCAATCCTCTACCAATATCAACCAAAGTTCCTACCATTATTCTAACTTGATTTCTAATGAAGCTTTGTCCTTTAATTAAAAATATTAAATCATTATTTTCTTTATAAATTTCAAAAGACTTAATCTCCCTAACAGGATTAGTATTACCAGTTCTTGGTCCCATAAATGCTTTAAAACTCTTTTTACCAATAAAATATTCTTTAGCTCTTTTCATTTTTTCAATATCTAAAGGATATGGAAAATTAGCTTTATAATTATAGTATATTGGATCCATAACTTCGTCCAAATTTAAAATATATTTATATGTCTTCATCTTTGCATCAAATCTTGAATGAAATTCTTCAGAAACCTCTTTTGAATCCAGTACTCTTACTCCAATTGGTAAAAAGTGATTTAATGCAGTTTTAAAATTCAAAACTCCAACATTGCTATCAGTATAAAAATTAATAATATGTCTTAGAGAATGAACTCCTCTATCAGTTCGTCCTGCTGAAATAATATTTATATCCTCGCCTGTTATTTTTTTCAAGGCATTCTCAATCTCTCCTTGAACAGTTACAACATCTTCTTGCTTTTGAAAGCCGAAAAACAAACTTCCATCATAACTAACTGTGAGCATTATATTTCTCATAATTCAACTCCATTACTATATTCTTCTAGAATATTATTTTATCATAATATTATTGATAAGTACAATTATTTAGTTGTAATAAAAAAAGACTTTTACTAAAAAGTAAAAGTCTAAATTTACATAAGTGGTGCAAATAACCTCAATAGTGATTGTAAGATTCTTGTTATTAAATTTCTAGATTTAACCCACTCAGGTGTTATCTTTAATGACTGTTTTAATGTATTTTCAAAATCTTCTTTTACATCAGTAATTATTGGTGCTCCATAAGTCCAAACAGCGCATTCAAAGTGAAGATACAAACTTCTATAATCAAGATTGATACTACCAATTACTACAAATTCATCATCACAAATACAGTTTTTCGCATGTATAAATCCTTTTTCGAATTCATAAATCTTAACACCATTTTCAACAAGATTTTTATAAAAAGACCTTGTAAGTAAATGAACATATTTTTTATCAGGAATATGAGGAGTTATGATTCTTACATCAACACCAGATTTTGCAGCACTTATTAAAGCTTTTTCCATTTCCCAAGTTATGATTAAATATGGGGATGTAATATAAATATATCTATTAGCACGTCTAATCATATTTATATACATATTTTCACCTATAGATTCTTGTATAGGTGTTTCAGTAAATGGAATAACAACTCCCAATTCTTTCTTTATAGTAGCTGTTTCTTCGCTTTTATTCTTATCATACAAAGTTGCAATATCTGTATTCTCACCTGTTGAATAATCCCAAAGAGATATAAACATATTTATAAATTGCCAAACCGCATGACCTTCAATTCTTAATACTGAGTCTTTCCAATAACCATATTTTTCAATTAAATTAATATACTCATCAGCAATATTAATTCCTCCCGTATATCCAATTCTTCCATCAATTATTGTCATTTTTCTATGAGTTCTATTATTATGTTTTGGTAGAATAATTCCTTTTATAGGATTAAATTCTACAACTTTTATACCAAAACTTCTAATTTCTTCAATTTTTTTATTAGATAATGTTAATATACTTCCTACATCATCTAAAATAATTCTTACATCTACACCCTTTTCAACTTTTTCTTTAAAAATTTCTAAAATTGAATCTAAGAAAAAACCTTCTGATATTATAAAATATTCCATAAAAATAAATTTTTCAGCAGTTCTTAAATCATTCAAATAATCTTCAAAACTTTCTTCACCAGAACCATAGTACTTAGTATCTGTATTAAAAAATATAGGACTACCTGTTGCACTATTTATGTATTTAGCTTGCCTATAAACATTCATATCAGAATCATTTAAGTTTTCAATATCATAATCTTTTGACAAATCCATAGAATCTTTAAACTTAATTGAAAATCCGTAAAGTCTCTTCTTAATAGATTTCAAAAGTCTTTTCTCACCAAAAGTTAAATATATAAATCCACCTAAAAATGGTATTACAATTACAATTAATATCCAGGTTATTTTAAAAGCAGGATTTATATTATCATTTACTATCATAAAAGTAAAAATCATTCCAACTATTAAATTCAAACTGTACAAGTAAATAAAATATCTACTAAAATACATTAAGAATACTGCTAAGAAACCCAGTTGGAGTAATACCATACAAAATATGAAAAAAATCCTACTAAAAATAAAATTAAAAAATTTTTTCATTATATCTCCTATGTAAAATAAATTTATAAAGAAAAAGTACATTCTTAAATGTACTTTTTTGGCGTTCCTGGCGGGAATCGAACCCACAACGGTCCCTTAGGAGGGGACTGTTATATCCATTTAACTACAAGAACATAAGAAAAGAATGCTATGAGCTTTCTTTTAACTTTTTAAATTCTTCTCTTTCCATCTTAGAGAAAATACAACCACAATAATCTTGCCTATACATTCCAAACATTAATGAAAGTTCAACACTTCTCTTGTATCCATTCTTTTTCTTAAAGTCAGATGGAAGATGTTTCACTCCAACTTCATCAGCAACTCTTTGTCCAATTTCATTTAAAATTTGTGAATTTTTATGAGGACTTATAGTTAAAGTAGTTGTGAAATAATCAAAATTTTCTATTTTTGCTAAAATTGCAGCCTCTCTAAGTCTAAGTTCATAACAATTATGGCAACGAACAGATCCTTCTTTCATCTTTTCCATTCCCTTAACAGTTTTATAAAATCTATCTACATCATATTTACCAACAACCATATCTATTGGATACTTTCCGTTAATTTTTTCTATAAGTTTTCTTTGTTCTTCAACTCTGAAAAAATATTCTTCCTTTGGATAAATATTTGGATTATAGTAAAAAATTGTAATTCTAAAATAATTTGACAAATACTCAAGACAATAGCTACTACAAGGTCCACAACAAGAATGTAGTAGAAGAGTTGGTGCATAATTATTTTTTTCATTTTCTTTTATTATATTGTCCAATAATAACTGATAATTCTCTTTCATATCTGCCTCCTTACTGTTTAATTTTACCATAAATAATCTCTAAAATCAAATTATAAACTCCATAAATATAGTTATTTACTAATTTATACAATAAAAAAAGAATAATCTTTCGATTATTCTTATGGTTGCGGGAGCAGGATTTGAACCTACGACCTTCGGGTTATGAGCCCGACGAGCTACCAAACTGCTCCATCCCGCGATATAAAAAAAAAGACTGGTGCCGAGGACCGGAATCGAACCGGTACGATGAGTTAACATCGCAGGATTTTAAGTCCTGTGCGTCTGCCAGTTCCGCCACCCCGGCACATTGGCTCCCAGGGTGGGGCTCGAACCCACAACC